>JBKJJZ010000260.1:0-30970 GCA_046597705.1 Vicinamibacterales bacterium | reverse complement strand
GGAAGGCGGGTCGATCACGGACTTGTCGTCGAACTCGTCGCCCAGCTACTTCAACTTTGACTCGTTCGACCAGATCTCGGTGACCAACGGCGGCGGCGACGTGTCGGTGCAGTCGTCTGGGCTGTCGATCAACCTGGTAACCAAGAGCGGCAGCAACGTGTTCAAGGGCTCGGCGGTGGGCACGTTTGAAAACGACAAGATGCAGAACAACAACGTGACCGAGGCGCAATTCCTCAAGGGCACGTCGGGGTTCCTGTCGGGCGCGCCTCTCAAGAAGATCTACAACATTTCGGGCGAGTACGGCGGGCCGATCATCAAGAACCGCCTCTGGTGGTGGGCCGCGGCCGACAAGCAGTTCATCAGCAACGGCGTGGTGAACTTCTTCGATCGGTCCAAGCCCGAATGCGTGGGGTTCGCCGACGCGCAGCGGGCCGGCACGCTGCTGACCAACACCGGGGCGATCAAGTTCGACCAGCTCTCGACCCTGCAGGACTGTCTGTCGCCGGATAATACGGTCATCAAGAACAAGCAGGCGAAGCTCAACTACCAGTTGAACGCGTCGCACAAGTTCCAGTATCAGTTCTCGAGCGATAACAAGTTCCGAAACGCGCGGGGCGCGACCGCCTTTACCGAGAAGGAATCCGTCACGATTCAGACGAGCGAAACGTACTGGAAGTACTTCCCGCTGCCGACGCACCAGTTGACGCACACGTGGATTGCCAGCGACCGGCTGGTGTTCAACACCTCGGCGACGAAGGTGTTCGGCGGGTTCTTCCTGGACTATCAGGACTCGCAGGGCGACTGCGCCAACTCGCGATACACAGGCTCCAAGGAAATTTCGTCATATCCGCAGGCCGCGAAGCCCGACTGCTTGTTCAACATTCAGCCGCAGGTGATTATTACGACGGGCAACCAGAGCCGGTCGTTGTTCTCGTCCTATCAGACGCGGCGGCCCGGGCTGGACGTCAAGACGGACGGCACGTATTTCCTGTCGAACGTGCTGGGTGGCGACCACAGCTTGAAGTTCGGTGCTGGCTACCGGCACAATCCGATTCTGAGCTTCTCTCACGTGAGCGGTGGAGGCTCCGCGTATGTGCAGTGCGTGGACGACACGCTCGAGAACTGCGGAGACGGCAAAACTCATGTGGCGCCCGGTTCGCCGGTGGGTCTGGTGCCCTTCGAGGCCGAGTTGGACCGCGACTCCATCCTTCACAACGACTGGTGGTCGTACAACGGGTACATCCAGGACTCTTACAGCATCAAGCGGCTGCGCGTAAATGCGGGTCTGCGGTATGACTGGCAGCAGTCGAAGCTGCTGGGCAGCTGTGTGGCGGCGAACCCGGTGGTGCCGACCATGCTGCCGGCGCAGTGTGAAGACGATGCCGATGGGGCCATCAGCCCGATCACGGGCCAGTTCGAAAAGCTGCGGCCGTTCCACCAGTTCTCGCCGCGCGTCTCGCTGACGTATGACCTGTTCGGCAACGGCAAGACGTCGCTCAAGGCGACCGGCTCCTTCTACTACGCCACCAAGGTCACCCTGGCCGAGTCCATTTCGAGCCTGATTGACACCGTAAGCCTGTACTGGGGCGACAGCCTGGGCAGCGGAGCGTGCGACCCGGACAGCTCGACCTGCTGGACCGACGCGAACCGCGATGGGAAGATCACGGCGAATGAACTGATCGGCATTCCCACCGGACCCAGTAACTTCATCAACGGCGTGCTGCAGGCCGGTGGCAACCGCGTGGGCAAGGATGCAAAACTCAGCCGCACGCGCGAAATGACCATGGGCGTCTCGCACGAACTGATTGCCAACCTGGCGGTGGGCGCCGACTACATCTACCGTCGGTACGATAACGGCCTGGCCACCTACATCATCGGCTACGAGCCGGGGGCAGCAGGCTTCCCGCAGGCGTCCGTCTACTCGGCGACCCCCCTGACGCACACCGATCCGGTGACCGGCAAGAGCGCCAACTACTTCACGGTGCAGCAGGGCAAGACACGGCCGACTGGAGCCACGATCACGCAGACGAACCTGGCCTTCCAGTCGTATCAGGGCGTGGACCTGACGCTCAACAAGCGCTACAGCAACAAGTGGCAGTTCAACGTGGCCGTGACGATCCAGAAACGCAATGACTACCTCCCGGCGGGCAGCTTCACGAATCCCACAGGAGTCGAATACCGCAATGGCACCAACGTCGGCGCGCGGTACCTGGTCAAGGTCAACGGCAGCTACGACCTGCCCTGGGGCATCATGGCGTCCACCAACTTCAACTTGAACGATGGGGATGCTCGGATCATGTCAATCAAAGGGCCGGGCAATGTGTACGGCGGCACCTCTGGGTCGATCTCGTACGCCACGCTACGGTTCGAGCCGGACGGCACGACTCGCCTGGAGCAGACGAAGCTGTGGGACCTGGGGGTGAGCAAGACGTTCTCGTTCCGAGGCGGCCAGAACCGCGTCAAGGCCACGATCGACGGGTTCAACATCCTGAACACGGCGGCGGTACGGGGCTTCTCGAGCAACAACGTAAGCTCGCTTGGGACGACGTCGAACCCGACGCTTCCGAAGGACCGCATCAGCTCGATTCTGCCGCCGCGGGTCTTCCGGGCGGGCGTAACGATCTGGTTCTAGTTGGACCACGACCGTAGGGCGTGGCTTTAGCCGCGCCGCACACATCCGCCGGGCTACGGCGGCACAAGCCGGCCCCGGGCATTGCCCGGGGCCGGAAATGAGTCAGACTCTGGCAACAGAGACATGACTCGAGAGTTTTCGATCGGGCTCCTGCTGGCGGCCGGTGTCATCCTGCCGCCCCTGCACGCCTTTCGCCCGCCATCAGATCCCACAAGCCTCGAGGCGGTTGTGACGAGTGCGTCGGCGTACGTGAAGGACTATCAGCGCGCATTGACGGCCCTGCTGGCCGACGAGGACTACCGGCAGCAAATCGTCACGCAGACTCCTCGTGATGACTCGATGCCGCTCGTCCGCCGGCTGCGCAGCGAAGTGTTCTTCATGTTTGCGCCGGCGTCGGGTGACTGGATGGCGATGCGCGACGTGGTGTCGATTGATGGCACTGCCGTTGTGGAGCGGCCTAACCTGCGCGAGGCACTGCGCACGCTGCCCCCGACTCAGGTCGCGCGGACATTCAAGTCGTACAACTCGCGTTTCAATCTCGGGAAGGTGTCGCGCAATTTCAACGAGCCCACGCTGAGCCTGCTCCTGCTCGACGACCGCTATCGGTCGCAGGTCCGGTTCACCAGGAAGGGCGTCCAGAAGAGCCGCGATGGTGTCTGGGTGACGATAGGGTTTTCGGAGGCGCCTGGACCTGACACGCTGATTCGGGATTTGTCGCAGAATCCCGTCGTATCAAAAGGCGAATTCGTCGTGGAGGCGGGCAGTGGTCGCATCAAGCGGGCGCGAATGGTGACAGAGATTGGCGCCTCGACCATCGAGATGACGACCACGTACGGGCCTGATGCGCGTCTGGCGATGTGGGTGCCGGTGAGTTTTGCCGAGCGATATCAGAGCGGCAGGAAAATTGAAATCGCCCCAGACCCCAGGATCAACCTTCCAGCGACGTTCGAGGAAATCCGCTGTCTCGCGACGTACGCGAACTACCGCCGCTTCGAAGTCAAGGTCATCATCAAGTAAGGCCGGGAGGATCTATTATTTGGCGATTTACTATTTATTATTGAGAGCTTGCTGGATGCGTGTTTCAAATGATAAATAGTAAATCCCTGAATAATAAATAGTGGACGTAGGTCGTCCCTTCAGGAGCGCCAGTCAGCGTTTGCTCCAGCCCTCTCGAATGGCTTGCATCGGCGGCAGGGCCACGGCCGCATAGCCTTTGCGTGAGCGGACGTCCACACCTGACATGTTGGTCTTGACTTCAATCTTCCGGAACTTGCCGTCCATCACGGCGTTGTCAGGGCGATAACCGATCACATAGTACGTGCTGGTGTCGCGCACGACCATGTTGAAGGCGCGGCCGATGTCGTCGATGTTCTGGAGGCGGATGCCGCCCGTGGCGGATGTGAGCAGATACGGCGCGGCCTCGCCGCTGTCGAAGGCCGTCGAGCGGCCGGCGGCCGTGTTCAGAACGTCCGACGTGGCGCTGGGAGCACCAATCAGGCCTCGGCCGTCGATCGAGTAGATCGTGGTGCCGCCGCGCGCTGCGTCCGCGCCGATCGCCAGCAGGTCATCTCGGGCCTCCTCCACAAAGAACCCTTCGGAGAGAAAGACCAGCGTCTTGCGCCCGGGAATCCGGCTCAGGCGGCTCACGACGTAACGCAGGTTCTGCAGCGTGGCGTAGGTCAACATGCGCGCCTGCCGGACATAGAGGCGCGACTTCTGCTGGATGAGGTTCTCCACCTGGTTGAGGCCGCCATTGAGTGCGCAGGACTGCGGGTCATCCCGGCAGACCATTTCGCCCACGCGACGCGCCACCTCAGTTGACCCCTCTGCAATTCGTGCGGCATCGATCTCACTGGGGATTCTCGGAAATTCCCGGAACGTCGCGAGCAACGATTGCCGATTCTCGAATCCGACGCTCACCTTGTTCACGCCCGCCAGCAGTTCCGCCTGACTGGTCGTGAGCCGGCCGTTATACATGCCGCCATTCTGGAAGATGCCCCCAAAATCCCCAGGGCCGATGTTCTCCTTGATGAACGTGATGACGCCCTGCTTGGTGCGCATCAGCGATTCGTGCGCCAGATGCCCCTCGTCGAACATGACCACAAAAATCCGGCGTGCTCGATCTTCGGGCGCCACCGGCTGGTCGCCCGTCACGGGAATCAGCTGGCCGCCGCGCTCGTGCGACACCATGTAGAACTGCTCGATCTTCTGGGCCTTGCCGTCCTCGAATAGCTGAAGATCCTCGGCCTTCAATCCCCCGACAAAGTCGCCCTTCTTGTCGTGAATCACCACATCCACTTCAACCAGCGACGTCGTCGTGCGGAACGTAGCTTGGGGCGGCGTCTGAACTGGCGGAACTGGCGGAACTGGCAGAACTGCCGGAACTGGCGGAAGTGATTCAGTGGCGACGCCGGGGGCCGTCAGAACGCCAAGGCCAAGAGCCAGAACGAGAACGTTGCGCATGCCACGCATGTCAGAACCCCATAGTGGAAGGACCGGGCCTGATCTTACACCCATGAGGCGCCCCTAAAGGGACGCCCTACGTCCCGTTGCGCCGTACGTAGGGCGTCCCTTCAGGGGCGCCAAAATGTTCGGGCATTGGAGTTACCATGGCGACAATGACCCTACGTGACCGTTTTCGATACGCGGGTTCACTCGGCTTGGCAATAAGCCTGGCCGCGAGCCTGGGTGCCCGGCAGCAGGCGCCCCCGACCTTTCGAAGCGCGGTCACTCTGGTCACCGTGGACGTCTCGGTCCTCGACGCTGACGGCAAACCCGTGCCGGGCCTGAAGGCGGGTGACTTCGAGGTCAAGCTCAACGGCCAGGTCCGTCCAGTCAAAGTACTCACGTTCGTCGAAGCGGCCGCCGAGCTTGCGCCGACTGCTGCTGCCGTGGTGCCGCGAATGCCTGGAGTTGCCGACGGTGCGAGGCAGGGCACGCAGGTCTCGTCGAATGACGGTGTCATCGCCGCCGCGAAGCAGAAAGGCGAAGACCGCGTGTTCGTGTTGCTCATCGACGACCTGTCGTTTGCACCGATGCGCGGCAAGGCGTTGTTCCTTGCGGCAAAGACGTTCGTGAACGGCCTGCCGGCTGCCGATGTCGTGGGCCTTGCCACAACGAGTGGCTCGGCCACTGTCAATCCGACCACCGACCGGACCAGGGTTCGGTCGGCGCTTGACCACGCCGCCGGAGAGGCGAGCGACTTCCAGTCCCTGACGCCAGCAGGCAGGGACGCGGATTTCGCGGGCGATCCAAACGCCGATGCCGACGGGGCGGTAGGAGTCCACCAGGCGCTCGAAATCGCGAATGGCAACAACGAGCAACTGAAGGTGGCAATTGCCAACGCCTGTTTCCTGGGGAGCCGGACCGAAGTCGACAGTACGGTCCTTGAGGTCCTGATTGCAGGAAACGACTGCGCGGCACAAGTCAGCAAGCAGGCCAGGACTATTGCCACGCAGGTCCGGCGAGCCACACAGCGACAGATCGGCTCCTATGTCGCCGTCATTGAGGCCATGAAGGCCGCGACAGGGCTGCGACATCTCGTTGTGCTGTCTGATGGGCTGGCCATCGGTCGTGATGCCTCCCAGTTGACGCCTCTGGTCAAGGCCGCCGCCGCTGCCGGCGTGCAGGTCAGCGTCCTGATGGAGGAGCGTGACCTGAGCCTGGCGGACGGAGGTCGCAGGCAGGCGCCGACAAGGGCAGCGGGCGCCCCAGCGCCGCCATTGACTGACACCGGCGCGGCGCAGCGCCGAATCGAAGACAACAAGATGTATCTGGCCGGCGCCCAGTTGATGGCCGATATGGCCGGCGGACAGTTCTACCGCATCATCGGCCAGCCGGCGCCGTTCTTTGCGCGCGTCCGCTCTGCCAGTGCCGCCGTGTATCGCCTCGGCGTCGAACCATCGGCGGACATGGACATCTCGCGCATTGATCGCGTCGAAGCGAAGGTGAATCGGAAGGGCCTGCTCGTTCACGCGAATCATCACGGCGTGGCCCCGGCTTCGTCGGCGCTCGCGGCAGCTGAACCCACGATTGACGAAAAGCTCAAGACAGTAATCAGTCACGGCCAGTCTCACGGCGCGGTGCCGCTGCGGGTGGCCACCTCGCTTCGGCGCTCGGCGACTGACGCCACGCTCGCTCTCAACGTCAGCGCCGAGATTCCATCGTCTGTGAGAGGGCCGCTGGTGGCGATGTTCGGCCTTGTGAAGGATGGGGACGCGCTGGGCGCGATGACCAGCGGCCGGCGCGAGGTGGTGACCCCGGTGGGCGGGGGACCGTTCCAGCTGTCATTGTCGGTGCCAGTCACGTCGGGTTCATATCGGCTCCGACTGGCGGTGGCCGATGCCACGGGCGCCCTTGGCGCGATCGATGTGCCAGTGGACGCCGTGCTGAACACGATGGGACCCCTGGCCGCCAGTGACTTGATGACGGCATGGGTGGACGCGAAAGGCCAGCCTCACCTCTTCGCGCTCGAAGACATGCCGGCTGAAGCCACCAGCTTGCAGGCGATACTCGAACTCTATGCGCCGGCCGGCGGCGCAGCAGGTGTCGTCGACGCCATGAAGAACGACGTGCAGGTGGAGATGACGCTAACGAAGGTTGGCGAAACCGATCCGGTGGAGGAACGCAACGTCGTGCCGCAGTTCTCGGCTGGCATCCTGCGCGTGATCACGGAGTTCTCGACCGGCGATCTGCCCCCGGGCACGTATCGCGTTCGCGCCCGCGTTGAAACCGGCGGCAAAGTGGCCGGCACCGCGATCGCCACAATACGAAAGCGCTAGAGTTCGCACGAGCATGTAGGGCGTGGCTTTAGCCGCGCCAATTCGGCGCCCCTGAAGGGACGCCCTACGTACCTTGAATTCTCGCGCGCACGCCTGCGGCCAGCGCGTGTGCGGGCGCAATCGCGATCGCCGCGTCGGCATGGCGCCGCGCGTCGTCTTTCCGGCCGAGCACCAATTCGCAATAGGCCAGGTGCGCGAGTGCGTCCGGGTCGCGAGGATCCAGCCGCACGGCGGCGTCGAATTCGCGCGCGGCCTCGTCGATGCGATTGAGCACCAGCAGATTGAGTCCATACTGCACGCGGGCGCCGGCGTCGTTGGGTGCCAACTCCGCGCCACGTTTGAAAAAGCGCTCCGCCACGTCCGGGGCCTTGCATGAGGCGGCCAGCCTGCCGATCTTCAACCAGACTTCCGACGAGTCCTTTGGCGCAGGGTTGATGTTTCGAATCGCCCGGACTGCTCCAGGAACATCGCCGGTTGCCTGCAGTGCCACAGCCAGGTCGTATCCCGCGACAGGTGCCGTCGTGCCGGCGGCAACGCCGCGCTGAAGATGTGGAAGCGCGTCGGCGGGCCGCCCTGCCTTCAGTAATGCCTGGCCCAGGCCGTATTCCACTTCGGGTTGACCCGGGTCGAGGCGCTGGGCTTCGGTGAGGTACGGCAGCGCGCGATCGAGCTTGCCCCCAAGGAAGTACTGCATGCCCACTTCGTGCTGGACTCTGCCAGGTCTTTCGGCTCCCGGTTCCAGTTTCTTGACCCACTCCGCGACCTCTGCGTCACGATTCAGGATGGCCAGGCGCTGCGCCATCTTGAGTCCTTCCATCCACCTGGCGTCGCTGATCGTCTGCCGTGAGTTCACCAGGCCAAGGCCAACGATCACTGCCAGCATCGGGACGGCCAGCGGTCTCCACTGCCGCGCGCTCACGTGCCCGGCGAACGCATCGAGCGCAATGCCGCATCCCAGACACAGCGGGACAAGCAGTGGAAGCCGATATCGTTCAGCGACAAAGAACATCGCAACTGACACGGCGTAGATCGGGACGAACGCGATCCACACAAGTGCGCTCGACTGGTCCTGGGCGCGCCCCCACATCACAACCAGCCCCACGACCCCGAGCGGGATCAGCAGCCAGGGCCCGATGGCGTAGAAACGCAGTGATGTATCCGCGTCATAGACGAAAAACGGGTACGAGTAGGGCAGGGCTACGTGCTGGGCATGAAAGACGAATCCCAGCTTCTTCAGGAAGAGGCGCGTGGCCGGCCCGGGATTCTCGCGGATCCACTTCCACCCGAGGTCCATGAAGTAGTCCGAGACCTCGGCGTCCGTTAGTGGCCGGCCCAGTGCCTGCTCGGCCACGAGGCGGGTGTCTCGAGACTGGCCCTTGATGTCTGGCTGAATGCCGGGCACGCCGTGATAGAACCCGGTGGCCATCTCCGAGTTGCCGATGTAGAAATTGAGGCCGCCGTGCGATGAGACCAGCGACCATTGATTGGCCACTACGGCATTCCGTACCGCAACCGGCGCCATGCCCATCACTACGCCAGCCGCCAGCAGAATGGCCGGCCGCACTCGCCAGCGGATCAGCATGACCGCCGCCACACCGGCCGCCGCCAAGGCCATGTTCGGGCGGTTGAGTGAGGCGAGACCAAACACGATGCCGGTGATGACGAACCAGCGCGCACCACGGCCCGTCAACGCCCATGTCAGCGCCAGCAGTGCGGCAGTGGTCAGTGCCACATCAATGGACGCCTGGATGATCAGCACTTCATAAAACGTGATCAGTCCGGTAGTGGCCGCAAGCCCTGCTGCAAACCACGCCGCGCGAGGCGTGCTCCACGCTCGCGCCATCGTCCAGATGCCGCCCACCGCAAGAGCGCCCAGCAGCACCTGCAACACTCGAACCGCGGTAAACGAGTGGGTCACCCCCAGGCCCACCGCCAGTACGTAGATGTAGAGCGGTGACACGTAGTAGAGCCCGGGTCCCAGAGCCCAGTCGCCGGCGATGACGCGCCTGGCGAGCGCGGCATACTCGGTCGTGTCGAGGCCGACCTCGGGTTGTACCAGAGGATGGCCGGCCAGTTGCCAGAGGATGAGCAGTTTGAGGAGGGCCGCGATGCCGATGACGAGCAGCAGCGGTCGTTTCATCGGCTAAGGATCTGCCGAATCACCGCGACGTCGGCGGCCAGTTGCGGGGGCGCCGTGTTGATGTACTGCTGGCCGTAGGTACGCGCCTCACCGATGCGGCCGGCCTGGACGAGCAGCAGCACCAGGTTATACATGGCGTCGAACTCGCCCGGGTCGAGTGACACCGCCTTCTTCCAACTGTCGATCGCTTCGGACCCGCGATTCGTCTGCGCCTGGATCACGCCCAGCGTGGTGAAGGCTTTTGCCAGTAAGGGATCGAGGTCGATGGCTTTGCGCGCGAACTGTTCCGCCTCGCGGATTTTCGGCGCCGCAATGGCGGGCTTCGCGCCAGCCTCCTCGAGCAGCATCGTCGCGATGTTCTGGTTGGCCAGCGCACTGGTGGGGTCGAGTTTGAGAACGCCTTCGAATGCGACGATGGCTTCCTGAAATCGCCCCGCCGTGCCGTACGCAAGACCCAGAGCATTGAGGCCTTCCGCGTCAGACTTCGGTAGTGTCTCGAGCAGCTCAATCGCTCTCTTCACATCCTTGCGGCTCTCGGCCAGGTAGATGCCCAGCCTGATGCGGATGTCGCGTTCCGGAGCTTCGCCGGCAAGTCCCGCTTCGAGCGTGGAGATGGCATCCGGCCACTGACCGGACTCCCAATACGCGTAGGCGAGCGAGATGTAGGCATCGGCGGTATCAGGCCGCCGATCGATCACGCTGCGGAGCAGCGCCACACCGTCTGCGTGGTGACCTGTGCGAAACAGCTCGGATGCCCGGTGCAGATCCCGATCGATCTCGACCAGGTTCTTCAGGTCGTCCTTCTCGGTAAAGACGTGCCGCTCCGGTGCGGTGCCCGACAGGTAGCCGATCGCGTTGAGCGCCGCGGCCTCGTCGGCCGACACCTGTCCCGGTCGATGCGGAGCGCCCACATTGAATGTGCGAAGCAGGTTCGTCAATACCTGCAGGACGTCCGGTTGCCGCGCGGCGAGATTGACCTTCTCTACCGGATCGGTCGAGAGGTCATAGACTTCAGGAATGGGCTGGTCGATGTATTTGGTTCGTGCCTGCAGGACCCCGCGCAGCGGCGCCCACCCGCGCACCAGGTTATACGTCATCGATTCGAAGTAGCTGGGCCTGTCCGGGCCGCTGCCGGCCGAGACAACCGGCCGAAGCGACGAGCCGAGCCACGTCGCATCCAGAGGCCCGGAGACGATGTCGAGGACTGTGGGTGCGATGTCGATGTGCCGCGCTGGTGTCTGGATGATCAGGCCCTTGGTGGAGAGGGATCCGTAGGGCGTGGCTTTAGCCGCGCCGCCTGTCGGGGTGACGGTCGCGATGATCAGCGGCACGTGCAGCGTGGCCTCGTACGCGAACATGCCGTGAGTTTCTTCCCCGTGTTCGCCGAGGCTCTCGCCGTGGTCAGCGGTCACGATGACCGTGGTGGGGCGCGACAGAGTGGCAAGCTGTGTCAGCAACGGAGCCAGCGCTTGATCGATCCACGCCACTTCGCCGTCGTAAGGACGTGCGTATTTGCCGGCGAACTCTGACGGCGGAGCGTAGGGCGAGTGGGCGTCAAAGACATGCACCCAGCCGAAAAATTTTCCTGGCGTTCGCCCAATCCATTCCACGGCGCGGCCCACCACTTCGTCTGCCCGCCGCTCGGGCAGCGTGAAGGTCACGTCGCTCTTCATCTCGCTGATTTGATCGTCGTAGACGTCAAAGCCCGGCGTGAGGCCAAACCGCTTGGTGAGGGGGAAGCCGCCGACGAACGCGCCCGTGGCAAAGCCCAGAGGTTTGAGTCGAGTGGCCAGCGTCTCTGTGCCATCCTTCACACGGAATCCGGCGTTGTCGCGCATGCCATGTTCGTAGGGCAGCCGTCCTGAGAGGATGGACGTGTGCGACGGCAGCGTGACCACCGCATGGGCGTGCGCGAAGGTGAAGCGCGCCCCGTGTGCGGCCAGCGCGTCCAGATTGGGCGTAGCCGCCTGGCCGCCATACGACCCCAGCGCGTCGGCGCGCAATGTGTCCAGGGTGATCAGGAGAATGTTTTGGTCGGCGTTCTGCGCAAGGACGTACGACGGACCCGTCCGCGTCCACCAGATGGCCGCGAGCACTCCGGTCGCTATGACCAGTACAACGAGGCCACCGGCCCACCCCCGCCGAGTCATCGAACGCGTTTCCGTTACTGTGGCGGAACTCTGTTGGCGTACAGCTTTACGTTGTCGCGCTTGACGCCCACAAGCACGGACTGCGGTTTGGTGCCCGCCGCGCGCTTGTATGTGACCTCGTACTGTTGGAGCAGGTTATCGGCGAAGTTCTTCATGACCATTTCAAGGGCCGACTGAGACTGGATGAATTCGCGTCGGCCGCCCGTGTTGCCCGTCAGCCTGTCGAGGACCAGGCCGCGCATCGCATTCTTGTTCGTGCCGACCTGCAGGGAGACTGACCAGATGCCCGCACGTGCTTTCACCAGTTCATCATGAAGTTTCTGGACATTCGGGCTGCTCTGCTCATCGCCTGGCTCGATATTGAGCGAGACCATGATGCGGCGCGGCGTCTTGGTCTTTGCCAGCTCCTTGCTCGCTTCAATAATCGCTTCGAGCAGTACCGATCCGGCGTTGGGTTTCGGGAAAAGCCGGGAGACTCCCTTTTCGAGATCCGCCAGGTTCGACGTCATCTTCGTGATCGGGACCGCCGCCTGACCGAACTCCATGATCTGCATCTCCGTCTCAGGGCTCCCCGCGGTCATGTCCTTCACGAACGCACCGACTGACACGCGGATGTCACGGATGAGTTCGGCAGAGGCCGTGGTGCTGGAACTCGCTGCACCCAGTGAGCCGCCCATCATCGCTCCGCCCCCCGCCTGTTTCGTCGTGTCGGCCAGGATGACGATAGCCAAAGGCTGCGTGGATTTCTTCACGCTGACGACCTGGGGTTCCTGATTGTCTTCGCGAATGAGGACCTCTTCAGTCTTCAAGTCCGTGATCGACTTGCCGTTCTGGTCAACCGCTGTGAGGAAAAGAACCTTTTCGTCCTGTTCGGTCGCCGTCAGCGCGGGCGCGGCAAAGACAGCGAAGAGTCCGAGCAGGCCGGCCAGCGGCACAAGGGCCTGGCGGCGAATTGAGTAGGTCGTCATGGTGTGTCGTGGCCTCCAGAGGAAGAGTAGCAGCTAAATCCTGGAATCGGGCGACGCAAGTGCAACCACGTCCACTGAAGGGTATCGCGTGCGAATCCGGCGGTCGAGCGTCACGAGCCTGGCGGGGGCGGCCTGGGCAAACGCCGCGAGGTAGTCGTCGGTCCAGAGCAGGTGGCTCTTGTCGTGACGCTTGGAGAGCGTGATCCACAAGGGCGCCAGACCACGTGGCTCTGCGACGAATCGGACTCGCGGATCGTCCTGAAGCGCCAGCAGCAAGTCCCAGCCCTGTTTACGGGTTCTCACATCGGACCCTGTCACGGCCGGATTGCTGACCAGGCGCAGAAACGCCATCTCGGTCACTCTGCAAAACGCCAGCTCATCGTCTTGCGCATCCACCCATGCTTTCGCCACTCCGTGATGCACGTGACGACCCCAGGCGGCCGCGAGCCAGACGTTGACGTCCAGCAGGTTCACGGGCGAGCCCGAGTCCTTCCCGTGGACGGGCGCGCCGGCAATTGAGCGGCTTCAGCGTCGGCGTCGGCCAGCGCCTGCTCCAGGTCCGCGTTGGTGAGTCTCACCGTGGGGCCCGAGACCCCGCCGAAGAGCGGAAGGCGCGCCCGTACGCGTGCAGGCGCCGTGGGCGGCAGCGCCAGCTCTGCCGCCAACGCCCGCGACAGCAGGGTCTTCAGAGATTCCCCGCGTTCCGCCGACCGTGCCTTCGCCGATCGCATGAGCGCAGGTTCGAACATTACCGTTGTGCGCATAAAAACATATTTACATACCAGACCGACTCCCTGCAATGTGCCTCTGGCCCGTGGCCCTGCGTATAATCCACACGATGACGGGCAACCGAACGATTGGCAGGCTGGTGGCCAGCGCCCTGGTGGTGGCCGCCGTCACCGTCGCGCCGATGGCACAGGGATCCGGGCCGCCGGCAGGGGCCGTGACCGGCGTAGACGTGAAGCGGCTTGCCTTGATCGACGAGGCGGTAGCCACTGCGATTGCCGACAAGAAGCTGCCCGGCGCCGTGGTCCTGGTGGGCCGGGGCGACGCCGTCGTCTATCGCAAGGCCTACGGCAGCCGTGCGGTGGCACCGGCGGTTGAGGCAATGACGCCCGACACCATTTTCGACATGGCCTCGCTCACCAAAGTGGTGGCCACCACCACCGCCGTGATGATGCTGGTGGAAGACGGAAAAGTTCGCCTGACCGATCCCGTGGCGCAGTACATTCCTTCTTTCGCGAAGTACGGCAAAGACCGCGTCACCGTCCGTCACCTCATGACGCACATGTCGGGCCTGCGTCCCGACGTTGACCTTGCCGATCCGTGGGTGGGCTACGAAGCCGCGATCAATCTGGCGAGCGAAGAGGTGTTGACCGCCGCTCCAGGCCGGCAGCTGGTCTACAGCGATATCGGGTATTTCCTGCTGGCAGACATCGTGGCAAAAGTCAGTGGCCAGCCGTTCGATCAGTTCGTGGCCACGCGCTTGTTCAAGCCGCTTGGCATGACGGACACCATGTTCAACCCGCCGGCGGCGTTGCGCAGCCGCATTGCACCCACGGAAAGTTGCACGCCGTATGGGTGGCCGTGCGCAGGGCCCGGCGCGCAGATGCTTCGCGGCGTGGTTCATGACCCCACCGCGCGGCGCATGGGCGGTGGGGCGGGACACGCGGGCCTCTTCAGCACCGCAGATGACATGAGCCGATTCGCACGCATGCTGCTCCATGGAGGCGCACTCGGCGATGCACGTGTGTTGTCGCCCCTCGCAGTCGCTCGCATGACGAGTCCTTCGACACCGGAGGATCAAGTCAATGTGCGCGGCCTTGGGTGGGACATCGACTCGTCCTACTCTGCCAATCGCGGCGAGCTGCTGCCGGCGGGCTCGTTCGGCCACACCGGTTTCACAGGCACGTCCATCTGGATTGATCCGGCCACGCAGGTCTACGTGGTCTTCATGTCGAATCGCGTGCATCCCGACGGTAAAGGGGACGTCACTCCATTGCGCGCACGCGTCGCCACGATTGCCGCGTCCGCCTTCACAGCGCTGCCGGCGTCAGGCTTGCCAGGAACACGCCGGATGTTTGATGCGCAAACACCTGCTGTGCCCGCAGCCCCATACGCGCCAGTGCAGAACGGCATCGATGTACTTCGGGCCACAGGCTTCGCCGCTCTCAAGGGCATGAGGGTGGGCTTGCTGACCAATCACACCGGCAAAGCCCGCGATCGTGCCCCGACGATTGATGTGCTCGCCGATGCGCCGGGAGTGACTCTGGCCGCGCTGTTTTCTCCCGAACACGGCATCCGAGGGTTGCTCGACGCCACTGTGCCATCCACCCGAGATGAGCGCACCGGACTGCCGATTCACTCTCTCTACGGCGACACGCGCCGGCCCACAGCCGAAATGCTGACGGGACTCGATGCGATCGTCATCGACCTGCAGGACGTCGGCGCGCGCTTCTACACCTACATGACGACGATGGCGTATGTGTTGGAAGAAGCGGCGCCGAGAAAAATCAAGGTGTTCGTGCTGGATCGGCCCAACCCGATTGGCGGGCTGCAGATCGAAGGTCCGGTGCTGGATCCCGATGCCGCCAGTTTCATCGGGTACCTGCCGGCAATGCCCACGCGCCATGGGATGACGCTTGGCGAAATCGCGCGGCTCTTCAACGTCGAGAAAAAGATCGGCGCGGACCTGACGGTCGTCGCCATGCGCAACTGGCGGCGGGATGCGTGGTTCGACGAAACCGGACTGATGTGGGTTGGACCGTCACCCAACATGCGCAATCTCTACGCGGCCACGCTTTACACCGGCCTGGCGTCGTTCGAGAGCGCCAACATCTCAGTGGGCCGCGGCACCGACACACCGTTCGAACACATCGGCGCACCGTGGATTGACGGCATGCGCCTTTCCGAGGCGCTCAATGCGCGTGCGATTCCCGGCGTGCGCTTTTATCCCGAACAGTTCACGCCCGCAGCCAGCAAGTTCGCGAACGAGGCCTGTCAGGGCATCTTCATCGTGGTGACCGATCGCAACGCTATAAGACCTGTGCGGGTGGGCGTGGAGATCGCATCGGCCCTCGTGAAGCTGTTTCCGGGCAAGTTCGAGATCGACTCTGCTGTTCGGCTTTTCGGTTCAGCCTCGGGCCTTGCGCGCATCAAGAACGGCGACGACCCGGCGACAATTGCGGCGAGTTGGAGTGCAGGGGAAGCGCGGTGGAGGCTGATGCGCGCCAAGTATTTACTGTACTAAAGCGCTTGCGACTGCCCCGTAGTACGTAGGGCGTCCCTTTAGGGACGCCACACTGGCGCCCCTGAAGGGACGCCCTACGTACCTCGAACCTAGAATCTCTTGAATATCCCCACCGTCACCAGCACCTGCTTGCTGAGTCCGGAACTTGTGAACAGCGTCAGGTTCTGGTTCGGTCCGCTGAGTGTCGAACGCACGCCAGGTTGCGTACTGAACTGAATCCCCGGGGAAATGTTCTGGGCCGTCGGCAGCACCTGTGGGGGACTGCCGGCCGCGACATTCGGCGCCGCCGTGACCTTCGTCACCTCGTTGGTGGAGTTCATCAAGAGGCGCGCGTCCACGCGCAGCCCGATGCTCGAGGATAGGTCGTACGTGACGCCGCCACCCGCAAGACCCAGCGCGTTGGTCTTGGGTTGAGACACTGTCACCACGACTCGATCCATTTCGTCCATCGGGAAGGCCCCAAACAGCCGGAACGTGTACCTGCCGTTGAGAATGGCCTCCTGCTCCCTGCCGTTGTTCAGGGCAATCCCACCGCCGCCGGTCACATAGGCTTGCACGCGCCCGCGGCTGATCACGGTCCATGTCAGCGCGCCCGCAAAGCGTGTCTGCCCGGCCGGTTTATCACGCATCGTGAGCGTTGAAGTCACCGAGAGGTTGGTCACCGGGGCCGTGTTGAGCAGGCCCTCGAACGCGGCCTCGAAGCTGTCCTTGCTTTCGCGGAGGGCGGCCTGCATGCCGTCGCCGAAACCCAGGCCGGCCAGCGCCCGTTCCACGCTGAATTCAACACTGATCTTCGATGTCAATTCACGTCCCGCCCTGAGGCCGAATGCCACGCCACCTTGCTGTGTGCCGCCACCAGCCAGCAGTGCGTCATCGAGCGGCGCGAGACGAGGGAAAGTCGTGCCTGCATTTGCGGCGAACTGCGTCAGTACCTGGTTGAGCAGCGCCGCACCGTCGCCGAAGAACCATGAAGACACCGCGCGCCCCGGTTGCCCGGACGCCAGCGCGAATGGTGTGCCGGCAGGAAGGCTGCCGATGGGCGTGCCCCCCGCCGAAGCTGACGATGACGAGCCACCCCCGTACAGTTCAATGGTCCAGGGGCCCGGTCGCGCAAAAGTCTGGGCCTGCGCGCTGGCCGGCAGCAGCCCGCACAGGGCAGCAGCAGTCAGTATTGGAAACATCCGCACGACAGGCCGACGGATGTCACGACACGATGATGGCATCGAAGCTCTCCTGGAAACGCTTCCGGGCAGTATAGTAGCGGCGAGGACCCCGGTATGCGCAGACCTTTTTCGTTTGTTCGGCCTGGTGTAATCGCGGGGGCCAGCCTGCTCGTCGCGGCAAACCCGGGCTGGCTCAGTCCGGTGCGAGCCGCATCCAGTCCGCTTTCCACTGATGCCGTTCTGTCGGGTGACACGGTCAATCAAATCAACGCCAGCCTCGATCGAAGCGTGATGCGCTCCCGCCTCGTGTCCCTCGACGTGGCGACGCTGCCCGATCCTGCACGGCGGCCGCAACTCGTCCGGGAGCCGTCGCTCTCGCTCGAGTTGTTCCCGGATGTGTTTATCGTGGCGGTCTTCGATCGCTTCGATCCCAACACCGGCGGCGTGACCTGGGTCGGGCACGTAGAGAACGTCCCCGCAAGCGCGGTGACGCTTGTCTACAGCAATCGCCTGATGACCGGCAGCATCGTCATGCCGGGGGGCGCGTTCCAGATTCGTCCGGCTGCGGAAGATGTGCGGGCAGCCAATCGACAGGCCACGGGCGAAGTGCATGTGATCGCACAGATCGACCAGGGCGCACTGCCGCGCGAGGCGGAGCCGGTCATGCCCACGTTGTCCACGGAAGCGTTCGCGGCCGCCCGGGACACGGTGATGGCCGACACCGCGAACACCATTGACGTGATGGTGGTCTACACGCCACTTGCGATGGCCGCCGCCGGTGGTTCCACCGGGATTACCAATCTCATCAACATCGGCATCAGCGAGACCAACACCTCGTATGCAAACAGCGGCGTGCAACAGCGGGTGCGGCTTGTGAATGCCGCCCTCGTCAACTACGTCGAGAGCAGTGCCTTCGGTACCAACCTCTCAAACCTTCGATTGGGATTGTCGGGTCTTGGCGGCGTGTTGGCCCTTCGGGATCAGTTCAAGGCCGATCTCGTCATGATGCTGGTCCACCCGAACGGCGCGGACGCCTGCGGAATTGGCTACGTGATGACCACCGTCAGCACCGCGTTCGAAACAGCCGGATACAGCGTCACGGACACAGTCTGCGTGACTCCCGGCCTGACGATGGCCCATGAGTGGGGCCACAATATGGGCGCGCAGCACGACTGGTACGTGAGTTCCGCGACACTGCCGTACACTTATGCCCACGGCTATGCGAACACCAAGCCCGGGCACAGGTGGCGCACCGTCATGTCGTACAACGACATCTGTACTGTGCAGGGTTTCAGCTGTACGAGGCTGCTGGCCTGGGCCAATCCTGATTTTCGGCTCAATCCGTTCTGCACCGGCGGTTCATTCGTCTGCGCCGGGAATCTCTGGTATTTGCCGGGAGAGGCGATGGGGATTCCCGGTGGCACGCGCGCCAACTGCATCGTCGGCAGCCTGACAAACAATGACTGCGATGCCGACGATCGCCGGACACTGAACAACACGGCCCTGACCGTGGCGAATCTCAGGCAGGGCGGGACCAGTACAACATCAGGTAGACGATAACGCCCGTCACCGAGACGAACAGCCAGATCGGGAGCGTCCACCGCGCAATCGCACGATGGCGCGCGTCGTCGCGCCGCAGTCCCCGCCGCAATGTCATCAACGCCAGCGGAACCACGGTGGCTGCCAGAATCACGTGTGGAATCAGGATGGCAAAGTAGACCGTCCGCAACACGCCTGTTCCGGGAAACGGTTTCGATCCCACCTGCGCGTGATAAATCACGTACGAAATGAGAAACAGCACCGACGTGGCGAACGCCGCCAGCATCGTCTTCCGGTGCTGATCGATGCGCCTCGCCCGGATGTGCACGTAGGCCACGACCAGCAGCACGGTGCAGAGCGCGTTCAGCGAGGCGTTCAGCGCGGGGAGATCGGTTAAGGAAAGCACGTCAGTTCCGCCAGTTCCGCCAGTTCCGCCAGTTCACAATTTACTAACGGCCATGAGCATCCAGAGCAATGGCAGATAGATGATCGAAGCGAAGAAGACTGCGCGAGCGTTGGCCTTCGTGCGGCTCATCGCGAATCGCACCGTCAGCGCGAACTGGGCCATGCTCAGCACCAGGACCCCAACACCGTACACCTGGGTCGCAAGATTGAGGACGGTGGGGAGGACGCTCACGGGTACCAGCGTGGCGGCCCACAGCACCATCTGACGTCCGGTCATCGCGCCGCTGTGATCGATCACCGGCAGCATTGGCAGGCCGGCGCGCCCGTAGTCTTCACGGTAGATCCAGGCGATGGCCAGGAAGTGCGGCAACTGCCAGACGAACATGATGAAGAACAGCGACCAGCCCGCCACTTCGTCGATTGACCCGCGGCTGGCCGCCCAGCCAATCATCGGAGGAAGCGCGCCAGGAATGGCACCCACCACCGTCGAGAACGATGTGTAGCGCTTCATTGGCGTGTACAGAATCACGTAGCTGAACAGTGTCGCCAGCGCCACCCACATTGACAGCAGGTTGATGGCCACGCCCAGGCCCGCGAGTCCTGCCGCCGAGAACACGGCACCCACGACGCGCCCTTCCTGGGCGGACATGCGTTTCACGGCGACCGGGCGGTTTCGGGTCCGGTCCATCAGCGCATCGGTGTCACGCTCGCTGACTTGATTGAGCGCCGAGGCACCGGCAGCCACCAGTGCCGTGCTGACGCACGCGACGGCGAGCGTCAGCAGATCAACATCGCCGCGCGCCGCCATGTAGTAGCCGCCGGCGGTTGTGGCAACGACCAGGGTGTTGAGGCGGATTTTGGCGAGCGTGATCCAGTCGGCGACGCGGGATGGCGTCGCGGCGACTGATGGGGACTCCGCTGGCATCGATTCGGAGTTACTTTGCACTGAACGCCAGTGCTACGGTCTGCTGGCCGCTCGGCGCGATCGTCACTTGCTGCGTCTGGGTGCCGAATACCTCATGCCACGCTTCCAGCGTGTAGGTGCCCGGCGGCAGGCCTTTGATTGAAAACGCTCCGGCCGCATCCGTCACGGCGAAGAACGGATGGCTCATGACGCCCACGTGCGCAGCCATCCAGCCGTGAAAATCACACTTGAAGCGCACCATCACTTCCGGCACGGTGAAGACCTTGGTGGTGCGCATGCCGGCGCGATTCTGGCTCTCGTTGAATTCCTGGTTCTGCATCGGCAGGGCGTGCACGTTGTGGATGGTGGCGTCGCTGTTCACGATTTCGATCGGCTGGCCCACGCGAACGCCGAACACCCGCGGCACATACACGCACCCCTTCTGATCCATCGTCACGGCCGTGGCAGGAGTGTCGAAGGTATAACCGTCGAACGAGTCCTTGACGTAGACGAAGGCGTTGGCCAGCCCGCCGTCCGCCCCGCCGTCCGCACTGATGAGCACGGCATCGCTCTGGGGATTTGGTCCCGAACCCGACACGCAGGCCGCGTCCTTGCCCATCCGCAGCAGCTCGGGCTTTGGCGCCGTGCCGCTGAACGCGATGCGTCCGCTGACCGAACCGGCCGTGCCTGCGTCCACGCGCTTCGCCGAGGCTGGCGGTGCTGCCGGGGGAGGTGGCGCAGGGCTGCAGGCCGCGGCGAGCAGGGCAAGGACGACGAGCGTATGGGGAATGCGCATGACAGAGTCCAAACCTGTCAATTATCGCTGACTTGACCGTCTTCTCGCCACGATGCTACTTTCAGTGTTCCTGTCAGGGCCCGTCAGCCCGCATGGCGGTATCGTCTAGGGGTTAGGACATGTGGTTCTCAACCACAGAACCGGGGTTCGAATCCCCGTACCGCTACCAGCCTTCGCTGAACGCTCGCTTCGCTCGCAGCTACGGCTGGGCTGCGCCATCGAGCCTATCGCGAAGGCTGTCCCGCCGTAGCCAGGAGCGAAGCGACTGTTTGGCGGAGGCGGACGACCCCAACGCTTCACTCGCGCCAATTGGCGCCCCTGAAGGGACGCCCTACGGACTGGAGTCGCGCCAATTGGCGCATCTCTGCTGAATCCACGTTATCGTCGACCACCAGAATCGCGAGCGCCTGAATCGGGGGCGATTCCACTTGCCGGCACGTTGCTGAAGGTGGCCTGTCAGCCGTTCGCTCGATGGGCAACCACACGGTAAATGTGCTGCCGTGACCGAGGCCTTCGCTTGCGGCCTCCAATCCCGGCACGGGCGGGGCCGGCCCGGCGCCGCCCTTCCGGGCCATGGACACGCTGTGCGTCCATGTGGACTACTCTTCACGAGCGATGCGAAAACTCGCCATAGGTCTCGCGATCGGCGCGGCGGCGTGGGCCTTGGCGTTCTCGCTGAGCCGCCTCGACGTCTTTAAAGACCAGGAGCTCTCGACGTACGACCTGCGGCTGGTCGCCGCCCAGCGCGCGGGTCTGGCGAAGGGCGCAGCCGTGCGCCCCGACATCGCGATTGTCGAGATCGACGAAACCTCGCTGCGTCTGCTCGAACCCACATTTGGCCGCTGGCCGTGGCCCCGTGTCGTGCACTCGGCGGTGGTGGACTTTCTCAGTAAGGCCAACGCCAGGGTCATCGCCTTTGACATCCTGTTTGTCGATCGCGACTTGCGCAGTGCCTTCCCGCTGGGCGATTCCGGCACGGTCATGTCGGGAGCGGACTCCGACAACGCGCTGGTGGAGAGCGTCAAGCAAGCCGGAAATGTGGTGCTTGCGGCCGAAGCGCTGTTTGAGGGGTCGTCCTCCACAAGCGATGCCGCGGTGCCGATGGCCCCGCCGCTTCCCGGCGTGACTTACCAACCCGGTTCCGTATTTCAGGTGCGGCCGTATCTCAGGCTGCCATTTACCGGCCTCGCCGGTGTGAGCGCGGGCGTCGGCCACACAGTCCTGGAACTTGATCCCGACGGCACGGCGCGCCGGGTCATCCCGTTTGTGTTCGCGCAAGGCCAGCCTGTGCCCTGGCTCGGATTGTCTGCGGCGCTGGTCGGCAACCGCATGCCGGCGTCAGCGGTGTCGCTCGAAGGGGATTCGTTGCGAGTGGGCCAGGCGCGCCTGCCACTGACGCCCTCGCGCCAAATGCTGCTGCGGCTGCGTGGACCGTATGCAGACCCGGCGGGAGTGCGCACGTATCCGACCTACTCGTTCGTAGACCTGCTTCGTTCCGAGGACCTGATGCTCAACGGCGCCGCGCCGCTCGTCAAGCCCGAGGAGTTCGCGGGCAAGTACGTCTTCATCGGCACTTCGGCTGCGGGTTTGAAGGACACGTATCCATCGCCCTTTGGCGGACCGGCAATGCCGGGCGTTCACCTGCATGCCGCGACGGTGGACGATGTGATGTCGCAGCTGTTCATGAAGAAAGCCGGCACAACCGTGGATGTGGCCACGACAGGTGCAGCGGCGCTAATCGCAGGCGTTGCGGCGGTTGCGCTGCCGGTTGGCTGGGCCGTCGCGCTGGTCATCGCATTGGGTGTGTTGCTGGTATGGGCCGCAACTGCGGCGATTGGTGCGGGCCTGTGGGTGGGTCTGGTCGCGCCGGTGTTGGCGCTGGCGCTGGCGACGTTTGGCGGCACGGCATGGCAGTACTTCGTGGAAGGTCGGCAGAAGCGGCTGATGAAGCAGCTGTTCGGCCGATACGTTTCTCCAGATGTATTCGCGCATCTGGTCGCAGATCCTTCACTCGCGCACCTGGGTGGCCATCGCCGGGAGATGACCGTCTTGTTTTCCGATATCCGCGGCTTCACGGCGGCGTCGGAGAAAGCGACGCCCGAGGAAGTAGTCGCGCAGCTCAACGAGTATTTTTCCGCCATGGTGGCCGTCCTGTTCCGGCATCACGGCACGCTGGACAAGTTCGTGGGCGACATGGTGATGGGGTTGTTCGGTGCGCCCGTGACGGACCCGCAGCACGCCGATCATGCGGTGGCCGCCGCGTTGGACATGGTCAAGGAACTGGAGCGTCTCAATGCCGGCTGGAAGGCCCAGGGAAGGCCGATGGTGGAGATTGGCATTGGCATCAACTCCGGCGAGATGATTGCGGGTAACATCGGGTCCGACACGGTCATGAGTTACACGGTCATCGGCGACGCAGTGAATCTGGGCTCACGGTTGGAGTCGGCCACCAAGGACCACGACGCGAAGATTCTGATCAGTGACGCGGTGAAGTCGCGGTTGACGATTCCGGTAACGACGCGCGAGATTGGCGCGATCTCCGTCAAGGGCAAGGCGCAGACCATCCTGGTCCATGCCGTGATTGCGCAGTGAAACGTAGGGCGTCCCTTCAGGGGCGCCAGGTACGTAGGGCGTCCCTTCAGGGGCGCCGGGTACGTAGGGCGTCCCTTCAGGGGCGCCGGGAAGAAAGGACACGTGATGAGGAAGTTCCTGATTATCGGTGCGTTGGTGATGGGAGTGGCACAGCCGGCCTTCGCGCAGGGAGTGCTGGGCAGGCTCGGCAATGCCGCCGGCAAAGTCAAGGGAGCGGCCGACCAGCTCAAGGACCTCGTCATCACCGATAAAGAAGAGCAGGACATGGGCGCCGCCATCAGTGCCAGGCTGCGTGAGAAATACGGAGTCGTTCAGAGCGCGCCCGTGCACAAGTACGTCTCGCTTGTCGGCAAGAGCCTGGCGGCGTCCAGTACTCGGCCGGGTTTGCCGTGGACTTTTATCGTGCTCGATACCGACGGCGTGAATGCGTTCGCCGCTCCGGGCGGGTTTGTTCACATCACCCGGGGGGCGTTGGCCCTGTGTGAGAACGAGGCGGAGCTGGCGGGGGTGCTGGGGCATGAGATCACGCACATCACGGCCAAGCACACGATCAATGCGATCAAGAAATCCAAGAGGGTCGGCGCTCTGACAGAGGCCGCCACCCGCAGCAATTTGCTGGAGCACGTCCTCAATCAGGCGTACGCCGACCTGCTGGAAAACGCCTACGACCGCGGCGATGAGGATCAGTCCGACGAGATCGGGATCCGGCTGGCGAACACGCTTGGCTATGCACCGGCCGGCCTGGGCGCTTTTCTCACACGGTTGTCAGATCGCAACAAGGATCTCAAGGAACCGAGTGGCGTCTTCGCCTCGCATCCGGCGACCAAGTCTCGTGTGGATCGGCTGACGAAGCAGATCAAGAGTGAGAAACTGGCGGCGACGGCCATGGTGGCGGCGCGATACAAGGCGACGATCACCTACACGCCGGTGCCGGTCACGGTGGTGGCAGGCGGAGCGGGTTCGTCCTCACTCGCAGGTGGCGGCTCCGCAGCCAAGCCGTCCCCCACGCCCTCGCCCTCATCGACCGCCACGCCAACCCCGACTCCCGCCTCGAAGAGCAAATTCGGTCTTGGCGGCCTCTCATCGAAGCTTGGCCCGGACAAAACCAATACCGGCACCATGGCATCGGCTGGCACACGAGGCGTGAACCCGGATCGCGATGCCAAGGGCGGCGCGAATCCACGCATCGTCATCATCACCCTGACGCCGGCGGAACTCGAGGCGTTTCGCCGCGGCATCTCAGGCTGATGTTGCCAGGGAGCATCGCGGGTCCTTACGTGACAGCCAGCATCGTGCTGCTGGCTGTCACGGTGGTCGTGCTGTTTGCCGCAAAGAATCCTGCGCTCCGCCGCCGGCTCAGGTTGACGCTGGCGCTTGCCGTCGCGGCCATCGTCGCTCACCTGGCGCGAAGCTCGGCGGCAGTGTCTCCGGAGTTTCTGGACAACGTCGAACAGATGTTGCTGACGCTGGGCGTCATTCACGGCGTCATGACGCTGCTGTTTCATCGGTGGTTCAGTCCGCAGGCGTCGGAGCGGGCGCCGGGCATTGTCCAGGGCGCGCTGGTTATCGGCGTGTTCCTGCTGGTCGTGACGCTGGTGCACCCGGACCAGTTGTTGGCCGCGTCGGCTGTCGGCGCCGTGGTGGTGGGCTTCGCCCTTCAGGACACGCTCGGGAATTTTTTCGCCGGTCTGGCGCTTCAAATCGATCGCCCATTCAAACCCGGACACTGGATTGAAGTCGGGTCCTTCCAGGGCCGCGTCACGGACATCACCTGGCGCGCCACCAGGATTCAAACGAAGACCGGCAACCTCGTCATCGTGCCGAACAACATCATCGGCAAGGAAGCGATCACGAACTATTCGGAGCCGCTCTCACCGACGCGGTTGTTTGTGGAAGTTGGGACCGGATACGAGGTGCCTCCAAACGTGGTGCGTGACGCGATGACAACCGCCCTGGCCGGATGTTCCCGCGTGCTCCCGATTCCCGAGGCCGATGTCGTCCTGACGGACTTCGGGGGATCCGCGCTGATTTTCAGGGCCCGGTTCTGGGTGCAGGAATTCGAGCAGGACGAACGCGCACGCGACCAGGTACGCAACGCAATCTACTACGAGTTCCGGCGGCGCAACATCGAGATTCCCTGGCCGATTCAAGTCGAATACGCACGAACCGAGGTGCCGAAGGACCCGGCCGCGGAGCAGGCGAAGTTCGCACGGCAGATTGCCGCGGTGCCCATCTTTGCGACCCTCGGGCCCGAGGTGCACGCGGCACTGGCCGCAGCCGCGGTCGAACGTTTGTTTGGCCGCGATGAAGTGGTCGTCAGGGAAGGCGACCCGGGAGGCTCGATGTTTCTTGTGTGCGATGGCACGGTCGCAATTACGGTTGGACCGGACAAGCGCGAAGTAGCCGTCACGAAATCCGGCGGTTACTTCGGCGAGATGTCACTGCTCACGGGCGACCAGCGCACGGCCACGGTCACTGCGCGCCGCGACTCCACGCTGCTCGAGATCTCGTCCGACGCGTTCGGCGCCCATGTCCGGAGCGATCCCTCGGTGCTCGAAGCATTTGCGGAAGCCGCGACCGTTCGGCGCGGAGAACTTGAAGCCGTCAAGTCCGCACCAGGTGCGACACCGGCCTCTGCCAAAGCGTCACTCCTGGTGCGGATGAGGAAATTCTTCGACTTGTAGGGCGCCAGTTGGCCCGGCTCGAGCAGTGTTCACTTGCCTGTAGTACGTAGGGCGTGGCTTTAGCCGCGCCACGGCGCCCCTGAAGGGACGCCCTACGTATCGCACCTTCTGCCCTACGTTCTGAATCTATCGCCCGAAGGGCCACCAACTCGGGCCGCGGTTCGAGCTGCGACGATCGTATCGGCGTCCGTCCTGGTATCCCTGCTCGTAGCCACGGCGGAACCCGTCCCGATACCGGTCCTTGTAGAGTTCCTTCGAACCGTAGCGCTTGTTGTAGCCATGGTCGCCCGATCGGAAACGCTTTTCGCGCACGGGTTCGAAACGATCATTCTTTTCACCGTCGCGCAGGCCTTCCTTGTATCCGTCCTCTTCGCCGTTGCGATAGGCCAGATCGAAGCGCGGCGTTGAACGCCGGTCCCACACTCGGCCGTTACCGCGGTCATCGCGTGGATCCTGTCGGCCTCGCTGAGTGGTTCCGCGGTCGTCGCGTCGTTGATCGGGACGCGCCTGTGAAGCCATGGCCGGCCCAGCACTCACGATTGCCGAACCCACCAGCGCCAACAGGCCTACCCTCAATACACGTGTTGCAGTCATGACGACCTCCATGACCCCGTTCCAGTGCAAGCGCCGTGCCGACCCAGGAATTGATGCGAAGCCTCCAGAAATCTCCCCAGCTCAGCAACTCTGCCACCTCGCCATTACAGGCGGCAGAGGCCGTGTCCCTTATTCAGTCCAGATGAGCACGCGCTCGCCCGATCGCGTGTGTGCATCCAGCAGCAGCACCGGTCCGATGCGTTCAATATCCTTGAAGTCCAGGTTCAGCCGTCTCAGATCGAAGCTGTCAGGACCCATTCCCAGGTCAACCTTGCGCCGGCCCACCGCAAGTATCCAGAGTGGAATCGCCAGGTTGACGATGCGGCCCTCATCGGGGTCCCAGGCTTTCACGATAAGGTTGGTCGCCTTCGTGGCGGCCGTCGGGAGATCCGCGATGTCGCGCGTCTTACGGACACGCTCGGAGCTGTCGATTTCGATCAGTGGCTTCTGGTCCTTGAACCGGACAAGCGCGTCCTCAAATTGCTTGATGGCGCTGCTGCTCGACACGCGCGTCGTCTGCACGTGCTTCGAAACGAAGTAAACCCCTGCGCCCGCGATCGCGCACATCCCCAGCATCCCCAGGCCGACGATGACGAGCGCGACTTTGAGCCAGGTTTTGACTGGGGCCATCTTTCAGAGTCTGAGTAAGTCTATGGGATTGGACGGAAACTGAACGGCCGTTTCCTCAGGCGAGCGGCCTCGTCCTGGCACCAGGGATCCTGATGGGCGCGGCACAGCTCAGCGGCGGCCAGATACTCCGTCAACGCAGCGGGGCGCTGCTGACGAAGATCGGACACCTTGCCCAGTTCCAAGTGAATCCTGCCGCGCACCCATCCCACCGGGTCGCTGGCCAGCGCTAACCGCAGATCAACCACGGCATCGTCGAGGTGATTCAGAGAGACGCGAGCCGTGCCTCGCTTGTAGATCCACAGTGCGCGTTCGCCCCTGATCTTCGTTCGAGGATCCCGATCGTGCCACGCCATGCCGGCAGTCAGCACAGCTTCCGCTTCCGCGGCGCGTCCGGCGCGCCAGGCAGCAGAGCCCACCTCCAGTTGCAGCAGCCGATTCTGCGGATAGTCGGCTGATAGCGTCTTGAGCACCCGAAGGGCGTCGTCATGCCGGCCTTCGCGGCTGTACATCAGCGCCAGTCCCACGCGTGCCTCCGTTCGGGTCAGTGGACTCGCGACCGCCGCTTCGACCATCTGCAAGCCTTTCTCCTTGCCGCCTCCGAAGCCGACGATGTGGGCCACCATGCGCTTGGGCATCGACAGCAGTGCCACCGCGTATCGATAGGTGCCGACAACCAGGCCGGCTTCCGGGCGGTTGGGTGTGTGGTCGAGGATCCATTCGTGCGTGCTGTAGGCCCGCCGGGCGGCACTGAACGCCTGCCCGACCTTTCCTTCGATAGTGGCGCTGTAGGTTGCCTGAAGTCCGTACGCCGCGCCCACGTTATAGCGAGCCGTCACATCCTTCGAATCGCGCTTGAACGCGGCTTCCGCCAGAGCGATCGACTGTTGCACTTGCTCCTTGTATTCGGCATTGAGGCCGGACGGCGGGGGAGGCAACTTGATATCCGACGACGTGGCGCTGCCCAGGTAGTGATCGATGCTGAGTCCGCCCCGGGTGAAGAGAATGTGCATCCACACGATCGTCGCGAGTGTGCGATGCGTCTCCGCGTCGTTGGGTCGTGCCGCTGCATCCTGGCGCGCGATGCGCAGGGCTTCTTCGTAGTTGAGGTTGTACGCGGCGGCAAACGCTTGAGTCGTCGCAGGTGAAGGTGTCGGCGGCGATGCCTGTGCACCGCTCAGTGCCGCTAGCAGTGCAAGAGCAAAGATCGCCCCGGCTGGTGTCACGAAAGTGAGAACTCCGTCCCCAGGCCTGCGGCGACGGCCCGCTCCACGGCCAGTTGTGCGGCCACCACATCCTCGACGGCCATCCCAAGCGACTTGAAGATCGTGACCTCGTCTTCCGTTCGCCGGCCATCACACTGGCCCAGCACGACCGCGCCAAGTTCCCCCACGATGTGATCCGCGCCGAACGCGCCTTCCTTGATCGGCAGAACGATGTCGCCGGCTTCGATGAGGGCGGCGTCGCGAGAGTCTACGTAGAGGCGCGATCGGGCGACGAGCGGCGTCGGCATCTCGCGCTGCGTTGGCCGGCAAGCGCCGATCGCGCAGATGTGCGTACCGGGCGCGATGTCTTCATCGCGAACGACGGGGACCGGCGACGCGGTGACGAGCACTACGATATCCGCGCCTTCCACCGCGCCGGCCGAGTCGTCCATCGCACGGACCGGAAGACCGGTGTGAAGCGCCGCGGTGCTTGCGAACGCCCCGCAGTTTTCGGGGTTGGGACTCCAGACACGCACGTCGGTGATGTCGCGAACCATCCGGATGGCGTCGAGATGGCTGTGTGCCTGGACACCCGTGCCGATGATTGCCAGCCGCTTCGCATTGGTGCGAGCGAGCCTGTCTACCGATACCGCGGAAACTGCCGCTGTGCGTGCTTCGGTAATGAAGCGCCCGTCGAGCAGTGCCACGATCGCGCCGGTGTCCGGGTCCATCAGAATGATCGTCGCCAGGTGCGAGGTGAGATTGCGCAAGTGATTGCCGGCATAGACCGTGACCAGCTTGGCGCCCATAGCGGGTGGCTCTCCAATGACCGCGGGCATGATGCCGAAGTACGAGCGTTCAGGGCCCACTTCCAGGACCGTGCGCACGGGTTGCGAGACGTGGCCGCCGGAGTACCCCGACAGGGCCCCCGACATTGCTTGAATCAAATCGGCCATGGGGAGTACGCGTCTGACGTCTTGTTCCGATAACAATATGGGCATGTCGCCTCTCATCTTACGCACGATTGACGCTCACACGGCAGGCGAACCGTTGCGGCTGGTCACGGGCGGGTGGCCTGCGCCCGAAGGCGCCACGATGCTGGAGCGGCGCGCCTGGGCGCGTGAGCATCAGGATCACCTTCGTCGTGTGCTGATGTTCGAGCCCCGGGGGCACGCGGACATGTACGGCGCGCTACTGACCGAACCCGAGCGGCCGGACTCCGACGTGGGCGTGCTGTTCATGCACAACGAGGGCTACAGCACGATGTGCGGCCACGCGATTATCGCCGTCACCACGATCGCCTTCGAACGGGCGCTGGTGACGCACGCGGACAATCGCAAGACGCTTGTGTTCGACGCGCCCGCCGGACAAATTCGCGCCCGCGCGCACCTGGAAGGCGCGCGCGTCTCTCACGTGTCGTTCGTCAACGTGCCGTCGTTCGTCCTGGCTGCCGGGCTTCAGGTGCAGGTGGGAGGCCGCACGATCTCGGTCGATGTCGCGTTCGGCGGCGCCTTCTACGCCGTAGTGGACGCAGAGAGCGCCGGCCTTGCCGTGGTCAGCGAACGGCTCGGCAGCCTCAAGACGATGGGCATGGCTATCGCGCGCGAGGTGGAACGCGTGATCGCCGTGGTACATCCATTGGAGCCAGGGCTGACCGGCATTTACGGCACCATCTTCACAGGGCCGCCCGCGTTGGCAGACGCGCACTTGCGCAACGTCACGATCTTCGCGGACCACGAAGTAGACCGTTCACCCTGCGGCACCGGGACGTGCGCTGTGCTGGCCGTGCTCGATGCGATGGGGCTGACCAGTGACGATGCGCCGTTCGTGCACGAGAGCATCATCGGGACCACGTTCAGCGCGCGCGTGTTCTCACGCACCACCGTTGGCGATCATCCCGCCATCATCCCGGAACTCACCGGCGCCGCGTCCATCACCGGCGATCACACGTTCATCGTCGATCCGGGCGACGTCCTGCCGGAGGGATTCAGACTCCTGTGATGAGGGAAATCCACCACGCGGGCAGCCGGTCGAGCACCGCCGCCTCAACCACTTTGTCGAAGCCGGCGAAGACCGCGACACCCATGGTGATGAGGGCGCCCGCGAAGACTTTCCGGCCGGTGGCGCTACCGGTCAGCAATGCACGACGATGCGCCAGCATCCGCCGGGAGGCGTACGCGGTGGCGACAAGGGGCACGGCCGATCCGACGCCGAATGCGAACATCATGGACGTGGCCTGCAGCAACCCGCTGGTGCCCGTGCCGGCGGCGTCGGTGCCGCCTGACGGTACGTTCGTCCACGACGATGCCGCCAGTGTGACCGCGGCGCCCAATGTGGGGCCCACACATGGACTCCACACGCCACCAAGCAGCGCGCCGGCCAGGAACTGCCCGCCGAGTCCGCTGCCCCCTCGGCCGGCGATAGCCGACGACTTTGCGGCGGCTGAAGCCATGGGCGTCAGCCGCCGCGCCACCGCGAGCTGCAGGCGCGTGCTGAACAGCACGGCGCCGGCCGCGATCAACATGACCGCCGAGCCGCGC
>JBKJJZ010000527.1:0-3135 GCA_046597705.1 Vicinamibacterales bacterium | reverse complement strand
GTGGCGAACCTGCTGCTGGCGCGCGCGTCGGCCCGGCACGAAGAGATCGCGGTCAGGGGCGCACTGGGTGCGGGTCGCGGCCGCCTGGTTCGGCAATTGATGACGGAGTCAACGGTGCTCGGCCTTCTGGGTGGAGCCGCGGGTCTGGCGCTGGCTTATGCGGCCACGAAGGCTCTTGTCGCGGCGCAGCCGGGTGACATTCCGCGCCTTCAGGAAGTGGGGGTGGATGCCACCGTGGTCGCATTTACGTTCGCGATCGCCGTGGGCACGAGTCTGCTGTTTGGCGTGTTGCCGGCGTTGCAGGCGACTGGCCGGACTCTGACGCAGGCGCTGCGTGAGGGCGGGCGCAGTGGCGGATCCGGCCGAGCCGGCCATCGCGCTCGCGCGGTCCTTGTTGTTGCTGAAATGGCCCTGGCCGTCGTGCTGCTGACGGGCGCCGGCCTGTTGATTCGCAGCTTCGTGCAGCTGACGAGGCCACCCGCCGAGGTCCAGCTCGATCACGGCGTGACATTCCGGATGTCGCTGCAAGGACCCTCGTACCGGGAGACGCCGCAGGTCCTGGCGCGTGTCACGAGCCTGCAAGAACGCCTGCGCGGTGTGCCCGGAATCACCGCCGTCGCTATCACCACGGCCCTTCCCCTGAGTGGCCTCGGGTCGATGGTGGACTTCGCTGTGGTTGGCGCGCCTCCACCTCCGCCGGACGTCAACGCCGAGATTGGGATGGCCAGCGCTTCACCGTCGTACTTCAGCGTGCTCGGAACCAGTGTCGTGAAGGGACGGGGATTCAACAACACCGAGACGCTGACGTCACCGCTTGTGGCCGTGATCAATGAAGCCGGCGTGCGGCGATGGTTCGGCGGACAGGACCCCGTCGGCAGGCACGTGGTCGCGGCAGGACGGGAGTGGAAAATCACTGGCGTAATCAAGGACCTGCCCGCCCACGATCGGAGGCAGTCCGCGGCGCCGCAACTCTTCGTGCCGTACGCGCAGCGATCGACACGCACAGTTCGGCTCGTCCTGAGGACGGCCGGTGATTCCACGTCAGTCCTGCCCTCCGTACGGGCGGCGATTCGCGAACTCGATCCCGACCTTGCGATGATGGCGCCCATGCCGCTCACGCAACTACTGGACGATGCCGTCGCACGGCCACGCTTTTACACCTCGTTGCTGGTGTTGTTTGCCGGCGTGGCGCTGGCTCTGGCGGCCACGGGCATCTTCGGCGTCATGAGTTACGCAGTCGCGCAGCGCATGCGCGAGATCAGCATCCGGATGGCGTTGGGTGCTCCCTCAGGGTCGGTAGTCCGCATGATCCTCGGCCGGGCGTTGGCGCTTGCCGGCGCTGGCGCCGCGGTCGGACTGGCCGCCGCCTTTGCGCTCGGCCGCGTGATCCAGGATCAATTGTTCGGCGTCACCCTGCTCGATCCGCCCACCATCGCCGCAGTCGTGGGCGTCCTGATTCTGAGCGCGGTGCTCGCAGGCGTGCTGCCCGCCAGACGCGCATCGAATGTGGATCCCGCCAGCGTCCTCAGGGGCGATTCGTAATATGCCGGCGAATTACCCGCGCCCCATCGCGCGTTGCAGGTTGGCGCGGAATTGCTCGTTGCCGGGCTGCGCATTGACCGCGTTGCGAAACGCCTCAACGGCTTCGGCCTGCTTGCCGAGATTGATGAATGCGATGCCAAGGCCGGTCCACCCATTACCGTCCTGCGGCCTGGTCTTGAGGTACTCGACATAGTGCGGCACGGCTTGCGCGAATGACTGTTGCCCTGCATACAGGTTGGCGAGCAGGGCGTGGACATCCGCGTCACCCGCGGACCCAGTGAGCAGCGTCGTCAATTCGCGTATCGCGTCGGCGGGTTTGCTTGATGCCTCCAGCGCGCGAGCGATGAGGATTCTGGACGGCCGTACCGCGGCCACTTCGGGTTCCGCGGCAACGAATCCACGAAGCGCGACAACCGCTTCGTCGAAACGGCCAGCCTTGAAGAGTTCCTGCCCCAGGTAATAGCCGGCTGCCGGGTAGCCATGGGTAGCTTCCTGCAGTCGCGCGATGGCCCCGTCCCTCTGCCCGGCAGCCGCGAGTTCGACGCCCACCAGGTAGTGCGCATTCGGAGAGGGCCAGCGCTCGAGTATCGTCTGGGCCATCGTGAGCGCTGACGAGTACTCGCGATTGCGCAGCATCGTGCGAATCGAGAGCGCCGATGAAATGACGATGAGCATGAGCAGCGCGGCATGCCTGGGCGCGTTCGTCCAGCGTTTCAGTGCCCAGGCCACCGCACAAACCGCCAGCATCATCAGCGCTGCCGAGGCCAGGTACATTCGACGCTCGGCGCCCACTTCGGTGGCGATCAGGATGAAGCTCGAGGTTGGCCCCAGCGTCAGAAATGCCGCGGCGCCCAACACGCCGATGCGAGGCCGCCGAACCATCGCCACGACTGTCGCGATGAACAGGGTCGTGATGAACGCAAAGTACGGCCACGCCTGCGCCACGGTGATCGCGCGCGGCCAACCGTAGTACAGCACCAGCGACTGCGGCCATATCGTGAGCCACAGGTAACGTGTGAGCATCTCCGGCTGATTCAAAAAGTATTGAACAGCCGACGCCTGCGCAGAAGAGAAGCCGGCCGAAAATGACTGGCCGTTCAACGCCACCATGAGACCAAGGGGCACCCACGTTGCCGCAAGTCCGGCGTAGAACCGCCATCGCGCGCGAAAGGCCTGGGCGTACGAATCGAAGCCAAACGCCCGGTCGTAGAGCGGAATCAACAGAGGCGCGGTGGCAATCGTTTCCTTGCAGCCAGTTCCCACGAGGACGGCGAGCACGCAAACCGGGACCCACCATCGTGCGGCGCCCGCTTCGAGCGAGCGGGCCGCGGCGTACAGCGCCAGCAGGTAGCACGCCGCCATCATCGATTCACTTCGTTGTGTCGTGTAGTTGACCACTTCGCTGTTAAGGGGATGCACCGTCCAGAGCAGGGCGACGGCCAACGCGGTCGTGGCAGGCCGCTCCGGCGTGCGGCGGATGATGCCGAAAATCAACAGTGCGCATACCAGGTGCAGTGCAAGGTTGACGACGTGCAAGGCCGTCACGCTCGGCCGCGCGACCGCGAGGTTCAACGCAAACGACACATTGACCAG
>JBKJJZ010000352.1:0-3593 GCA_046597705.1 Vicinamibacterales bacterium | reverse complement strand
GTTCTTCGAGACCACCTTCAGCGACAACGCGTGGAGCTCGATCAACGTGCCCGGCAATGTGGAACTCAGCGGACACGGCATTCCCATCTACGTGAATTCGGGCTACGGCTTCAACATGAACCGCCAGGATCCGCGGCCGCCGCAGGACGCGGGCGGCGTGAGTTCGTATCGCCGCACCTTCACGATCCCCGCCGACTGGGCCGGCCGGCAGACGCGCCTCAAGTTCGACGGCGTGGACTCGGCGTTCTACGTGTGGGTCAACGGCACGCGCGTCGTCTACAGCGAAGACAGCCGGCTGCCAGTGGAGTTCGACATCACCAACCGGATACGGCCCGGTGCGAACGTGCTTGCCGTCCAGGTGTATCGATGGAGCGATGGCTCGTTCCTCGAGGACCAGGACATGTGGCGGCTCTCGGGCATCTTCCGCGACGTCTCGCTCATCAGCCTGTCCGCGGATCATATGGACGACGTGTCGACGCGAACCACGCTCAGCCCGGATCATGCGTCCGCGACGATAAGTGTGGATGTGCGAGTGGCTCGTCCGCTAAACGTCACTGGGCGGCAGACGATCGAGGCGTCCCTCCACCTTTCGAGCGTTGAGGCCTCAGCACGCCAGCGTCAGCCGGTCACGTTCCCAGCCACCGGGGACGCCACCGTGCGTTTCTCGATACCGGTGAAATCTCCCAGGCTCTGGACCGCTGAGACGCCCACACGCTATTCCCTGCTGCTGACGAACAGTGACGCGCGCGGCACGATCACCGAGGTGGTACCGGTGATGGTGGGGATCCGCGAAGTGACAATTGCTGGCGGCAAACTGCGCGTCAACGGCCGGCCCATTCTACTCAAAGGCGTGAACCGGCACGAGCATGACCCAGAGACGGGCCATCGCGTGAGCCGCGGCTCGATGATCCGGGACATCGAGATCATGAAGCAGCACAACATCAACGCGGTGCGGACGGCGCACTATCCAAACGATCCGCTGTGGTATCAGCTCGCCGATCAGTACGGCCTCTACCTGATTGACGAAGCGAACATCGAGTGCCATGGCTTCGGCACCACAGCGCAAAACCGGCTGACCAATGACGAAGCGTGGACGCCGGCCTATGTCGATCGCGTGGAGCGGATGATTGCACGCGACAAGAATCATCCGTCCGTGATCATCTGGTCGCTGGGGAATGAATGCGGCGACGGCACCAACATCGCCGCGGCCTACAAGGCCGCGAAGGCCGCAGACTCGACCAGGCCCGTGCACTACGAGGGCACCACGTCAGGCGGACGCAGCAACGCTGACATCAACTCGTTCATGTATCCCACGCCTGATGGCGTGAAGCAACGCATGGCCCAGCGGCCCGACATGCCGCTGATCCTCTGCGAATACACGCACGCCATGGGTAACAGCAACGGCGGACTCCAGGAGTACTGGGACATCTTCTACAGCGACAGCAACGCGCAGGGTGCGTTCGTGTGGGACTGGAAGGACCAGGGCCTGTTGCAGCAGGTGCCGAAGGAATATCAGGAGTCCTCGGGCAAGAAAACGTTCTTCGCCTATGGCGGATGGTGGGAGGACCGCGTGGGCCAGAAGAACGACAACTCGTTCAATCAGAACGGTCTCGTCGCTGCCGACAGCACACCGCACCCGGGCCTGCGCGCGATCAAACACGTGTATCGCTACCTGCACGCGTCGAAGGCCGGCGCTGACGGCAGGTCCGTGCATATCAAGAACTGGTTCGACTTCACGAACGCGAAAGACCTGGCCGTTGGGCACTGGGCGCTGAAAGGCGGTGGTGTTGAGATCGCGTCGGGCGACCTGCCCGAACTCAACATCGCGCCCAGGGGCGAGGCCGATTACGTGATTCCCTTGCCGTCGCCGACCATGCAGATGCCGAAGGGGGCGGTTGGACCGATCCTGCTGGATGTCTGGTTCACCACTCGCGAGGTGACATCGTGGGCTCCAGCCGGGCACGAACTCTCGCGTGATCAATGGACGCCGTACGCCGGCATTATGGGCGGCCAGCTCGGCTCGGTGCCGTATCCGCTTTCGCCGGTCATACAACAGAACGCCGGTCACATCACCAGATTCTCAGGTCCGGATTTCGCACTCCTCTTCGATCGGTCGCAGGGAACCATCAGCAGTTACTCCTACAGGACCGTCCAGCTCATAGAGCGTGGGCCGTTGCCTGAGTTCTGGCGCGCGATGACGGAGAACGACCTGGGCGCGTGGAAGGCCGCGATGAACGCTGCACGCAAAGCGCCTGAACAGGACATCACCCGTTGGCGCAACGCCGCCTCGGCCTGGCAGATCAAGACTGTCGACGTGAAGCGCATCGATGATCATCGCGTGGAGGTGGCAGTCGCTGCCGAGCTGCCGTCAGTGATAGGCCGCTATGTGATGACGTACGGCATCAACGGCTTCGGCGAAATCACCGTCACCGGCGCTTACACGCCGGGAACAGACCCGTTGCCGATGATGCCTCGCTTCGGCACGGAACTCGTGCTGGCTCCCGGCCTCGAGAGAGTGGACTGGGTCGGCCGCGGCGATGAGACGTACATCGACCGGCAATTCGCGCCGATCGGGAAGTTCTCTTCCAGAGTGAAAGACCTCTGGGTGGAATACGCGAGGCCGCAGGAGAACGGCAACCGCACTGACGTGAGCTGGCTGGAGTTGCGCAACGACGCCGGCCTCGGGCTGCGATTCACGCGCGACCGCGGCACGGTGGCCTTTCGTGCGTCACACGTAAACACGCGCGACCTCGAAAGCGTGCCGTACTCATTCCAGCTCCCAAAGCGACCGGAGGTCTATCTCAACATCGACGACCGGCAGATGGGCGTCGGCGGCATCAACAGCTGGAGCGCCCTGGGCTTGCCGATGGAGGCCTATCGCATCGCCGGCAGCGAACCACGCACATTCACCTTCACGATCACGCCGATCGCGCGTTAGTGCGTCCAGGATTTCCCCGTGCCCGTCCTCCGAAAACCGTACCTCATCTTTCTGGCGGACGTCACGACCGCCTCTGACGCGAAGACGGGCTTCGGCCTTCGCGACTGGTGCGGCGCTGACGTCATCGGCGAATGCCGCCTCCCTGAAGGCACGGTGTCGCTGGGTTTGCCCGCGCTTCGTCCCCGAGAGGCCGCAGCGGCCGGCGCGGGGTCGCTGGTCATTGGCGTCGCCGTGGTCGGCGGGCAATTGCCGCGCACGTGGCTTGCCCCGCTCGTGGAAGCGCTCGATCATGGCCTCGACGTGGTGAGCGGCATGCACACGCGCCTCGCGAGCTTTCCGGAGTTGGTCTCTGCAGCGGCCCGTGGCGGCGGCCGCCTGGTTGACGTTCGGGCCACGGACCGCGTGCTCCCTACAGGCACCGGTTTCAAACGTCCCGGCATGCGTGTGCTCACCGTCGGCACGGACTGCGCGCTGGGAAAGAAATACACCGCGCTGGCACTGACGCGCGCACTGAACGCCGCCGGCGCCAAAGCGACCTTTCGCGCCACAGGGCAGACGGGCATCATGATCGCGGGAGACGGCATCGCGATCGATGCGGTCGTGGCGGACTTCGTGGCAGGCGCGGCCGAACTGCTGTCGCCAGCCAACGACCCGG
>JBKJJZ010000279.1:0-4455 GCA_046597705.1 Vicinamibacterales bacterium | reverse complement strand
CCCAGTGGCCTGAGAAGGTATTGCCGATGCAGAAGAACTGGATCGGGCGCTCGGAAGGCGCCAGGGTCAAGTTCGACAACATCGACGTTTTCACCACGCGCATCGACACGATCTACGGTGCGTCATTCGTCATGCTCGCGCCCGAGCATCCACTGGTCGAACAGTTTGCCGCCGAGTCACCCGATCCCGCTGCGTTCCGGGCGCAGGTCACGCGATTCCGCTCGCAGGATCGAACCGCTCGCATGACGGGTGCAGTCGAGAAGGAAGGCTTCGACACCGGACGCGTCGTCACCAATCCGTTCACCGGCGAACCGGTGCCGGTGTGGGTCGCCAACTTTGTGCTGGGCGAATACGGCACTGGTGCGGTCATGGGTGTGCCCGGCCACGATCAGCGCGACTTCGAGTTCGCGCGCAAGTACGACCTGCCCGTCCGGGTAGTCGTTCAGCCGGACGGGCAGGAGCTCGACGGCGGAACGTTGACCGAAGCGCATGCCGGGGAAGGCGTCCTCGTCGGATCGGGACCGTGGAACGGGCTGCCGTGGACCGAAGCGAATCGGAGGATGACCGCGGATGCGCAGGCCCGCGGCATCGGGGAAGGCACGACCCAGTATCGCTTGAAGGATTGGGGCATCTCGCGCCAGCGGTATTGGGGCACGCCCATTCCAATCATTCATTGCCCGGTGGATGGCATGGTGGCCGTGCCGGACTCAGACCTTCCCGTAGTCCTGCCGAAGGTCACCGAGTTCACGGGCCGCGGGGATTCGCCGCTGGCGCAGGTGCCCGAGTTCGTCAACGTCGCGTGTCCGAAGTGCGGTGGACCGGCACGTCGCGAGACCGACACGATGGACACGTTCGTGGATTCGTCCTGGTACTTCTACCGGTTCTGCGATCCCCACAACGACCAGCTTCCGTTCGACCCCGCCAAGGTGGCGTATTGGGGACCCGTCGATTTCTACAGCGGCGGCGTGGAGCATGCGATTCTGCATCTCATCTACTCGCGATTCTTCAGTCGCGTGTTTCGCGACATCGGTCTTGTCACAATCGACGAACCCTTCACGCGCCTGTTGACGCAGGGGATGGTGCTGCGCCACGGGGCAGTCATGTCCAAATCCAAAGGCAACGTCGTCGATCCCGATGACATGATTCAGACCTTTGGCGCTGACGCGCTCCGGCTCTACGTGATGATCGTCGCGCCGCCGGAGAAGGAAGTGGAGTGGATCGATACGGGCCTCGAGGGCGCGTTCCGGTTTCTCAACCGGGTGTGGCGGGTTGTGGACCACCTCTCCATCGCGGCAAAGCAGGCGCCGGCCGTGGCTGGTCTGACCTTTGACGACGCTGAACGGGCCATGCGCCGGAAGACGCACGGCACCATTCGCCGGGTCACCCAGGATATCGATCCGCGTGTGCACCTGAATACCGCCGTTGCGGCATTGATGGAACTGGTGAACGAGCTCTACGCATTCTGCGAACTCCGTGGGGTGCGTCCCCTGGGAGTGGATGATGAAGCGGCGGCGGTCGTCGAGCGGCCGGAGACCGCGGCGGTCTTGCGCGAGTCTATCGAAGCGCTGGTGTTGATGCTCTCGCCCTTCACCCCGCACATGTGCGAGGAATTGTGGGCCGGCCTGGGCCACGCGGACGGCGTGGTGGCTGCCGGCTGGCCCGGCTGGGACGAAGACGCGGCTCGCGACGAGTCGATCGAAATCCCGGTGCAGGTCAACGGGAAACTGCGCGGACGTGTCACTGTAGCGGCGGACGCCAGTGAGTCGGACATCGAGGCTGCGGCAGTCGCCGCGCCGGCAGTCGCCACGCACCTGGTCGGAAAACAGATCGTCAAAGTGATCATTGCCAAGGGCAAGTTGGTCAGTATTGTGGTGAAGTAGAGCCTTCGCAGGGCGTGGCTTCAGCCGCGCCGAAGGGAACCGATGAAGAAAATCCTGCTGACATGCCTGACCCTGGTTGCACTGACCGTGTCGTCGGGCTGCGGCTATGCGTTGTCAGGCCGGGGTTCGTTCCTGCCGGACTACATCAAGATCGTCGGTGTGCCTTCGTTCACCAACAACACCGCCGTCTTCGAGATTGAGCGGGTGCTCACGGATCGTGTTCGGACGGAGTTCGGCAGCCGCGGCCGGTATCGCGTGCAGCCGGACGTCAACAACGTCGATGCCATCCTGACAGGGACCATCGTCGATGTGAGGCTCAACAACACCGCGTACACGGGCGGCAGCCAGAGTGCGCGCGTGCGGCTGGACATCATCGCGTCGTTCGAATTCAAGGACGTGCGCGAGAACAAAGTGCTCTGGGCGAACCCGTCCATGCGGTTCAGCGAGGAATACTCGCCGACCACCGCGACCGGCACCGATGCGACGGCGTTCCTGAGCGGCAACACCAATGCGCTGGAACGCCTGGCCCAGACGTTTGCACGTTCGCTGATCACCACGATCTTCGAGGCGTTCTAGGACCGTCGTGCCCAACCTTGACGTGGCTGCCCTGCGCAAGCACCTGACCGCCGGGGCACTCGAGCGCCTGTATGTCTTCCTTGGCGAGGATGTGAAGCTCGTTGACCGGATGGTGGACGCGGTGGAGGGCACGATCGATGTGGCGGATCGACCGTTCGCCGTCGATCGCATCTACGCCGGCGAGGATACCGGCACGCCCGTGGACATCGCGGCTTCCTGTCGCAGTCTGCCGATGCTGGGCGATCGCCGCATTGTCATCGTCCTGCGTGCAGAGCGCTTGTTGAAGCCCAAGCGGGCGGGCAAGGCCGCCAGCGACGAATCGGTCGACGATGAATCGTCGGAGGACGGCGAGTCCGCGGCCACGGATTTCACACCGCTCGAGGAGTACGTCGCCAGTCCTTCTCCGTTCGCGACGCTGGTGTTCGTGGCGACTGAAATCGATCGCACGCGAAGGTTCACGAAGAAGCTGGTGGAGAAGGCCCAGGTGGTGACGTTCGGCGGGATCAGGACAGAGGCCCGGTCCGGCCCCGCAGGAGCAGGAGCCGCTGCGGCTGGCGCACGGAAGTTCGTGCTGGATGAAATGACGCGCGAGGGTCGCACAATGGATCCGGCGGCGGTCAAAGTGCTGGTCGATCGATCGGGCGAGGACATTTCGAAACTGCGCGGTGACATCGAGCGCCTGTTGCTCTACGTTGGCGAGCGCAAGGCGATCAGTGCCGCCGACGTCGAAGAGGTGGCCGCTGATGGCGCCACGGTGCAGGACGACTGGGCCGTGACGAATGCGCTTGGCGCGGGTGACGCGGCGCGTGGGTTGCGTGAATTGGCGCTGCGGCTGGAGCGCGGCGATTCGCCTCACGCCATCGTCGGGCAGTTGCGTTGGTGGGTCTCGAACCGGCTGGCGGAGTCGTCGCCAGATCGCGTGAAGCCCGCGCTTGACGCGCTGCTGCGCACCGACCTGGCGCTCAAGAGCTCAGGTGGAGACGACCAGGTGCTGCTCGAACGGCTCGTGGTCGAACTGACCGGCCGTCCCGTGGGCCGAGGCGGGTCCGGCGGCGGCTACGGCCGGCGTTAAGCCGTCTTCGCGCTGGCGGTTTTCTTGGCGAGGCCCTTGACGATCCGCGACTTGTAACGGCCAGCCGTGTTGTCGTGGATGATCTTCTTCGCCGACATCTTGTCGATGAGGGAGAACGTCTTGTTCAGCGAAGCCTTGGCCGTGGCGGTGTCGCCGGCGTCAATGGCCGTGCGGATGGCCTTGAGGCCGGTTCGCAGCTTGGACCGCAGCTCGCGGTTGTGTTCAGTGCGCTTGATCGTCTGGCGGTTCGCTTTCACCGCCGATTTATGTCGCGTGGCCACTCGGAAAACCTCTCTTGGTGGGACCTCGAAGTGGACCCCAAACACCAAAGTATAACATTCCTACCAGCCGGACCCGTCCCCGTCTTCTTTGGCCCTGCGTAAGCGCCGTTTCTCGTGCTTGTCCGGCACCACCTCCGGGCCTGGCGCACGCCTCGGTCCCGCCAGCCGGCTCAACTCGAGCATGGCCTTGACCTGGGGCGATGGCTCCGGCGTGGTGTCTTCGTAGAGGGTGCGCGCCACGGCCCTGGCCACGTGGTGAGACGTGAGTTGCCGCACAATCACGCGCTGTCGCACGCCACGCGGGCGCGAGATATCGACAACGTCGCCCAGCTTCAGGGGCCGCTGGGCCTTCGCCGACTGGCCGTTCACCTCAACCTTGCCGCCCTTGCACGCCCGCTGGGCTTCCGACCGGGTCTTGCACAGGCACGCCACATCCAGCCAGACGTCGAGGCGGCAACCGTCCATTTGGGCATTCGGGACGGTTGCGGGATCGCGGCTCATATCGGCATCTCGTGACTAATGGAAAAGACGTCGGGGGTCTTTTTTTCTAGAGTACAAGTAAAAAGACTCCCCACCTCTTTTCCATTAGTTACTTTTCCACAGATCGACACCCGTCACCCTTTGTCATCGGTTCCCGTTATCATTC
>JBKJJZ010000095.1:0-7927 GCA_046597705.1 Vicinamibacterales bacterium | reverse complement strand
TCGAGGTTCGAGGTTCGAGGTTCGAGGTTCGAGGTTCGAGGTTCGAGGTTCGAGGTTCGAGGTTCGAGGTGCATATAAACTGATTACTTGTCGGATCGGCTATTTACCCCGAGGTTCTTCGTCATGTGCGCGTTCACGTTCACCGTGTTCGTGTCGCTGTTCCAGTTGTTGCCGGCCGCGCCGTATCACGTCATTGAACTTGGCGGCACCACCTTCGCCGCCGGGCTCTTCCTGGGCTTTTTGACGTACGCCTCCGCACTCTCGGCGCCCGTGACGGGACAACTCGCCGATCGGCTTGGGCATCGACGCGTGCTCATCTCGGTCAGCCTCGTGCTTGCGATCTTCTCCGTGAGTTACGCGTTCATCACGAGCTACCGGTTGCTGCTGGCGTTTGTTTTCGTCCACGGGTTGTTCTGGTCAGGACTGCTGGCCGCATCGGGCGCCTACATGACCGCAACGTTGCCGGAACACCGCCGCGCAGAGGGCCTTGGCTACTGGGGCCTGGCCTCGGTCCTTGCCATCGCGATAGCACCGCCGTTCGGGTTCTTCATGTACAGCCTGGGCTGGAAGACGATGTGCCTGGAACTGGCCAGCCTCAACCTGCTCATGACCGCGATCGCGTGGCGGTTGCCGGATGATCGCGCCGAAGCCGCGGCCCTGCCACCAAGGCCCACCAGCCTGGGAGACCTGGTCGAGTGGCGCGTGCTTGCCATGTCCACGACGATGGCGTTGATCGCGTTCGGGTATGGAAGCCTCACCAGTTTTTCGGCGATGTTCGCGGATGAGCTGGGCATCTCGCCTCGCAGCTTGTTTCTTTCATCGATGGCTATTCCCATCCTTCTTGGTCGAATCCTGGTGGGACGCTTTCTTGATCGCATTGGCCATCGTCGAGCGCTGTTGCCATGTCTTGCCACGACGGCATTGGGAATGGGACTGCTCGCGCTGTCGCAAGGCAAAGTGATGTTCGTGGCCGCCGCGCTGGTATTCGGGGCCGGCTTCGGTCTGGTGTATCCCGCGTATACCGCTTACATCATGAAGAAGATTCCGTGGTGGCGTCGTGGCGCGGCCTTTGGCGCGATGCTCGCCGCGTTCGATACGGGCGTTGGAAGCGGATCGACCGTGATGGGCGGGCTGATTCACCAGCTGGGCTTCCGTCCGGCTTTTGGTATTGCGGCTGGCCTCGCGGCGTTGTCGTTGCCCTGTTTCCTGCTGCTCGAGAAGCGGTTCGGTTTCAAGTCATGAGATGGCGTGCCGTCGCGTATCCTGTTCGGGACCGATTCGTCGGCGGCAACTTTTCGCAGGTGTTCATGCCATGAAATTTCGCTACGTCCTCACTGTTTTGCTGGCGGGCGCCACGCTCGCCGCCCTCAATGCGTCGTCGCAGGCGACACCACCCCAGGTGGAACCCGCCACACTGGTCCTCAACAACGGCCGCATCGTGACCGCCGATGACGCGCGGCCAGAGGCGCAGGCGATGGCCGTCCGCGGCGACCTGATCGTGGCGCTGGGCTCGAACGCCGACATCGGTCGCTACGTGGGGCCGAACACGAAGGTGATCGACCTGGCCGGGCAGATGGCCATGCCGGGGTTCGTCGAAGGCCACGGCCACTTCACTGGAATCGGCCAGGCGAAGCTGGGTCTCGAGTTGATGAACACGAAGAGCTGGGACGAGATCGTCAAGATGGTCGGTGACGCCGCTGCGAAGGCGCGGCCGGGGCAGTGGATCGTGGGGCGTGGATGGCATCAGGAAAAATGGACGTCAGTGCCCTTGCCGAATGTGGAAGGGTTTCCCACCCACGAATCGCTCGACAAGGTCTCGCCGGACAATCCGGTGATCCTGACGCACGCAAGCGGCCACGCGTCGTTCGCGAACGGCAAGGCGATGGAGTTATCGAACGTCAGCGCGCAGACGCCGAATCCCAGAGGCGGGGAGATTCTCAAGGACAAGGCTGGGAACCCGACGGGCTTGATGCGCGAGACGGCGTCGGGGTTGATTCGTCGCGGCACCGGACAGCCGGAACCCACGGCCGCCGAACGCGAAGCCGAAGGCGAGAAGGTGATCGAACTTGCGAACAAGGAAATCCTGTCGAAGGGCATCACCAGTTTTCAGGATGCCGGTTCGTCGTTCGCGGATGTCGAGCGGTTCAAGCGGCTGGTGGACGATGGGCGGCTGCAGGCGAGGCTGTGGGTGATGATTCGCGGCGGCGGGACAGTGGAGCAGATGAAGCGCGCGCGGGTGATCGACTACGGCAACAAGCACCTCACGGTGCGCGCCATCAAGATGGCGATCGACGGCGCGCTCGGTTCCCGAGGCGCGTGGATGCTTCTGCCCTACATGGACAAGCCGGACAGCTCGGGACTGAACACGACGCAGGTGGATGCGGTCAGGACGATGGCGCAAGTGGCGATCGACAGCGGCTATCAGTTGTGCCTGCATGCGATTGGCGATCGGGCGAATCGTGAAGTGTTGAACGTGTATGAAGAAGCGTTCAAGAAGAACAACATCAACGGCAAGGACGTGCGGTGGAGAGTGGAGCACGCGCAGCACATCCATCGCGACGATATTCCAAGGTTCGGCAAGCTCGGTGTGATCGCCGCGATGCAGGGCATCCACGCAACCTCCGATGCGCCGTACGTGCTGGCGCGCCTTGGCCCCGAGCGCGCCGAAGAGGGCGCGTACGTGTGGCAGAAGCTGATGAAGTCAGGAGCCACGGTCATCAACGGAACCGACGCGCCTGTGGAAGACGTGGATCCCATTGCGAGCTACTACGCAACCGTGACTCGAAAGCTCGAGAACGGCACTACGTTCTACCCCGATCAGAAGATGTCGCGCATCGAAGGCCTGAAGTCCTACACCCTGTGGGCCGCGTACGGTGGCTTCGAGGAGAACATCAAGGGTTCACTGACCCCCGGCAAACTCGCGGACATCACAGTGCTGTCGAAGGACATCACCACGGTCCCCGACGACCAGATCCGCCAGGCGAAGGTGGTCTACACGATAGTCGGCGGAAGGGTCGTCTACGGGCAGTAATGGAGAACTGACGGAACTGACGGAACTGGGGAGCTGGGGAGCTGAATTACGCAGGGCGTGGCTTCGGTCTCCGCGCAAGGCTACGACCGACTCGCCGAAGCCTTGGCGAAGGCGGTCAGCCGCGCCAATTGGCGCCCCTGAAGGGACGCCCTACAAAAGACTCAGTTCCGCCAGTTCCGTCAGTTCCGCCAGTTCCTCATCTCCTCAGTTCCTAATCTATTAAGCTCCAACCGGCTGCGAGTCTTTGCTGCGTGCGCCCGGCTGACCTCGATGATCGCCAGCACCGCGCATGGGCCTCTGGCCCCCAGGGCCTGGACCTTTTCCACCTGGCCGGCCACCGGGGCGGCCTCCTCCGAAACCGCCGCCGGGGCCGCCCACAAGTGGGCTGACATGCAGCTTCACCTGATCCATGACGCGCTTGCACGCGGCCTTGAACCTGGCCTCGAGCGCGCTTGTGTCTTCGCCCGGCACCGGTGCGATCCGCTGCCAGGCGTCCTGCGCCTCTTCCACCGTGGCGCCGGCCGCGCGCCACTTCGTGTCGTCGGCGCGGCTGCCCATTGCATTGCTGGCGAGCGCTGAACGTAACCGCTCGGCCAGGAGCTCCGTGGCGGATTTGTTCGACGCGACGGCCGGCTTGTCCTCCTGGACCAGCTTCTCGACTTTGGCGATCAGCTTCTCCATGCGTTCGTGAATCGCGGCAGGATCGAGATCCGTGCCTGCGAACGCGGCCGGCCACTTCGAGACCAACGTCGCGAGCGCGGCCTTCCAGCGGTCATTCAGCGCTTTCATGTCAGCGCCATCAACATGGGGAGCTTTTGAGATCGTGGTCCGCAGCATTTGCACCTGGGCGGCAAGATCGTCTGGTGCGTCATCGAGCGAGGCCAGGTGTTCCAGGGCCACGACCAATGCCACATGCTCGGCGATCTTCTCGGCGGCGGCGATCTGGTGCCGGTTGTGGTAGCGCTCGAAGAACTTGTCGGCGGCAGAACGGAAACGGTTCCACACCACTTCGCTCTTGTTGTGGCGCACGGGTCCGATGGTCTTCCAGTCTGCTTGAAGCTTCTTCAGCTCGGTAGCCGCCGCGTCCCACTCGGTCGATTCGGCCAGGGCCTCAGCGCGTTCGCACAGCGCTTCCTTGCGCACGAGGTTCTCGCTCCACTCCTTCTTTTTGGTCGTCAAATCATCGCGGCGTTGCGTGAAGAACGTGTTGCATGCGGCGCGGAAGCGCTGCGCCAGATCACGCGCGGCTTCGCGCGGCACCGGGCCGGTCTCAGCCCAGGCTTTCTGGAGTTCCTGGAATCGGGCCGCGGTCTTGGCCCAATCCGTGGAGGTGGCAAGCGCTTCAGCCTGTTCGACGAGCTGGGCCTTGGCCTCGAGGTTGGTGCCCCGCTCCAGCCGCAGTTTCGCAAAGTAGATCTCGCACCGGCCCCGAATGAAATCCGTTGCCGTCTTGAAGCGATCCCACAGACGCTGCGCGGAATGGCGCGGCGCGTCCGCCACTTCCTGCCAGCGCAGGTGGAATTCCCGAAGCGCCTTCGCGGTGGCGGCCAGTTCCGTTTCCTTACCCGCCTCTTCTTCGGCCTTGAGCGACGCGACGATGGCCTCTGCCATCGCGATGAGCTGTTCCTGCTGCTGGGCGTTGGCAAACCTGCGCCACTCGTCCATGTCGCGCAGTTCCTTGACGCGCGGCGCGACGTTTTCCTGCAACTTGCGCAGAATCCCGACGGCCTCGGTGGTCTCCTTCGTCGTCTCGCTGGACTCGTCCTTGACGTCAAGCGCCGTCGTGATGTCGCGCAGCAGCCGCTCGCCTTCGCGAAGGGTGATGGTTTCGGATTCAGCCGTACGCTTCGCGCGTTCGGCAAGCCGCGTCAGCTTGGTGGCCTGATCGACCTTGGCCCTGGATGCGGCTTCGCGTGCCGCCGTCTCACGCTCCTCGAACGCGCGTGAGACGACGGCCAGGCGATCCGCCAGGTCAGAGGCCGGTCGCGACGCGTCGTTCAGGGTGGCAACCAGTCCGCGCGCATCGCGCGAAATGGCCTGCCAACGAGCATCAGCTGCGGCCTCATCTTCCTGTGCGGGCAGGGCTTCGGCCTCGACGACGAGGGTTTCGAGCGAGGCGCGGGTTTCCTGAACGGCGGCGCCAAGGGCATGCCGCCTGCGACAGGCCCCCACGGCCTGTCCAAATCGTTTGCCGAGCTGATCGGCTTCCGGCCCGTTGCCGACCAGTGGCGTCAGTTGCGCCCACTCTTCTTCGATTGGCGCAAGCTGTTCGAGGCAGTCGTCGCCTTCGATCGTTTCGACGCGCTGGCACAACGCTTCGCGGCTGGCCAGGGCCTCGCCGCGCTGGCGCGCGTGTTCAACCTCGGCTTCCATGTCAGCACGGCGCTGTGAGATTCGCGCGCGCGCCGCCTCGGCTCCGGCCGCAAATCGCTTGGAGGCGCCGGCATCGGCACCCGTCAGCGCATCCCATACCCCTGTGATTCGCGCGAGGTCCACTTCGGCCCGGTCCGGATCGGTGACCTCCTTCACACTCTCGACCGCATCACACAGCAGCGCTTCCTGCCGCCGCAGTTCCTCTTCAGCCGCGCGGCGCGAGGTTTCGGCATCTTCGATGGCCTGCAGCAGCGTCCTGGCACGGCGAGCCACAGCCTTCTGCTGGGTGCGCGTTTCAATCGTCTTGAGCAGTGCGGCATCCGATCCAGGTGTCTCGCCGGCATTGACGAGCGCATCGAATGCGGCCAGCGCCGCGTCCTTGTGCGTGCTGTTGAGCGCGGTATCGAGCAACTCGTCGGATGATTTCAGCCGCGCAACAGCCGCCATCGCGGTGCTCTCGACCTTGGCCTGCCGAGCCACCCCGCCAAGCGCGCGCTCATCGGTCAACTTGCCCAGCGCGATTTCACGAACGGCATCTGCGGCCGAGCTTTTCGCCACAAGCGATACGCGCTTGGTATCCGACAACAAGACGACTGCGGCAGCCGCCTCGTGGTTCGCCGGATCCAGCGCCAGTCCCAGCAGCCGGTCGGCCGCTGCTTCCTGGACCGATGTGTCATTGCCGGATGTGGTCACCCGCCCAAGAACAACCGGATCGTCGACCTTCTCAATCGCCGCCCGCCTGACCTTGGCATCAGCGTCATGCTCGGCCAATGCCGCCAGTTCCACTGCGTCGTCCAGTTCAGCGATCGCCAGGAGTCGAACAGCGGGGTCGGTGTGTTTCCAGCGTGGTTGCGGCTTGAGTTTGTCGAGGATGCCCATATGGAGGATTGGTTGCCTTTGCCGTGCCTATAAGGAAAGGCCGTGCCGTACTCGGACAAGGCCAGAGCCCCGCCGTGACATCCTCGATTGGCGGTGTCCTGTCAACGACTTACGGCGGGATGGTCGCGCTCGGTTTCCGAGCGTGATCGGTACTGAATCCGAGTGTCTGAATCTAGAATCCAATCGAGTGGAACGGACCACGTGGCGCGGCTAAAGCCACGCCCTACGTGAGCCGCGGCGCCCGGTCAGACCTGTTCGAGTTGCGTCACAAGCTTGTCCAGCTGCTGGACCACCGCATCCACAGTGTCGGGCTGCGTGAGGTCCACTCCGGCCTTCTGCAGCTGGGTCATCGGGTGGTCGTTGCCCCCGGATGACAGCAGGCTCAGATATCGGGCCCGCGCCACCTCCCGCGCTTCGGGATCCGGGTCCATCAGGGTCTTCGAGAGCTTCGCCGCGGAGGCGAAACACGTGGCGTATTGGTAGACGTAGAACGGCGAGTTGTAGAAATGGGGGATGCGCGCCCAGGTGATCGGGGTGAGTTCCTCCAGCTCGACGGCATCGCCGTAGTAGGTCTCGGACAATTCCTTGTAAATCGCGTTGAGCACCTCGGCCGTCACGGGTTCGTCCCGTTCGATCCGGCGGTGCACCTGCAATTCGAAGTCCGCAAACATGACCTGGGTGTAGAACGTGCTCGTGATGTTGTCGATGGCGTGCTGAAGCAGGACCGAACGCTCGGTGGGGTTTTCGGCGCGCGCCAGCATGTGATCGAGCAGCAATGCTTCGTTGAGCGTGGAGGCCACCTCGGCGACGAAGATCGTGTACTCCGCATACACGAACGGCTGCGTCTCATGCGAAAACATCGTGTGCATCGAATGGCCCATCTCATGCGCCATCGTGAACACATCGTCGAGCGTTTCGTTCCAGTTCATCAGCATGTAGGGATGCTTGCCGTACACGCTGGCCGAGTACGCGCCGCTGCGTTTGCCGTCGTTCTCGAAGACATCAATCCATCGCTCGGTGAAGCCCCGGCGCATCCGCGCCTGATAGTCACTCCCCAATGGCGCCACGGCCTCGATGATGGGTGAGGCGATGGAGGCGTAGGCGTATTTGCGATCCCACTCCACGATGGGAATCGAGAAGTCGTAGGGATAGTAGTGATCGAGATTGAGGCGCTGTCGCCGGAAGCGATGGTAGCGGCGCATCGGTTCCACGCCTTTGCGGGCGGCCGCAACCAGGTTCTCGACCACCGCCACGGGAATGGCGTTGCCGTGCAGGGCCGCCTCGAGACTGCTGGAATAGCCGCGGGCGCGCGCCTGGAACCAGTCGCGCTGGCAGACGCTGTGGTAGATCGATGCGTACGTGTTGATGTTGTTCGCGTACGTGCCGTAGTGCGCGAGAAACGCGAGGCGCCGGTCGGCCTGGTTGCGATTGCCCGCCAGCACCGCGCGATACTGGCCGTACGACATCGTGACGGTCTCTCCAGTGCTGAGTGTGACATCTGGGAACTTCGCGTCAGAGGTGGACAGCGCTCCGTATGCTTCGTGCGGCGCAGAGGCCACGCGCGCCGCCAGAGAGAGCAGTCGCTCGCCGGGTTCGTACAGCACGTGTTCCTGGAGCCGGTACACTTCTTCGATCGCAAAGCGA
>JBKJJZ010000526.1:0-3326 GCA_046597705.1 Vicinamibacterales bacterium | reverse complement strand
CAAGGTTCCCGGCCCTGCACACCCCCCCGCATGCATCCGATCCCGGAATCCTGAGGGCGCGCCGTATCCGCCGTCTGCTGTGTGGAGCGGGATTGCAGGAGGCGGTGACCTTCACGTTCATGGAAGCCGCTGCCGCGGAACCGTTCGCGCTCGATCCCGCTTCACTCGTGACGATCGCCAATCCGTTGTCCGAGAAATTCGCGGTGTTGCGGCCGTCCGTGTGGCCCGGCCTCCTCGATGCGCTCATCTACAACAGACGCCGGGACATTGCGGACGTTCGGTTGTTCGAAGCCGGCTCCGTGTTCCAGGCCTCCGGAGAGCAGCAGCGCCTGGGGTGGGTGTTGGCAGGCGCGCGCAACTCCCACTGGAGCCAGCCACCGGCCGAAGTGGATCTGTACGACGCTATTGGCGTGGGCGACCTGCTCGCCGAAGCCTTCGCGCAGACGTGGCGCTGGGAGCCTGCCACGGGCATCCCGTGGTTCGTGCCAGGCCGCGCGGCCGCGCTCATCGCCGACGATCAACGCATCGGCACCGTCGGACAGTTGCGTCCGGAGCTCGCATCCTCACGTGGGCTTCCGGCAGGAGTCGCTGTCGTTGGCGGCGAAGTCGACCTCGGTCTGTTTCGCGTGACCGGCGCCGTCGCACGGCAGGTCACTGCCCTCCCACGGCATCCCGCGGTGGTCCGCGATCTGTCGATTCTCATCGACGCTGGCTTGCCTGCTGCGTCAGTTCGTGGCACGATTCGAGCTATCGCGCCAGCCACGCTCGTGCAGGTGCGTGAGTTCGATCGATACGAAGGCAAGGGTGTTCCAGAGGGGCAGGTGGGATTGTCCATCCGGTTGACCTTCCGCGATCCGGATCGCACGCTGACCGACGCGCAAGTGCAGCAGGCGGTTGAAACAATCGTCAACGCTCTGTCCACCACCCACGGGGCGGCCCTGCGCGGACAATAACACGCGGACTTTGGTGCGCGGAGTTTGATGAAAGACACGATGGCCACAACGACAGACCTGCAACCCATTGATCGGCTCGAAGAAAAAGTCCGCCAGCTCGTTGGCTTGATCGACACGCTGCGTGCGGATCGCACGAAGGCCCTTGACCAGGCGGCGCGCCTCGAGCGCGACCTCGATGCGGCCAATACGCGCATCGCCGAACTGGAATCAACTTCTTCAGAGACGGTGGCGTTGCGCGACGAGCGCGAAAAAATTCGCCTCCGTGTCGTCGAGATCATCTCTCACATTGACAAGCTGAATCTCTGACCCATCCATGACCACCCGCGTCGTCACTGTCGAGATTCACGGCCAGCGATACGCCGTGAAGAGCGATTTGGATCAGGCCTACATCGCTGAACTGGCGACGTACCTCGATCAGAAGATGCGGATGGCCGCCGATGAACTGTCCAGCGCAGACACGCTGCGCGTCGCCATCATCGCGGCACTCAATCTGGCCGACGAACTGTATCGCGCACGCGCGGACGGCGTGCAGGGCGATGGGCGGGTCGTCGAGCGCGCGCTGGAGAAAGCCGCGGAGATCGAACGCATCGTCGATGCGGTTCTGGGTGGACAACAGCGAATTGCAGTGTAGGATGGGTGTCAGGTTCCTGCTTTGTGCGTGATGGTTAGAGCGTCGTTTGAGCCGATGCTTTTTCTCTAAGTGAGCTGCAACGCTGCGCGGTGTGCATGCCTCCAGGGTGAGGAAGCCTGAAGCGTGGTTTCGAGCGGTTCCACCTGCCTTGCAGGTTCATTCGACCTCTCCACACGGCAAAGCGGGGCCACTTCATGTCGCGGGCTGACCGCGACCTCCAGGTGCCTCCCGTGACAATTTCAGATCTTGGCGAACAGGCGCTCATCGCGCGAGTGCGCGCCCGCACACCCTCAACTCCCGACTGGGTCCTGACAGGCATTGGCGACGATGCGGCGGTGTTGAGGCCGGCGCGCGGCATGGTGGACGTGGTGACGACGGATGCAATGGTGGAAGACGTCCACTTTCGCCGGGCGTGGTCGTCGCCCCGGAACATCGGACATCGCGCACTGGCCGTCAACCTGAGCGATTTGGCGTCGATGGGCGCCGCGCCGCGCGCACTGCTGTTATCGCTGGCGCTGCCACGCCAGTTTCCGCTCGATGACTTTGACGGACTGATCGATGGATTCCTTGCGCTGGCCGCGCAGCACGGCGCTCCGCTCGTCGGCGGCAACCTGACGAAGTCTCCGGGGCCGCTCGTGATCGACGTCACCGCGATTGGTGCCGCTCGGCCACGACGAGTCCTGCGCCGCTCAGGCGCGCGCACCGGAGATCGCCTCTTCGTCACCGGACAACTCGGCGCAGCCGCGGCCGGCCTTGCGCTGCGCACGGCTGGAGTTGACGTATCGGCACTTGATGATGAGCAGCGCGCGTGTGTGTCGCGATACGACCGGCCGGATGCCAGGCTGCGCACGGGCGTAATCGTCGCGAACAATCGCGCGGCGTCAGCCTGCATGGATGTGTCGGACGGATTGGCCGATGCCGCCCGACAAATCGCCGAAGCGAGCGGGTGCGGCGTGGAACTCAACGCCGATGCCGTCCCGATCCATGCCGGCGCGCGGCGCTGGTCCGCTGACACGGGAACCGACACGCTGTCGCTCGCGTGGTCAGGCGGCGAAGACTACGAGCTGCTCTTCGCCGTGCCGAAGCGACGCACCCGGCTGTTCCTCGCGGCAATCCGGCAAGCCGGCGAGACGGGAGTGACAGAGATTGGGGTCTGCACAAGGGATCGGCGAGTCTGTGGTGTCGCCAATGGCTCGCGAACGGACCTCCCCGCTGGCTTCGCGCACTTCTGAACATTAGAGCGACACGCAGGGCGTCCCTTCAGGGGCGCCGTGAATTGGCGCGGCTAAAGCCACGCCCTACGTGCTTCTCCGTAAATAGCAAATAATAAATCTGCAAATAATAAATGTCCGTGCCCGATTTAGGTACAGTAGCGGGCGTCCCTGATGTCCATGCGCTTATCCCGGTCCCTGCGGATGAAGCTGCTGGCGACGGCCATCGCCGCCGTGGCGTTTGTCCTGATCTACGAAAGCGTGATGATGGATTCGCGGACGGCGCGAATCGAAGCGGCCAGCGAAACGGCCCCCCCCACGCCGGGCGCGTCGGTTCGATTCCATGTCACGGCGTACTGCAAGGGAGAGACAACCGCGTCGGGCGTGAAAGTTCGCGAGGGCATTGCTGCGGCCGATCCCCAGCTGTTGCCGGCTGGATCTGTCATCCGTATCGAGGGGGTTCCCACCAGTTACGAGGGTGTCTATACCGTGCTCGATACCGGGCCCGAGGTGCAGGGGCGGGAAATCGAC
>JBKJJZ010000122.1:0-9507 GCA_046597705.1 Vicinamibacterales bacterium | reverse complement strand
GGAACTGGGGAACTGGGGAACTGGGGAACTGGGGAACTGCGGGCTTGCCTACTTTCCTACTTTCTGAATGGCTCCGACCACTTTCCCCAGGAAGTCGTCAATCGCGCTGCCCGTCGTCGCACCGTTCGCGCGGCCGCCTTTGATCCAGCGCACAACGACAACGAGGTCGTTGTCCCAGTCGAGATAGACGATGTTGTTGCCGTTGCCGACGAACCTGACCGTGTTCTCGGACACGGATGGCGTGGCTTTACGGCCGGGATTGAGATACCAGTTCATGAAACCGTACTCCGGGTTCACGCCACCGGTGCGGGCCATGCCGATCCACTTGGTCGAGACGAGCTGACGGTCAGCCCACTTGCCGTTACGCAGGAACAGATAGCCGAACCGGCCGAGGTCGAACGCGTTGATGAACATGCCGCCGCCGAAATGTCCGCCTCCCGTGGAGGCCTGGATCTTGCGGCCGTCCAGATCGATCCAGGAATTGTCATAGCCCTCCCAACGCCAGGTGCTGGAGGCGCCGATCGGATTCATGATTTCGCGGCGCAGGACATCAGGCAGCGGGTCGCGCCACACGTGCAGCGCGGCCAGGGCCAGGACGTTCACGCGCGTGTCGTTGTACTTGAAGTTCGTGCCCGCGGGATACACGGGGCGATTTTTCCATTGTTCTTCGGTCTGTCCCACCGGGCGATCCGCCCAATCGGGTTTGCCCCACAACGTTCCCGACCAGTCGCTGGTCTGGCGCAACAAATGATCCCAGGTGATGGGCGCATTCTTTTCCGATGCGAACAGATCCACGTTCGGCGGCATGTAGGGCGCCACGCGGTCGTTGAGATCCCGAATCATGCCGCGGTCATACGCCAGCCCGACGACCGTGGAAAGGAACGTCTTGGTGACACTGAAGGTCATGTCCGACCGCGCGGTGTCACCCCAGTCGGCGACGATGCGCCCGCGACGAATGATGAGTCCGTTGGCTGCGGCGCGCGGCGACGTGGGCCCGATCAGGGCGTTGTACGGCGCCTCTCGACTGAACGTGGCGGGAATATCCCTGACGAGATCCCTGGTCGCGGGATTTTCGTTTTCGATGGCAAAGTCGATCGCCGCTTTGAGTTTGGCGGGATCGAACCCCGCCTCAACCGGTGACTGCCTGGCCCAATCGAATCGCGACGGATAGTAAGCCGGTGTCGCAGCCCGCTGGGCCAGCAGGCCCGAGGACAGACTCGCCAGCGCGAGCGTGAGTGGAAGCAGCAGGAACCGACGTCGCATCAACATGCGCGGCAGTATAGCTGGGGAGTTTGGGAGCTGGCGAGCTGATGAGATGGGGAGCTCACGAACTGAACGTCAACTCCTCAGTTCCTCATCTCCTCAGTTCCCCAGTTCTGAAATCCCGATAGTCGGTGACCGAATCGGCCTTCGACCACAGACCCACTCGTCCCGTCACAGGCGCGGGCAGCGTAAAGGTCAGCGCCTGCGTGTCATCCACCCATCCGGTCAACTGCGGACCGGCGATTCGGAGGCGCAAGGTGTGCCACTCGCCCAACTTCACCGACACCGGGATTGCGCCCTGGTGCACGCGCTCGCGCTGACCGTTGACCACCTTCCACAACGCGGTGTCGCCGTCCTTGGTGTTGTAGCGATACGCGTAGTGATTGCCGTCCTCGCCCAGCCCGAACAGCAGCGCTGCAAACTGATCCGAAACGCCGCCGACGAGCTTGAAGCCAACCTGAAGTTCACCGTCGCCAAACGTTCCGGCTTGCGGGACCACTCCGTGTGGAAATTGGAGTCCTGCGAGCACGCGCTTCTCAAACGCCGCGGCCGACGCCGGAAAGAGAACCGAGGCTTTCGCCGGCAGTCCGTTCGGAGGCGTCCCCACTTTCCAGTCGGTGCCGTCCACACGCAAGACCCGGTCAGTTCCCTCAGCGCGCACGGTCCAGTTGCCGGCTAGGACGACAAAGGAGGTTGACGGTTCGGCGCCGATTTGCTCCCCATCGAGCCAGGGGCTTACGGTGCCGGGCGGCGGCGGTGTTGCGGTCGCCACGACCTTTTCGGGAACCGGGACGACAGCCTCCTCGCAGGCACATGCAGCCAGAAGTACGAAAACAAAGACGAGGCTCTTGATTCGCATGGGTGGGATCTCCGAATTGGCGCCCCTGAAGGGACGCCCTACGTACTACGTTGGGTTAGACACCGCGCGGCGCGACTCGGGCGGAGCGGCTTGACGCTTTTTCCACCAGTAGAACAACCGAACCGCAAACGCCGCGAACAGGAACCCGGCATAGATGAAGGGTTCCTCTTCCGCGACTTTTGATTTCCAGATGAAGTGGAGGGCGGCGGCAATGCCGGCCACGTAGACAAGCTTGTGCAGGGTCGTCCACTTCTTGCCGAGGCGGCGGATCCACCCCTTCGTGGACGTCAGGGCCAGCGGCACCATCGCCAGGAACGACACCATCCCCGCAAGGATGAACTTCCGCTTGACGACATCGTCAACCACCGCCTTCAGCTGACAGTCGGACCAATTGAGGCAGGCCTGATCGAGCAGGATGTAGAACATGAAATGCACGAACGCGTAGAAGAACGCCCAGAGACCGAGCATGCGCCTGAGGCCCTGCAACCGGTTCTGCTTGAGGATCCGGCGCGCCGGCGTCACCCACAGCGAGGCAATAAGAATGGCAATTGAGCCTTCTCCACTGACGTGCTGAAGCGTCTCGACGGGGTTGACGCCCAGATCGCCCCAGAACGCGTTGTAGATCATGTCGACGGCCGGCTGTGTGCAGGCGAGAAACGCCACCACCTTCAGGGCGCGCGCCTGCCCGGCCGTCAACTGCCAGGCGCCGAACATCAGTAGAATTTCTTCAGGTCCATGCCTTCATAGAGCTTGGCGACCTGGTCCGCATATCCGTTGAACATCAGCGTCGGCTTGTTCTTGAGCAGCGCGCCAAGCGATCTTTCGCGCGCCTGGCTCCATCGGGGATGGTCCACCATCGGATTCACGTTCGAATAGAACCCGTACTCGCCGGCGTTCGCGATATTCCACGACGTGGGCGGCATCTTCTCCACCAGGCTGATGCGCACGATGGACTTGATGCTCTTGAAGCCGTACTTCCAGGGAACGATCAATCGAATGGGCGCCCCATTCTGGTTTGGCAGCTCCTTGCCGTACAGTCCCGTGACGAGCAGCGTCAGAGGGTGCATGGCTTCGTCCATCCGAAGGCCTTCGACGTACGGCCACTGGAGAGAGCCCGTCTGCTGGCCGGGCATTTCGCTTGGACGGTTGAGCGTGGTGAACGCCACGTAGGCCGCCTTGCCTTGCGGTTGCATGCGCTTGAGCACATCCGCCAGCGGAACGCCAACCCACGGGATGACTGCCGACCAAGCCTCGACGCAGCGGAAGCGATAGATGCGCTCCTCGAGCTGATGCGGCTTGATGAGATCGTCGAAGGCGTAGTCGGCAGGCTTGGCCACCAGACCGTCCACCTTGACGGTCCAGGGCTTGGCCTTGAGTTGCCCCGCGTAACGCGCCGGATCCGACTTCTGCGTGCCGAATTCGTAAAAATTATTGTACTGGGTGATCTGTTCCCAGGTGTGCTGCGCCTCGGTGGTTGAGAGCGGCGACTTCTTGACGTTCGCCAACATCGCCTGCCCCGACAGGGCTTTCTCGAACCCACCGCCAAGCAGTGACGCGCCGGCATAGGCACCGATGGCGCCGGCCGCAGCGGTCTGCAGGAATTCGCGCCGCGATCGATAGACGGACTCGGGCGTGATTTCAGATGAGCGGATATCCGGTGTGCGCTTGATCAACATGCTTAAACCCCTCGAAGAGGATTCTACCCTCTCATCTCTACTACGGCCGCCGATCGCATTTGGGTTACACGGCGGAAGTCAGGCCCAGAAAAGGCGCGCTCTCAGTCCAGATCACGTCCAACGACGTCGTCAGCTGGTGACCGTCCGGCAACATCCGGAGCGTGACCAGATTCCGTCCGCGAGACCACGCCCGGACCATGGCCGGATCAACCGAGGTGTCCTGGTCCCCCTGGAACACCAGGGTCGGCAATGTGGTGGGCAAAGACAGGGCGTCATACCCGGCTGCGTCATCGTAGAGCGAGAATCCAACATGCCGCTCCACCCCGGCGCCGTAATGAAAGACTTGCAACTTGCCTGCGCGGCGCCATTCGTCCAGGCCGGTCGGGCCCAGTTGATGCAGGCGATTACCCGCGAAGTCCAACGCCGGCGCCAGCAGGATCAGGCGGTCGACATGTCCGGCCGTGTCACGCGCCGCCGCATGCACGGCCACAAAGGCGCCCAGGCTGGACCCCACGATCGCGACCGGTTTTTCCGTGATCCCGTCGAGCACTTCACGCACCTGGCCGAGCATCCGGGTGGTTGTGAGGGTTTCGAACTCAGGTTCATTCAGGTCCGGGCACGAAAACCCGACGCCTCGCGATTCCAGTTCGCGCCGGAACCGCACCGCCTTCGACGAGTCTGGCGACGACGCAAAGCCGTGCAGGTAGACGACGTGCCGAACGGGCGCGGCTCCAGAGCGGGTCATATCTTGTTCGGGCAATCGGGCCGGCAGTGGCACTTCATACCAGCCTCGCCTGCCGTGTTGTAGTCGTACGTAAGCTCGTCGCCCTTCGCGATGTTCTTCGACGCGCGGATCCACACGGTGTGGTCAACGACCTCCGAATAACAATTGCCTTTGCAGGAGTGATTGATGAACCGCGCCGTACTGCCGCCCACGTTCCCATCCCGAAACCAGGCGCGGTTCAACGTGAAGCACCAGATCTGCCCCTTCTTCTGATACTTCGTCTCGCGACGATCCGCCTCGGCGGACGAAATCTTCTCGCCGCTGTATTCGACGATCCGCTTGTTCTTGTTAATCGGCTCTGCGGCATATACGCCCCATCCCGAAATCTTCGATTGCTTGCGGATGATCCGGACGCCCGTCTCGGTAACTTCTACTCGTGCACGACGCTTCGACATTGCTCAAGGATTGTATACTCCGCGCAGGAGCTTCCCCATGCGCATGGTTCTCATCTCCGGCATCCTCGTCGCGCTCTGTGCTGGCGCACCTGCGGCCGCGCCGCAAACCCCGGCCTCCATCACTCTGCGAGCAGCCCGTGTCTTCGACGGGCGCAGCGGCCAGCTTCTCCGCAATGCGGTCGTTGAAGTCGCCGACGGGAAAATTGTCTTTGTTGGCCCTCGGGCAGGAACAGTCACCCACGACCTGGGCGATGTGACGTTGATGCCGGGGATGATCGACGTGCACACGCACATCGATTGGCACTTCGGTCCCGATGGAAAGTACAACAGCGGCCGTCCTGGTGCACCCGCCGAGACTCCCGAACAACGTGATGCCGCCGTTGCCGCCAACATGAAGGCGACGCTGCTGGCGGGGTTCACAACCATTCAGAACCTGGGCAACCGCGGCGACGCGGCTCTTCGAGCGGCCGTGGCCGCCGGTACGCTCGTGGGGCCACGCATTGTGAGTTCGCTCGGCCAACTCTCACCTGGTAGCCGCACACCCGACCAACTGCGCGAGGCCGTGCGCACTTCGAAGAGCGCCGGCGCTGACGTGATCAAGACGTTCGCCTCCGGCAGCATCCGCGATGGCGGCAAATTGAATGTCACGCAGGAGCAGCTCGATGCCGTCTGCCAGGAAGCCAAAGCCCAGGGCCTGCGTGCGGTGGTGCACGCGCACGATCCCGCCTCGATTATCGCGGCCGTGAAGGCGGGCTGCAGTCAGGTCGAGCACGGCGTTTTTGCCGACGACGCCGCCATTGCCGCGATGAAAGCCGCCAACATGTTCTTCGACCCGAATATCGGACTGGTGCTGCAGAACTACATCGAGAACAAGACGAAGTTCCTGGGCGCGGGCAGTTACACGGATGAAGGATTTGCGTTCATGGAGACCGCGGTTCCCACGCTGCCCCCCATCTTCCGGAAGGCCCTGGCCGCGGGTCTCAGGATGCCACTGGGCACAGACGCCGTAGCGGGCGCGCATGGCCAGAACGCGCGTGAGGCCGTTGCGCGAGTGGCCGCGGGCCAACGTCCCACCGACGCGCTCATCAGCGCCACGTCACTGGCGGCCGAGTCACTGGGCCTGGGCACAACACTCGGACGCCTCGCGCCCGGCTTTGTCGCGGACATCATCGCCGTGGCGGGCGACCCGACGGCTGACGTCGCCGCCCTGCGCTCCATCACGTTCGTCATGGCGCAAGGCCGCATCATTCAGCGGTAGCGCGAGTGGCGGTGCGTACGTAGGGCGTCCCTTCAGGGGCGCCGACGTGCCGGTTGTTGAACTGGGGCCGCGCGCCGTGAGATCATCGGGCGCAGTGGATTCCATCATTCGCGGTCAGTATCAGCCCCTGGAAAAGCTTGGCTCCGGTGGCATGGGCGATGTCATCAAAGCCAAGGATCTGAAGCTCAACCGGATGGTGGCGCTGAAGTTCCTGCGAGTGGAACAGAGCGACCCCTCGCGGCGGCAGCGATTTATCCAGGAAGCCCAGGCGGCGTCGGCGCTCAATCATCCCAACATCATCACCATTCACGACATCATCAGCGAAGACGGCGCCGAGATCATGGTGATGGAGATGGTGGCCGGCAAGTCGCTCGATGCGATGATCCCGCGCGGCGGTCTGCGGGTCTCGCAGATCATCAAATACAGCGCACAGGTGGCGGATGCGCTTGCAGCGGCCCACGCCGCCGGCATCATCCATCGCGACCTCAAACCCGGCAACATCATGGTGACCGAGCGCGATCACGTGAAGCTGCTGGACTTCGGACTGGCGAAGCTGGCGCCAGGGACGTTCGGTGAAGACCCCGACGCCACGAACCTGACTCCCCTCACCGTCCAGGGCACCATCGTCGGCACACTCTGCTACATGTCGCCGGAGCAGGCGCAGGGTCTGCCGTCGGATGCGCGGGCCGATATTTTCTCGTTTGGCGCCGTGCTCTATGAAATGGCGACCGGAAATCGCGCGTTCACCGGCGCCAACAGCATCAGCACGCTCACCAGCGTGTTGCGCGATGAGCCGCGGCGGGTGATGGACCTGACGCCCGACGTGCCGGAAGTGCTTTCCGAAGTGATTCACAAGTGTTTGAAGAAGGATCCGGACGCGCGGTTCCAGACCATCGCTGAAGTGCGCGACGCCCTCATCCGTCTTCGCCAACTGGCCGAGTCCGGCGTGCTGTTTGCGCAATCCCCGATGGCGTCCGGCATTTTCACACCAGCCGCGAGTGCCGCAGGCGTGGATGCGCCGACCGTGACGATGGCCTCGCCGATCATTGGGACGCCGGCCCCCGCACCGGCCGCACCGGCATCGGTTCCAGCTGCCGCCCCGGTAAAGAAGCCCGCGGCCGCAACGACGGCTACGGCGCCCGGTTCCAGCCGGGCGGCACTGTGGGCCATCGGGGCCATCGTGTTGATCGCCCTTGGCGCAGGGGGATGGTGGTTCGCGACGCAAGCGAACTCCAATGCCATCCCTCAACCCGAAATCGTGGCGGCCGTGACCCCACCCCCAAGCCCCGCGCCTGAGCCGACACCGGCAGAACCGGCACCAACGCCAACAGCGGTCGCAACCCCCAGTCCCACGCCCTCGCCCGTCAAGGATGCGGCGAAGGGCTTACCGAAGGCGACCGCACGCCCCACCGCCATGCCCACAACAGCGACAGCGCCGCCGGGAGCTCGGATGGCGACGCCAGCCCCCGCCCCTGCGGTCGAGACCGTGGTGCTGCTGGTCACCATTCCCGATGCACTGCCGGTGTCGTTGCAGCTTCAGTCCGAGATTCCGGTTGGCGCGGCAGCGGGCATGACGCTGCAATTCACCGTCGTCAACGACGTGACCGTGGGCGGCGAACGCGTGATCGCCAGCGGCGCTTCGGCAACGGGCCAGATCCTTGTCGTGGACAAGAAGAAAGTCACGATCCGGCTGCTGACGATCAACGCCCTCGACGGCACGAAGCTGAACATTCGCTCCACGGCCGGCGCGGGCGCGGACTCCAAGCGCACGATCGAAACGCCAGGACAGAAATCCACCACGGTTCTTGTTTCGCCAGGCACCAGCACGATCGGCTACCTGTCAGGCCAGCAGTCGGTCCGGTTGAGAAAGTGAATGTTGCCGGCCTCGTTCGCGAGGGCTTGCACGCGTTCGACCTTCACTGATACCGCCCCATCCTGATTCTGCAGAATTCCCTCGATCAGCAGATACGGCTCATCCACCACCGTGCGCTTGTTTGCCGTGAACACGTCGGGCGTGAGGATGGCATTCGCAATGCCCGTCTCGTCCTCGAGCGAGAGAAACACAAATCCCTTCGCGGTGCCCGGCCGCTGCCGGATGATCACGGCTCCGGCCACGCGGACCCGTCGCCCCGGCCGGCCGTTTGCCAGATCGATGGCGCGCACCACACCGCGCGCCGACAGTGTGCGCCGGACCAGCGCCATCGGGTGCGGCCCGATGGTCAGTCCGGTCGTGTGGTAGTCGGCCTCGACGCGTTCGAGCAGGGACATGGGAGGAAGGCTGGGGCCGGAAAAGACGTCGGGAATGTTTTTCCCTGCGACCTCAAAAAAGATTCCCGACGTCTTTTCCGTTTCGTCAGAGAGTAGTGGCCCCGCGGGGCGGGCGGCGCGTTCGGCCTGCCACAACGCGGATCGGCGATCGCCTCCCAGGGACACCAGCGCTCCGGACTCGGCCAGCATGCGCAGTTCATCGCGGCGCAGACCAGTACGCGTACCAAGTTCATCAAGTGTTCGAAATCGTGAAAAGATTCCCGACGTCTTTTTTGTTGCGCCAATCTTCTGGCCGGCTTCGGCGCGCAAGCCCTGCACGTACATCAACCCCAGCCGAATCACGCCGTCGTCTTGAATCACGCACGGCCAGCCGGATGTCTGGACATCCACGGGTGCAAACCGGACGCCGCGCCGTTGCGCGTCTTTGACCAGCGTGGACGGCGCATAGAAACCCATCGGCTGATTGTTGAGCAGCGCCGTGTAGAACGCCGTCGGAAAATGCGCCTTTAAATACGCGCTTGCGTACACGATGAGCGCGAAGCTGGCCGCATGCGATTCGGGAAATCCGTATAACGCGAATGACGTGATCGACAGCACGATCTGATCGGCCGTGGCGCCCGTGATCCCGTTCCTCTCCATTCCCGCACGCAAGCGGCCTTCGATCTGCTGCATACGTTTGGCCGACCGCTTGAACCCCATCGCACGACGCAACTCTTCGGCTTCCCCGCCGCTGAATCCGGCGATCACCATCGCCATCCGCAGCAACTGCTCCTGAAACAGCGGCACACCCAGCGTGCGCTTGAGCACCGGTTCCAGGCTCGGATGCGCATACGTGACCACTTCATCTCCCCGCCGCCGTTTCAGATACGGATGAACCATCTGTCCAACGATGGGACCCGGGCGAATGAGCGCCACTTCAACGACGAGATCGTAGAAATGTGTGGGCTTGAGGCGAGGCAATGTCGCCATCTGCGCGCGCGACTCCACCTGGAACACGCCCACGG
>JBKJJZ010000348.1:0-4061 GCA_046597705.1 Vicinamibacterales bacterium | reverse complement strand
CCTGATCCGGCGCTTCGCGCATCTATTGCCACAATCGATCGCCTTCGGCGATCGCGGGCATCGGTGTCTCTGGTGGCGCGCTTCGCGCCGTACGTCGCCGGGTTCGGCCTGCTTCTCGCGTTGGCGTCAAGATGGTTTGGCTGGTCATTGGCTGTCCCGGCCGTGTTTCTGGCGACCGCATTGGCCGTCCTGGTTGCCGCGCTGATGTGGGGCCGCCGGGCGATTGAAGTGAGTGATGCCGCGGCCACGGACATCGACGCGCGCGCCGGGCTGGGCGGAGAACTGCACAGCGCGCATTGGTTTGCCGCGCATGAGGCGCCTCATGTGGCAGGCGATGCGGAGCCGGGTCAGTGGGCCGCCTTCCACATGGCGAAAGCCACCACGAAAATCGGGGCAACAGACTGGTCGAACCTCTATCCGCCCGTGCGCGCAGGCAAGCAGTGGATGGCCAGCGTTGCCCTGCTGGCTGTCGCGATTATCGCGTTGGTGAATGGCCCACGCTCGCAGGCCGTCATCCTTGCTGAGCAGGGCCTGACGGCGGCGGAAGCCGAAATGGCCCAGCGCAACATGCTTCCGGCCGACATCCAGAAGAAGATTGACGAATTGCTGGCCGCCATCAAGGGCGGCGAGCTGAGCGCGGACGCCGCGCGGCTCAAGGTGGACGAGATTCGCGCCTTGCTCGACAAGCTCAATGCGAGCGCCCAAGAAGGCAAAGGCAAGGGCGAGGCCGCCAAGAACGCGCAAGGCGGCGAGAAGCCGAACGATGACGAAGGCGACAAGCTCACGAAGAAGGCCGAGGAACTGGCGGACGCCTCATCGGGATTGCCCGAGGACGTGAAGTGGTCCATCGATGACCTTGCGTCACGGCTTGCCAATTCAGACGCAAGCAAGCGCGAAACCAACAAAGACAACGCGGCCGCATCGGAGAAGACCGGCGAAAAGGGCGCCGGGTCCGACCAGGCCGAAAAGTCCGAGATGGCGCAGGCCGCTGGCATGCAGATGGTGCGCGAGGCGGCCTCTGACGCGGCCGAAGGCCAGATGATGAACGGCGGCGGTGGCGCCATGGGTGGCGACTCGAAGCCGGGCGCCGGTGGGAACCAGGGCGGCACGGGCCAGGCGAACGTGGGCGCCCTGCAGCAGGCGCTGCGCCAGGAACTCATCCAAGCGCAGGCAGACCTGCTGGGCCAGACGGTAGACACCGAGATTCGCCGCAAGACCGAGGAAAGCAAAGCCAAGGTGGGTTTCTCCCGCGTGGCCACGCCCACAACATTCGATCGCAGCCGCGCGGCCTTGCCGCCTCCAGTTCCGGAGGCCCACCGGTCGCTCCTTCAGCGCTACTTCCATCGCATCAAATGACTACATCCGTCGAACAGCACATCGATCACTTTCAGGAACACTTCGTTCGCATCACCAAGGAAGTTGGGCGGCGGATCGTTGGTAATGAAGAGCTCGTCGCCAATACGGTCACAAGTCTTCTGGCCGGCGGCCATGTGTTGCTCGAGGGAATTCCCGGCGTCGGCAAAACGAGCCTGGTCCACACGCTGGCTGACGTGCTTCACTTGAAGTTCTCGCGCATCCAGTTCACCCCTGATCTGATGCCCGCCGATATCGTCGGCACGAACATCGTGCAGGAGCATGCCCACGGTGGCACGTTCTTCGACTTTCAGCCCGGGCCGATTTTTGCAAACGTCGTGCTCGCTGATGAAATCAACCGCGCGACGCCCAAGACGCAGTCGGCACTGCTCGAAGCGATGCAGGAGATGAGCGTCTCGGTGGGCAAGACCACCTACAAACTCGAACAACCGTTCCTTGTGCTCGCCACGCAGAACCCCTTGGAGATGGAAGGCACGTATCCGCTTCCCGAAGCGCAGCTCGATCGCTTCTTTTTCAAGTTGAAGGTCGTCTACCCAACCGAAGCCGCGATGCACACGATCCTCGAGCGCACGACACAGGCGACGACCGACACCGTCGAGCGCGTCGTCAATGCGGAGGAGATCCTGCAGATGCGGCATGCCGCGCGCCTCGTGCCCATCGCGAAGCCCGTGCAGGGATATGCCATCCGTCTTACTCTGGGATCGCATCCGTTGTCCCCCTACGCGACGCCGATGATCAAGAAGTACGTGCGCTACGGGGCCAGCCCGCGCGCGGCGCAGGCGCTGGTGCTGGGCGCGAAGATTCACGCGCTGACACAAGGCCACGCGTTTGTGTCGCCGGAAAATATCCGCGCCATCGCGCTTCCAGCCCTGCGGCATCGGCTGCTGCTCAACTTCGAAGGCGAAGCCGAGCAGGTGGATACCGACGTCATGGTCAAGGAACTGCTGGCCGGCGTGTCCGTGGACGCCTGAGTTTCAAAGCATTACCTCGCGTGGCCCTCAGTTTCGATTCCGACTTCCTCAAGAAGCTCGAGTACCTGCACGTCGTCTCCAAAAAGGCGTTTGCAGGACAGGCTCGCGCCGACAGGCTTGCGCCCAAACGCGGACGTGGGCTCGAGTTTGCGGATACGCGTCCGTACTCGTCGGGCGATGACTTTCGTCACATTGATTGGAAGGCGTACAAACGCCTCGGACGCCTGCTGCTTCGCCTGTTCGACGAAGAACAGGATTTGCCGATCTACCTGTTTATCGACTCCAGCCAGTCGATGGGCGAAACCGAGAAGTTCGATCAGGCCCGGCGAATTGCGGCCGCGCTTTGCTACATCGGATTGGCGCACCTCGATCGCGTCACGATCATGCCGTTCGACGAGACCGTGAAGGAAGAACGCAACGCCGGCCAGGGCAAGGGGCGCATCTTTCGCGTGTTCGAACAGCTCGAGACGATGCAGACTGGCGGCAAGACGAATCTGTCCGAGGCGTTCAAGCTGTTTGCGGCCCGAGGCCGCCGGCAGGGACTGGCCGTCGTGATTTCCGACTTCCTCGATCCCAATGGGTATGAGAGCGCGCTGAAGGTGTTGCAGGCGCGTGGCCACGACGTCTACGTGGTGCAGATGGCCTCGGAAGCGGACCGCGATCCCGGCGCGCTTGGCGACGTGAAGTTTGTGGACACCGAAACGCTGGAAGTCCGCGACGTGGAAGTGACGCCGGCGCTGGCGGCGGCCTATCGCAAGGAGTGGGAGCGACATACCGCAGAATTGCAGCAGTTCTGCGGCCGATACAACATCGGATACGTCCGGGCAGATGTGGAACGGCCGGTGGAAGAGATCATCCTGCAGACATTCCGGCAGGGACGGTTCGTCGCATGAGTTTTGGCGCGATGGCGGGATGGCAGGCCTGGGGCCTGCTGGCGCTTACCGCAGGCGTATTGTCGGCGCTCTTCTTCATGAAGATCCGCGCGCCCCGCGTGCACGTGCCGTCGCTGATGCTCTGGACAAAGGTGCTGGACGCCACGCGCGAGATGACGCTGTGGGAGCGCATTCGCAAAGCCGTATCGTGGGTCGTCATCACCGCTACGGGCATCATCCTGATGCTGGCGCTCACGCGTCCGGCCCCAGGCGTCACCGCCGCGAGAGGTGGACGCCGATTGGTCGTCATCGATTCGTCATGGTCGATGGGCACCGAGATGACGAGTGGCGGCACGCGCTGGGACCGCGCCATTACCCAGGCGCGAACCTTGATCGCTGCGTCCGCGGGAGACGAATTGGCACTGGCCACGACCGCCGATGGCCTTGTCGAAGGCCCGACCACGGACAGCGTGCTGCTCGAGGCCGCGCTCGATCGCATCCATCCGGCAGGCGGCGAGCGAGGCGATTGGCCGCAGTTGTCTGGCGTCTCGGTGGTCCACTTCATTACCGATGGCACGTTGCCACGCGCAACCGCGGATCTCGAGGCGGCCGGAGCCAAGGTGACCGTGCAGTCCGTGTTCGAGGCGGCGTCGAACCTGGCGATTACGGCCTTCGAGGCGCACGGCAGCAGCGACCCTGAGGCCCAGGCCGAGGCCTACCTTGAACTGGCCAACTACAGCGCGGCGCCTCAGAAGGCGCGGCTTGTGGTGACGCGCGGTACCGCGAAGATGGCGGATGTGTCAATCGATCTTGCCGCCGGTGAGGCCGTCCGGCAGGTGGTGCC
>JBKJJZ010000321.1:0-2779 GCA_046597705.1 Vicinamibacterales bacterium | reverse complement strand
CTGCAGGGCTTGACGCAACATCTCGATGACCCGGCCATCGGGTTGGTCGGACCGGTGACCAACCGCGCGAGCAACGAGGCGGAAGTGCCCGCTTCGTATTCCACCTACGGCGAACTGCTGTCGTTCGTCGAGGAGCGGGCACAAATGGAGCGCGGTAACCTTCTCGATCTGGACGTTCTGACGATGTACTGCCTTGCGATGCGGCGCGACGCGTACGAGCGAATTGGACCACTCGACGAGCGGTTCGAAATCGGCATGTTCGAAGATGACGACTATTCCCTGCGGGCCAGGGAGGCCAACTATCGGGTGGTCTGCGTCGAGGACAGTTTCGTGCATCACTTTGGCCAGGCGTCACTTGGCCGCATCGGCGGAAGCACCGGCGGCTTCGGAACCGTGTTCAAACAGAACCGCCAGCGATGGGAACAGAAATGGGCGCGCACATGGAAAGCGCACCGACATCGCACGACCGATACGGGCCGCGAACTGGCTGGCCGCATTCGAGCAGCCGTCAACACCTGGCTGCCCCACGGCGCGATTGTCGCGGTGGTCAGCCACGGAGACGACGAACTGCTTCAGTTTGATGGCCGGGTCGGTTGGCATTTTCCGCAAACTGAAGACGGGACCTATGTGGGCTCTCACCCGGCCGGGAGCAGGGATGCTATTGCGCACCTTCGCGAGGTCCGAGCCAAAGGAGCCCAGTTCCTGATCTTCCCGCAGCCGTCACTCTGGTGGCTCTCCCACTATCAGGAGCTGACGCGGCATCTCGAAACACATTTCACCGAGGTGGACACGGCTTCTGAGGATTGCCGTGTCTTCGCAGTTGAAATCTGGCGCAACAAGCCGGTGCCGGTCGGAGAGGATTAACACATGCCGATCTGCATCACAGGCATGCATCGTTCGGGCACGTCGCTCATCGCCCATGCGCTACAGGTGTGCGGCATGCACCTGGGCGGCGATGAGGACTTCGTTCCGGCTTCGCCGGCGAACCCGGACGGTTACTGGGAGCATCGGACTTTTGTCGAGGTCAACGAGGCGTTGCTCAAGACCCTCGGCGGCGATTGGGCCACCCCCGCTGCCATTCCCGAACCGTCCAGTGCGCGATGGCTCGAGGACGCCGCTCTGGCGCGGATCAGACGGGCGGCCCTCGATGTCTGCGGGAGTTTCGCCGGACACGCCGTCTGGGGCTGGAAGGATCCGCGCAGCAGCATCCTGCTGCCGTTCTGGCTCGGGCTCCTTCCCGATCTCAAGGTCCTCATCTCTGTCCGCCATCCGCTCGCAGTGGCCGCTTCCCTGAAGCGCGTCGATCCCAATGCGTCGATTGCGACCGGCGTGGATCAGTGGCTGACGTACTGCCGGCGCCTGATGGCCGATGCGCCGGTGTCGCGCCGGATGTTGACGCATGCCGGCAGCTATTTCTGCGAGCCTGCGTCGGAGATCCGGCGAATCGCGGCGCTGGCCGGTCTCACGCCGACACACGAAGCGCTCGAGCGCGCTGTTGCGACTATCCGCCCCGGCCTCCGGCGTAACAGGTTCACATCCGACGAAGTGGCCGACTTCGACCTGCCCGCCGAAGCCCTGGAGCTGTACGCGCGCATGTGCGATGAAGCCGGCTGGAGCGAGGAACGGGCTCGGATGTTGACGTCCAGCAGGGCGCCGAGCGGAGCCGTGGCCATCGAGGAATTCGAGCGCCTCTTTGCCGCCAGGACCGCGCACGCGCGCCGACTGGCCGCCGTCGATGCCTCGTTCGAACGGCAACAGAAAGAAATCGACCGCCGCGATGATGATCTGCTGTGGGCGATGCAAAGCGGCATTACCCTCCGTGGTTTCGCCCGAGAGTACCGACGGCTGGTCGAGTACCGCCGCATGGTCCGCGTCCTGCGACGGACGCTGCCGTACGTGGTTCCTGCCGACGCGATGATATTGGTCATCAGTCGAGGCGACGAAGAACTGCTGCTCGGATCGAACGCGCAATACTTCCCTCAGGGGCCCGGCGGAGAGTATTCCGGCTACCACCCTGCGTCGAGTCTCAGCGCAATCGCGCATCTTGAATCGCTCAGGGCCAAGGGTGCCGGCTTCCTGGTCGTGCCGGCCACCGAGACATGGTGGCTCGAGCAGTACCGCGCCTTCGGCCGCCATGTCAGGGACCGCTACCGGGTCTTGCTGGAAGACCCGTGGAGCTGCACCGTTTTTGCGCTGGACGATTCCACGCCGATGCGCAAAACCGTCGCCGATAAGTTCCAGGAGGCCGTATCTGCATGCGAAGAGTTGCTTCAACGCGAACCGGCGATCCTCGACTGGGGGACGGGCCTGCGCCTGGCCAGTGATTTTCCGGATCGGACCGTGTTCGGACCGCCTGTTGACGACCATGTGCTGCCGTATCTCGACCGCAGCGTTGACGTGATTGCGGTGCCGTCGGCGTCTCCCGAGCGGCTCGCAGAAGCCCGGCGCGTCGCTTCCACGGCGATTCTCGTCGTGGTTGAAGCAGCAGACAGAGGGGTAGAACTCAACGCGGAGTGGGTGCCGGGAAGCACCGGGCAACTGCCGTCTGTTTCCATCATCGTGCCCGGGCACGACGGGAAGTCCGACTCGCGTCCAATGCTTCGCTCGCTTCGCGAAACGCTTCCGGATCGGTTCAGGTCCGAAATCCTGGCTGTCGACGACCTCGCTGGCGCGGCGTCACAGGCCACGGGCGAGATCCTCGTGTTCCTCGAACCGGGCGCCGTGGTGCTGCCCGATTGGCTGGCTCCCCTCTTGCGGTTATTCCGTGACCGGCCGCAGG
>JBKJJZ010000094.1:0-4429 GCA_046597705.1 Vicinamibacterales bacterium | reverse complement strand
GGATGTCCACGGCCGCCATCTCATAGGAGGGCAGGTCTGTTGGAATGATGGTGGCGCGGTAGAGCTCAAGCGCCTCCTGGTGGAAACCGGAAACGATGAGCTCTACCGCGCCACCATCATTCCAACAGACCTGCCCTCCTATGAGATGGCGGCCGTGGACATCCCGTCGGCGGTCACGCGCGCGATTGCACAGCGTGCCGATATCGAAACGGCGCGTCAGAACCTGAGGATCACCGAGATGAGCCTCGACCTCTCGAAGAACTCCATCAAATCGTCGTTGGGCTTCTCCGCCAGCTACGCGCTGGCGGGCGTCGGCGGTCCCCTGTATAGCCGGTCGGGCCTCGGCGGCGCGGCGGTTCTGGTGGAAGAGGGCGGCTACTTTGATGCGGTTCGCTCCATCCTCGGCAATGACACGCCCACGTGGAACCTGGCTCTCAACTTCAGCAAGCCCCTCGGCCTGTCGGCGGCCAAGGCCAATCACCAACGGTCGTTGCTGGGTCTGGAACAGTCAAAGACCGCGCTGAAGAAGACGGAACTCGACATCGAAACACAGGTCACCCGCGCAGGACTCGACGTGCAGAGCCGCTACAAGCAGTTGCTGGCGGCGCAGAAGTCGCGTGAAGCGGCCGAGCGCACCCTTGAAGCCGAACTGACCCGGTTCTCGGTGGGCATGTCCACCAACTTCCAGGTCATTTCCCTGCAGAACTCACTGACGGCTGCGCGCAACAACGAACTCAGCGCCACGATTAACTACATCAACGCCATCGCGGAGTTCGATCGCGTGCAGAAGATTCAATAGCATGAAGAAACTCGTTGTCGTGGTCGTACTGGCGGTCGGTGCGGCGGGCGCTTACTACTACTGGCGGCCGGCAGACGTTGAGGGCGCCGCCGGTTCCACCGCCGGCGCTGCCGGGGCCGGAGGAGCCGCAGGCGCTTCTGGTCGAGGCCGGGGCGGCAGCGGCCGCCCGTCACTGACGGTCGACACGGCCGTTGCGTCACGACACGAGGTGATCGAATACATCGCCGTGGTCGGCAACCTGATTGGCCAGGCCACCGTGGATGTGGTGCCGCGCGTGGCGGGGCGCATTGATGCACTGTCCGTCAAGCTGGGTGACCGCGTCAGCAAGGGCCAGGTCATCGCGAAGATCGAAGATCGCGAACTGCAGCAGCAGGTCAAGCAGGTCGAGCAGAACGTGCTGGTGAACAACGCGACGGTCACTCAGCGAAAGAGTGACCTCCAGCTGCGAAAGACGACGCTCGAACGGCAGAAGTCGCTGCTGGCCCAGGGCCTGGCCACACGGCAGACGATTGAAGATGCCGACGCGGCCTACAACTCAGCGGTCGCGGCTGTTGAACTCGCAGAGGCGCAACTGGGCCAGACGCAGGCCCGGCTCGATGAGCTGAAGATCACTCTTTCGAATACCAGCATCGTCTCTCCGGTGGATGGTTTCATCGGCCGGCGCAACCTCGACCAGGGTGCGTTCGCGGGCGCGAACACCCCGATTGTTTCAGTGGTGGATATCGCCACCGTGCGGCTGATCTCCAATCTTGTCGAGAAGGACTTCAAACGCGTCAGGGGAGGCGTCGTTGCGCAGATTGAGGTCGATGCATTCCCTGGCGAGCAATTCACGGGTGTGGTCAGCCGCGTGGCGCCTATCTTCGACTCGGCGACCCGCACTGCGTCGATGGAAATCGAAGTCCCGAATCCCGGCTATCGCCTCAAGCCGGGCATGTTCGCCCGCGTGAAGTTGACGGTCGAGCGCCGGCCCGATGCCTTGACGGTTCCGCGCAACGCCGTGGTTGACAGCGAAGGCAAGCGCGGCGTGTTCCTCGTGGACGGACAGTCGGCCAAGTTCCAACCCGTCACCACCGGCCTTCAGGACAACGAGCGTATCGAGATCCTGGAAGGACTGGCCGAAGGCACCCGCGTCATCACCACCGGGGCTCTAGCCCTGCGTGATGGCGATCGGATCACGCCGATGAATATGCCGCCGGGACCAGAAGGCGGCCGCAGCGGCGGGCGCCCGGGCGGCGCGGCACCGGGAGCGGGGCGTGGGGGCGGTCTCTAAGACGCCGGACGTTCGAGTAGTGCAGCCAGGAGAAGTCCCATGAGTGTGCCGCGTTTTGCCATCCAGCGACCTGTAACCATGTTCATGTTGTCGGCGACGATCGTCCTGCTCGGATCGATTTCGCTGACGCGCCTGCCTGTGGACCTGATGCCCGATGTCAGCTACCCCAGCCTGACGGTGCGCGTGGGCTACGGTGGGGTGGGGCCGCTCGAAATCGAGGAACTCATCATCCGTCCGCTCGAGCAGTCTCTGGCCGCGGTGCCCGGGGTCGAGCAGATCAATGCGACCGCGTCGGAAGGGTCGGGCAACATCCGCCTCAACTTCGCGTGGGGCACGGACCTGAACGAGGCGGCCGACGAAGTGCGCACTCGCGTGGATCGCGTCAGGGGCCGGCTTCCGGAAGACGCCGACCCGCCCACCATCTTCAAGTTCGACTCGAACTCCGCACCCATCGTGGGTATCGGTGTGGAAGGCGACTACGACCGCGTCACGCTGCGCGAACTGGCGGAGGTGGACCTGGTGCCACGGCTCGAACGCGTCGAAGGCGTGGCGTCGGTGACCGTGGACGGCGGACTGCGCCGTCAGATTCGCATCGAACTGTCCAAGGAAAAGATCACGGCACTCGATCTGCCGGTGGACCGCATCGTCCAGACCATCCGCACGGAGAACCAGAACGTGCCGCTCGGCGAGGTCACGGAAGGTGATACCACCTTCCTGCTGCGGAGCCAGAGCCAGTTTGAGTCCATCGACCAAATCAAGGACCTGATCGTCTTCACGCGCGCGGGCGTGCCCATCTACCTGCGCGATGTGGCCGAGGTGAAGGACACGACTGAAGACCTGCGGTCGTTCACACGCATCAATGGCAAAGCCGGCATTCGTCTGCGGGTCACGAAACAGTCAGGCAAGAACACCGTGGCAATTGCAGAAGAAGTGCGCTCGGAAGTGGCGCGCATCAATCGCGAAGTGCAAGGCGTGCACTTGACCGTCCTGGAAGATCAGTCCACGTTCATCGAGCAGGCGATCGCCGGCGTGCGCGAGGCGGGCATGCTGGGCGCGATCCTGGTCGTCGTCGTGATTTTCGCGTTTCTCAGAAACCTGCGGTCGACGCTGATCATTTGCAGCGCCATTCCCATCTCCATCATCGGCACGTTTGCGCTGCTCGACTTCGCGGGCTTCACGCTCAATACGATGACGTTCGGCGGCTTGGCTCTGGGCGTGGGCATGATCGTGGACGCCGCCATCGTCGTGTTGGAGAACACCTTCCGGCACATGGAAGAACATGGCAAGACGCGCATGCAGGCGGCGATCGACGGCAGCGAGGAAGTGTGGTCGGCCATCCTGGCCTCCACGCTTACGCATGTGGCCGTCTTCGTCCCCCTGCTCTTCCTGACCGGCGTCTCCAGCATCCTGTTCACGCAACTGGCGGTCGTCGTCATGTTCTCGCTGACCATGTCGCTCTTTGTCGCGGTCACGGTGGTGCCGGTGCTGTGCTCGCGGTTGCTGGTCCTGCCGACGCCCGTGGCGGAGCGCAGCGGCGTGACCGGCGCGCTTTACACTTTCAGCGAGCGCGCACTTGACGGCCTGGACAATTTCTACCGGCGCATCCTGCACATCTGCCTGCAGCATCGACCAACGGTACTGATGGGCTCGGCCGCCCTCACGGTGGCCGCGATGGTCATCCTGCCGACGATTCCGGCGGAGTTGATGCCGCAGAGCGATGAGGGCGAGGTTTCGGTCAACGCGCGGCTCGCGGTAGGCAGCCGTATCGAACGGAGTGAAGCGGTCGTCCTGCAGCTTGAAGATCTCATCAAGGCCAACGTTCCGGAAGCCGTCACCGTCGTGTCTTCCGCCGGCGGTGGAGGTGGATTCGGGGGCGGGATGGGCGGCGGCGCTTCAGTCACAATCAAGCTCACGAAGAAGGATGAGCGGACGCGTTCCAGTGAGCAGATCTCCACGGATCTTCGCAAGGTGCTGGTGGGCTTGCCCGGCGTCAGTATCACCACGCGGGCATCAGGCGGCAACCAGTCGCTGAACCGTGTGCTGGGCGACCTGAACTCTTCGAGCCGGCTCGCGGTGGAGATTCGCGGATTCTCGCTCGAAGACTCGAATACCGTCTCGCAGGATGTCCTTGCGCTGTTGCAACGGACCGAAGGCGTTGCCAGTCCGCAGATCGGCCGTCAGGAAGGCCGGCCCGAACTCGCCATTCGCGTCGATCGACCGAAGGCGGCGTTACTCGGCCTGTCCGTGGCGAACGTGGCGAACGCCATACGCACCAACATGGCCGGCACGCAGGCGGCGGTGTTCCGCGAGCGCGGCAAGGAGTTCCCCATCATCGTCCGGCTCCGCGCCGAAGATCGTGA
>JBKJJZ010000131.1:0-4696 GCA_046597705.1 Vicinamibacterales bacterium | reverse complement strand
TCTTCGGGTTGTGCGCTTTGAGCGCCATCGACACGCCCGAGATGAGCCCCCCACCGCCAATCGGGACGACCACCACATCAACCTCGGGCCAGTCCTGGATGATTTCCAGGCCGACCGTCCCCTGCCCCATGATCAACTGGTCGTCGTCAAACGGATGGATATACGTCAGTCCCTGAGACTCGACCAGTTCGAGTGCCTTTTCGTTGGCCTCATCCCAGATGCGGCCGTGTAACACCACCTCGGCCCCGTAACCTTTGGTCGCTTCGATCTTCGATGGCGTGGCGTTTTCCGCCATCGCGACCACTGCTCGAATACCGTGGATCCTGGCCGCCAGCGCCACGCCCTGCGCGTGATTGCCGGCCGACGAGCAGATCACTCCGCGACGTTTCTGGTCGTCCGTCAAGAATGGGAACTTGTTGAGTGGACCGCGAATCTTGTACGACCCCGTGCGCTGAAACAACTCCGCTTTCAGTCGCACATCGAAGCCGGTGCGCTCCGACAGCACGCGCGAAGTCAGCAGTGGCGTGTGTTTGACATGCGGTTCCATCCGGGCGCGCGCGGCAACGAAATCAGCGAGTGTGGGGGGAGTCATGGACACATTATGGTTCGAGGTTCGAGGTTCGAGGTTCGAGGTTCGAGGTTCGAGGTTCGCGGCGTCCGGACCTGTCGCACGTCGGACACTCGGGCCGCGACGATTGCCATCAGCCACCAGTAGTGGCGGCAGTTCATCAAGTCGGTGGCGGACGCCTCCACCAGGACGCCGGCGAAGATGCCGCAGACCGCCGCAGAGGTCCAGTCAACCGGATCGCTGCGGACCCAGCGTCGCAGCGCCGAGATTCCCGCTGCGATCAGGAGCAGGCCGGCCACGACACCAGCCAGCCCGAGTTCCGCGGCAGTGCCCAGGTACGTCGAGTGCGGTTCCATGAAGCGGGCAAGTCGAATCGATGCCGGGTAATCTCCGGTTCCTCGCAGCGCCGCCGCGTAGGACGCCTGTTGCGCCGGTCCCAGGCCGATCGGCCAGCTCTCCCTGATCGCATGGACGCTGGCGATCTTGTTGGCGACGTACGTCGAGGGCGCCACAACCCAGTCCTCGCCGCCCAACGAAAACGACGCCCACCTGGCGCCGCCAATGACCTGCGACTCCTCAAGGCCAGGAACCAGCGCGCTCCTCGTGATGACGACGTGCGTCGCGGCCAGAAAGAGCGCAGCGGCCGTGCCAGCCACCGCGATGGAGAGGCGACGATGGCGGCCCAGGATGGCCGCCATGACGGCCAGCGCCACGATCACACACAGCACCGTCTTGGAATATGTGGCCAGCAACCCAAGCGCCAGGAGCCAGAGCAGCCACCGTCTTCCTGGTGTCCAGCCACGCGCATGGGCTTGTGCGATTGCAAGAGGGATCGCAGCCAGCAGCAAATTCGCTAGCATCTGTGGGCCCGGCGTCAACGCCTGGGCGCGCGCAGTCCGACCGATGTAAGGCAGCAATGCCATTGGAGTCGTCAACGGCGTCTGCGTTCCGAATGCGGCGGCGGCGACGCCCACAAGGCCCAGCAGCGCCGCGCAGCCGACCGCGGCGGGATACCAGTCGAAGAATTTGTCGACGCGGTCGTGGTTGGCCGTCAGCCGGATGACGAAATACAGGACTGGGAGATACAGCGCGCCCACCACTTCGAGGGCGGCCATCGGCGACCGCGCCTGGCCCGACAGGTACAGCGCGGTGGCCGCCGCGAGTGGCCAGACGATCGCCACGTCCAATGCCGCAGGCGGTGGCCAGCCCGAGCGCCACCACGTGTGAAGCGCGCCAGCGGCGATGACAAGGATGGCGAGATCGGGAGGCTGGACCCGTCCGCCGAGCCAGGGGATGATCGTGACCGCCTGGACGGGCAGCACGAAGATGGCTGCGGCCCAAGCCGCAGTCAGGCGCTGCGCCGCGGCAGGAGTCACGCCGTTGACGACCTGCAGCGACCGCACTGGAAAAGAGTGATCACGGGCCGCGCAGTATATCCGAAGCCCGGAACCAAAAGCCGCCCGTCCCCGTGCGCCGTGTTAGCATATGCCCACTTGTCGCCCGTTCGCAGGCGCTTCCGGAGGCTCCCCATGTTCCGAGTTTCAGCGTTCGTCGCCGCTCTGCTGATTTCCACATCTGCCTTTGCGCAGGTCAACCTCACCGTCCACAACACGGGCGTGAACAGCAGTGATGTCCTCGTCAGCCCAGGCGCACAAACTACATACTGGACGCTGCTGTCGCCGCCACTAGGCGCTACCGAAACTGTCGGCCAGAACGCCTTCCGGTATTACACGGGCTCGTATGCCGCGGACTCCGCGACGTCCGCATGGGTCTCTATGGCCGCCAGTGGCAACGCCGCCGTCAGCGGAATCTACGTCTACCAGCTGATGGTCGACCTGACCGGTGTAAGTCCTGCGACCGTGATCATCACCGGCCAGTTCGGCACCGACAACGATGGATTTATCAGGGTCAACGGTGGACCCAATGCGGCCACGCAGGGATTTGCCGGCTTCGGGACACTGACCAACTTCACGCTGAACTCGGGGTTCGTCGCGGGGATGAACTCGATTGAGGTGGGCGCCAACAACGGCGGCAATCCAACGGCGTTCCGTGTCCAGTTTCTGTCGGCCACCGCTTCGCCGATTCCGGTGCCGACGATGCCCGACGGGTTCTTCCTGATCCTGACCCTCACACTTGTGGGCACGCTTGTCTTCACTCTGCGCCGGCGCGCGCATGCCGCGGTCGAGGCGGCGTAGCGGGACGCCATCATCAACGCCAAAAGGCCTCCGCGTTGACCGGCTGCTGATAGCCGGCCAGCGGACACGCGGGAACTGACCGTGTCATTCCGTCGCCGCTTGTGGATTGGACGTCCGCCTGATGCACCTCAATGAGCCCATCGATCGCGCGATGGACGATCCATCCATCCCCGCGTTCCTCGCGCGCGCGACGATGTGGAGCCTCGGTCTGTTCGGTCTCATTCGGGTGGGATGGATCGATCAACACCTGATTGACACACTCGTCGAGTTCCAGAAGACGGTCGTCTTCTGGTACGGGACGACACCGAACCCGGGCATTGTGGTGAATTCGAGCTGCAGCGGCGCGGATGTGATGGCGCTTTGTGCCGGCGTGCTGCTCGCGTACCCCATTGCGTGGCCGCGCCGAATTGCCGGCGCGGTCGTGGGCGTCGGCATGATTCTGGTGCTCAACGCCATCCGAATCGCGTCGCTATATGCCATGGCATCCGCGCCCGCGACCCTCAATCTCTTCCATCTCTACATCTGGCCTGCAGTCCTGACATTCGCCGCCGTGTTGTTCGTATTCGTCTGGAGCCGTGCCCGCGAGCATCGCAGCATGGAAGTCAGGGGTCGCTGGAGGCTGTTCGCACTGACTGCGGCAGCCTGCCTGATCGTTTATGCCTTTGCCGCGCCGTGGGCGCTCTCGAGCAGCCTGCTGCTCCAGGCCGGTGTCCTCACGGCATCGGCGGGCGCCTCCGTGCTGAGCACGCTCGGCGCCCAGGTGCAGGCCACCGGCAATGTCGTGACCACGACACGGGGCGCATTCCAAGTCACTCCGGAATGCCTGTTCACGCCAATGCTGCCGGTGTACGTCGCCGCGGTGTTCGCCGTCCCGTTGTCACGGCGGCGGCGTGCCTGGGCGCACGGCGTGGCGCCACTCCTGTTTTTCGTGCTTGGCGTGGCGCGCCTGCTGGCTCTGGCCCTTCCACCCACCATCGCGCACGCGCCGGTCGTGTTGGTGCACGGGTTCTATCAACTAGTCGCCGGTGCGGTCCTCATCGTCGGCGCCGTGCATCTTGCCCTGCGGGCCGGGTCTGCCGGACGCGCGTCGGCGCGGTCGATCGCGGCACTTGGCGTGGGGGTGGCCGTCGGGGCCGTTGCCGGACCGGAATACACATGGCTCCTGCTCATGGGTGCTGAGGCCGTTCACGCCGTTGCGTCCTGGACGATGACGTCGCTGACGCCGGCGGGGGATCTGCAGGGCGCCATGGCCCTGCTGCCGTCGTTCCAGCTTGGGCTTCTGACCGGCCTGTGGCAAGCGCTCACGGGCGGGAAGCGCTGGCGCAGTCTTGGCACGGCGATTGGTCTGCTCGCCGGACTACAGTTGGGATTCCTTTGCGCATTCGGCGCGTTGGCCGCGTGGTGGGCAATCGAACCGCACGCGCTGGTGGTGCGCGGGTTTGCGATTGCCGGCCCGGTGGGTATCGCCCTCGCGCTCTGGAGGTCCGGCCGGGGCACGCACGTCGGTGACCCGGGGTATCACCGGTTCTGGCACGACGTGGGCGAGTCTTTCCCATCACTGACCGGTGCTGCGTCGACCGCGTACTACTTCGAGAGCGAGAAGCGGTTGATTGCCGAAGCCGTTCCCTCACTGGCGGATCAGGATCTGCTCAAGACCGATCTCTGGGATGAGGCAAAGAACACGCGCATCCTGCTCTGGGTGGCGGACCAGGGCGCGCGCGTCTATGGCATCGACATCTCGGAGCCCATCGCCCGGCAGGCGCGTCACGCGTTTGCCGGCGGCGCGCTCAGCCCGGTGGTAACCGACGTTCGCCGCCTTCCGTTCTGCGATGGGTCCTTCGACGTGATCTATTCGATGGGCACCATCGAGCACTTTGCCGAGACCGAAGCGACGGTCGCCGAACTGGCACGTCTACTGCGCCCGGGCGGCCGG
>JBKJJZ010000036.1:0-7121 GCA_046597705.1 Vicinamibacterales bacterium | reverse complement strand
CGAAGACGATGGCCGTGCCCCGTTCCCGCCGCAACTGCCGCGCCAGCACCGCCGGCTTCTCGCGCGCGGAAACGATGCGCGCCTCGTGCGTGATGGTGGCCGCCGGACCGCGGCTCGATCCCACCTGGATGAACGCCGAGTCCGGTGAGAGTTCATCCGCAAACCGCATCACCTCTTCCGGCATCGTCGCCGAGAAAAGCATGGTTTGGCGATTCGAAGTGGCCGGCATGATCTCGGCGATGCGACGGACGTCGGGCCAGAAGCCCATGTCCATCATGCGGTCGGCTTCGTCGAGCACGAAGACTTCCACCTTGGAGAAGTCGCCCACGTTGCTTCGCATGTGGTCGAGCAATCGCCCTGGTGTGGCCACAACGATGTCAACACCGGCCTTAAGCGCGCGCTCCTGCGGTTCCATCGGGACGCCGCCGTAGACAGCGACGCTGGCAACGGGCGCGTGATACGCAAACCCTTGAATCTCGTCGTCAATCTGGGTGGCAAGTTCGCGCGTGGGCGCCAGGATCAAAGCGCGGATGGTGTTGTGCGAACCCTTGTGGCCTGCCGCCATCAGCTTCACGAGGATGGGCAGAAGGTACGCGGCTGTCTTGCCCGTCCCAGTCTCAGCGCAACCAATCACGCCGCGGCCCGTGAGGGCGTACGGCAGGACGGCGCTTTGAATCGGCGTGGTCTGCACAAACCCGCGTTGTGCCAGCGCGTCGAGTACGGCCGGTTCGGAGATGAGTGAAGTAAAGGGGACCGGGGCCGGATCGAACGTTTCGGAAACGCGCGAGGTTGACGATGCCCGCGGCCTGGCAGTGGCACGGCTGCCTGTGCGAACGGGGCCGCCACCCCCTTCACCGCTTCGTCTGCGCCGATGTGGCTTGGGAGCTTGTGAGTGTGTGGTCAATGCGGTCTGTGCGACGCTTCTAAGCCGACAAGCTAGCGAGCCCGGAAGGTGATGATGCCCCTGACAGGGTCGTAGGGTGAGACACCCACGGTCACCCGATCGCCCGGGACAACCTTAATGCGGAAGCGGCGCATCCTGCCGCTCAACTGGGCCAATACTTCGTGGCCGGAGTCCACTTGCACGCGATAAAGGCCGCCGCTATGCACGGCGACCACGGTGCCCTGGACATCAATGAGATCGTCCTTGCTCAAATTCGCAGTCCTTTCAACCGTTCAAGTATAGCCGAAGCCCGTGCGGCGCCCCTAAAGGGACGCCCTACGTACCGAAGCGCCGCACGGACTGACGTAGGGCGTCCCTTCAGGGGCGCCGCACGGCTACTTGAGGGAGATTCCGGCTGACAGGAGGGTCACGCGTTTGCGCACGCGGCCGGCAGCATCAAACGTGGCATCGGCGGGCCGGGTCAGATAAAACCGCAGGTCCACGGTCACGGCCAGACGGCCACTGGTGAACCACCGGGCGCCACCCCCGTAGTTCAGGGTCGTGGTGCCTGCGCGGGTTGGCTTGGCCTGGTCGAGATACGACTCGAACTTCATTGGGCCGCCACCCACGGTGACGTAACTCCAGCCCTTTCCCTTGCCAAAGTTGAGCGAGAACTGGCCCGAAAATCCCTCGAGCCGGCGTCGGATCACGGGGCCCGTGCCTTTGCCCGCTGAGTCCAGCCGCTGATTCGAACTCACTCCGCGAATCGCTTCGGCGCCAATTCCAAGCTTGAAGCCCCCTCGCCGGAAGGGATACAGATGCGCGCCCACGATGACGGTCTTCGCGCGGCTCGGCATATCTTCCGCGACCACGCCAAGGGCCGCGGCGGTCGTCGTGTCCGAACCGAGCGACGCAAACCCGCCCCGCAGGTCGAGGACGAAGTAGGGAAGTGGCGCCACCTTCAAGGGCTCGACCGCCTGGACGGCCGGCGTCGGCGTTGGTGTGGGTGTAGGGGTTGCCACCTGCGCAGTCACGGGACTGACCAACAGCAGGATGACGATGGGCGCCAGCACGGCAACGGTCCGTATCAGGCGGACAGTCTCTCGGGACATGCCGCAAGCGTACTGCATGTTTGGCGTTACTCTTGACCTCGGACACCGCAATGACTGCTGACACGATGTTTTCCCTGGCGCTTGCGACCGCGTCGGTGGGCTTCGTCATTTTTCTGATGTGGCGCCTGCGCGGGCGCAAGGGCGCCGACGGCCGGAGGGTGCGGTCTGGCCCTGGCCCCGGCGCCGCCGGTGCGGTATTCGACATGATGCATGAAGAAAAACGGCGCGCGATCGAAATCATTGCCGAGGGCCGCGCCGAAGCGACGGATCCGGAACATGCTGACGGCACTCCCGACGCGGGCGACGACGGCCGGTCAGGGCCGCGCCGCTAATGGCGCAAACATCCACCATCTACAACTTCGGGATCGATCTGGCTGACAGCGATCGCGGCGTCTATGAGCACCTCGACCTGCGAGTGGCTCGTCATCCATCCGAGTCCGAGGACTACCTGGTGACACGCGTGCTCGCGTATTGCCTGGAATACGCCGACGGCATCACGTTCTCGAAGGGGATCTCGGACCCCGATGAACCCACCATCGCCGTGCGCGACATGACGGGCACGATCAAGACGTGGATTGACATCGGCGCGCCGGATGCGTCGCGCGTGCACAAAGCCGGGAAGGCTGCGGCGCGCGTCGTGGTGTATTCGCATAAAGATCCGACGCAGATGCTTCGGCTCTGGGCGAACGAACGCATTCATCGAATCGAGGCGCTTGAGCTGTATCGCATCGATCGCGCGTTACTTGACGCGATGGTCGCCGCGCTTGACCGCCGCATGACGTTTTCGGTCGCGGTCACCGACCGCGATCTGTACATCGTGATTGGAGAGCAGACGATCGAAGGGCGGGTCACGCGGATAAGCACGTAGGGCGTGGCTTCAGCCGCGCCAATTGGCGCCCCTGAAGGGACGCCCTACGTACTCCTTTCCGTACGGTACGTAGGGCGTCCCTTTAGGGGCGCCAAGTACGTCATGTGAATCCTCGGAGATCATGTGCCGCTTGAGTCCGCGCGTTCGCGGCTTCGTTGAGGGCGCGCGAACGTTTTTGCGCTTCCCCTTCCAGGTCCATCCGCTGCTTCTCCAGGAACTGCAGTCGATCGCGCGTGGCGGCGTAGTCGCGTTCGACTTTCGCGACCGATTTGCGTGCCTCCGCAAGCGCCGCCTCCGCATCACGCTCCGACGCTTCCGCCGCGCGCAGCACCTTTTCCAACTCCTTGCGTCGCTTCGCGCTTTCAGCGGCTTCCTTCTTTGCCGCCGCGCGTTCGGCCGCCGTGTTCTTGACGGACCCTGGACCCACCTTCGCGCTCCGCGCTACGGCGGGCAAGCCCCTGGTCTCCCGGGCTCCGGCCGGCGATGGACTTACTCCTATGCCGAGCAGCGCGCCAAAGCCCATCGGTGCCAGCGGCCTGGTCAGTCGCCCGGGTACCTCGGCAGACGGAAGGGAGCGCAACGTTTCGGCCACGGCATCCATCGTGCTGGCCGAGAGTGCCTCGCCCCCGGCTTGTGCCAGTTCGCGAATGGCCTGGGTCGCCGCGCGAATGGCGTCCCGATGCGCAGTGTCGGCTTGAGGGACGTCGGCCTTGCGGCCCGACAGCATTTGCGTGTGCGCCGTGCGCATCGCCTGCGCGGCGCGAATCAGCGCGTCATAAGTCGCACGGCGTTGCCAGTAGAGCTGGTTGACGGCCCAGGCCGCCACATTCGGCTTTTCGAGCGTCCGAACGTCACCACCGTCCGGCCCCAGTTTCTTCGCCAGCGCATTGCGCGCCGCGGTGAATTCGCCGAGCGGCAGCCTGTACAGCCCTGAGACTTCGTCATCCCCCTTCGTCACTCAGCCATTCTCCTCGAACCTCGAACCTCGAACCTCGAACCGATTATCATCTCTCCATGCCATCTCTTTCCTCCATTCTCGAGACCCAGATCGTTCGCGAACTCCAGACCTTCATCCGGGAAATTGAAGCGTTTCCCAGTGACGACAGCGTCTGGCACACCCGGCGCGGCGTCACGAACTCGGCCGGCAACCTCGCTCTTCATGTGTGCGGCAACCTCCAGGATTTTGTGGGACGGGTGCTCGGCGGCCAGCCCTACGTTCGCAATCGTGAGCTGGAATTCGGCCAGCGCGAGGGCACGCGCGCCAGCCTCGTGGCGCAACTCAACGCCACGATCGACGTCATCAAGGCCACGCTGCCTGAGCTCACCGACGAGACGATGGCGGCCGATTATTCCATGCAGCTGGCGGGCAAGACGCTGAACACGGCCACATTCCTGGTGCACCTGGCCGCGCATCTCGCGTTCCATCTCGGCCAGGCCGGTTACCTTCGGCGCGTGATCACCGGCGACAACACCAGCACAAACCCGCTCCCGGTCGCCGCGATTTCCCTCTGAGGAAGCGCGGAACCGAAGGAGCGGCGCCGCTAGAGCGACACGTAGGGCGTCCCTTCAGGGGCGCCGTGAATTGGTGCGAAACTGCTCTAGTTGTCGGCGTCGATCATTTGCCTGAGTGCTGCTCGCGCCTCGTCGAGGTTGGTAATATCGCCGTCGAGCTGTTGTTCATACACAGCTTTCAGCAACACGCCGACCGCCGGCCCCGGTGCCACGCCCAGTTCCAGGACGTGACGGCCCAACAGGAACGGCGCCGGTGGCTGATGTTCCACTCCCAGTGCGCGGGCGCGCTCCAGGAACCAATCCATTGCCTCGCAATCGAATGTGCCCGAGCGGCCGTGACAGTCGGCTTTGGCAAAACGTGCCAGCAACTCGGGATCGACCTTCTGAGCCAGCCGCCTGAACGCGCCGTCTCCCACGGGCGTGGGTGACTTGAAGAACATCGACGGTTTCAGGTGCTGCGCCACGATGCCCAGCACCGTGTGCCGCACATCGTAACCGCCGATCGTGTGGACGTTGAGTCGATCGAGGAACGCCGTGGCCGGCACCACTCCCGCTTCTTCGTGGCCCTTCGAGCGAATGCGGCCGTCCTCGAATTTCGTCGTGAGCGGTTTGCCCATGTCGTGACACAGCGCGCTCAGCATCATGACCACCGCGCGCGGGTGGTCCAGATCGTGGATGCGCTTCCTCGCTTCGTCCACCACCATCAGCGTGTGCACCCACACGTCGCCTTCGGGATGCCATTCGAACTCCTGCTCGCACCCACTCAGTGCCAGCAGCTCCGGCCACAGTTTGTTGATCACTCCGAGTTCCATCGCGAGCGCAAGACCTACGGACGGCCGGTCCGCGCGCAACAGCAGCTTTTCCACTTCGCCCCAGACGCGCTCGGCAGGCAGATCGTCGAGCGGAAGACTGCGGCATAGAGCCTTCGTTCCTTCCTCCACCGTCAGATCGAAGCGAGCCGCAAACTGCAGGGCTCGCAGCACCCGAAGGCTGTCTTCCGCGAAGGTGGTGTGGTCCACCGCGCGAAGGATGCGTTGGTCCAGGTCGGCGGCGCCGTTCCAGGGATCGATGAGCTCGTCGGTGAGTGGGTCCAGCGACATCGCATTGACCGTGAAGTCGCGGCGGCGCGCGGCTTCCTTGACCGACATCGCCGGGTCGCCTTCGACCACAAACCCCTTGTGGCCGCGGCCCACCTTCGAGTCTCGACGAGGCAGCGAGACGTCGAGCTCCGCCACTTTGTAGACCGTGAAACTCTCCCCGACGGAATTGACGTCCCCAAACGCCTCGAGCATCGTCTTGAGCGCATCCGGCGCGATGCCGAACACCTCCAGGTCCAGGTCCTTGGCTTCTCGACCGAGCCGCCGATCCCGGACCCATCCGCCCACGATGAGCGCGCGTCCGCCACGGGCGCGAACCGCGTGCGCGATGGCGACGGCGAGTGAGGGAGGAGAGGGCATAGGAATTGAGGATTGAGGATTGCGGATTGCGGATTGCGGATTGCGGATTGCGGATTGACTAGCGATGTTAATACTTTGCCCGATCTGAGATCATGCCCCCTGCGATGAACACCCTGTCCCTGCTGCGCGACCTTGTGTCCGTCAACTCGATGAATCCATCGCTGGTGCCGGGCGCGCCGGGCGAAGCCGCCGTGGCGGAGGTTGCCGCGCAAGCCATGAGAGCCGGGGGGCTGGACGTGGTCTTCCAGGAGGCGGCGCCCGGACGGCCGAACGTGGTGGGCGTCCTCGAAGGCCGCGAACCCGGTCCGGCCATCATGTTGTGCGGACACCTCGACACGGTCGGCGTGGAGGGCATGACGAATCCGTTCACGCCTCGAGTGGCTGACGGCCGGCTGTACGCGCGTGGTGCGCAGGACATGAAGGGCGGCGTGGCGGCGATGATCGCGGCCGCCGTCGAACTGGCGCGTGACTGGAAACGCGGCCGGCTGATTGTGGCCTGCGTGGCCGACGAGGAGTACGAGAGCCTGGGGGCAGATGCGCTGGTCCAGGAGTGGACCGCCGACGCGGCCATCGTGACCGAACCGACGGACCTCACGATGGCCGTGGGGCACAAGGGGTTTGCGTGGATTGAAGTGACGACCACCGGCCGCGCAGCCCATGGGAGTCGTCCTCGAGAGGGCCGCGACGCGATTGTGGACATGGCCCGCGTGCTCCTGGAACTCGACGCGAAGGATCGCGAGCTTCAGACGCGGCCTCCATCGGAATACCAAGGCACAGCGTCGCTTCATGCCTCGATCATCAGCGGCGGTCGGGAACTGAGCGTGTATCCCGATCGCTGCGTCCTCCAGATGGAACGGCGAACCGTTTCAGGCGAAGAGGACAGCGTCATCATCAGGGAGATGAATGTGATTCTGGAGGCGTTGCACACGGCCGACCACGGCTTTCGAGGCGATTCTCGGCTGATGACGTCGAGGCCGTCGTATCGACTTGATCCCAAAGCGCCGCTGCCCGTTGCACTGGGGGCGGCACTGGAGGCGCGCGGCCTTTCGGCGGCGCCTTGCGGCATGTCGTTCTGGACCGACGCGGCGATTCTGGCCGGCGCGGGTATTCCTTCGGTGCTTTTCGGGCCGGGAGGCGCGGGGCTTCACAGCGTGGAGGAATACGTGAACCTTGCGGATGTTGACGTCTGCCGCGACGTTCTCATGCACACGATTAGGTTGATGAGGAACTGAGGAACTGAGGAACTGAGGAACTGGGGAACTGGGGAACTGGGGAACTGGGGAACTGGG
>JBKJJZ010000618.1:0-8263 GCA_046597705.1 Vicinamibacterales bacterium | reverse complement strand
GCCGCCTCGTCAATCCGTCTATCCGATCGGCAATCCGCCATCGGCAATGCGTGCAATCCCGATCCTCATCCCTCAATCCTCAGTCCTCAATTCCACAGGGAACCTGACAAAGTAGTGTTAGGGGCGCCGAATCAAAATTGGCGCGGCTAAAGCCACGCCCTACGTTCGACACGGAGGTCGAACACGCCCCATTCCCGGCGGCGTCAGTCGCGCACACGCGGTAGGTCGAGCCTGCCGCCATCGCGGCCGGCAACTCAGCGGTCCACAAGTATTCGCCATACCAGCGCATGGCAGTGGTCTGCGGGCCTGCTGCGGAGGTCCATTCCACGACGACCCGCTTCCACTCGGTGGGCAACGTCGGACTCTTGTGATCGTGCACCCGTGCACGCACGATGGTCCGGCCTGCCGTCGCTGACGGCACCGACGTTACGACGGAAATCACGGGCGGCGCCGTGTCCGGCTTCAAGCCCGTGCCGAGGTGAATGCGCTCCTGAATCGCCGTGGGATGTTCACCCTGCGCCTGCACGACGTCCATGCGACCGTCGCCGTCGAGATCACCAAGCGCAAGCCCAAGCGTGCCCGGCGTCTCGGCGCCGACAAACACATCGGACGCCACAGTCAGGTGGCCTTTCCCGTCATTCATCATCAGCCGATCGGGACCGCTCAATGACCCGATCACAAAATCCGCGTCGCCGTCGGAATCGAAATCGAGGAACGCCACCATGTTGTCGTCTTCGCCGATGTTCTCGCTCGGCAGCCACCATTGGGCGGTCGCGTCGCGGAACCGGCCCTTGCCGTCGTTCCGGAAGACGTGCTCCCGCCGGTTCGACCCTCCCTCTTTGACAATCTCTCCGTCGTTGATCGTGACGATGTCGAGGAAGCCGTCGGCGTCCAGATCCATCAACTCGTACTCGTAGTTGTTGGTGTACTGCGGCAAGGAGGGAGAATCGGTGAACTTGCCCTTGCCGTCGTTGCGGAACAGGTAACCGCCCGTGCATCGCTTGCACGAGACGAGGACATCGAGGTCCGCGTCATTGTCCACGTCCGCAAGTTCGAGATCCCACGAGAAGCGCACGAGGGCTGGCGGCATCTGGACAACCGTCGCGTCGGAGAAGTGCCCGCTTCCATCGTTGAGCCACAGCCGAGTGCGGCCGCCCTCATTCGTCATGTTGTTGCCGGGCCCCCAGTCCGCCAGGACCATGTCCATGTCGCCGTCGAGATCCACGTCGCCAATCTCCAGGTCACCAATGCTGGCCAGGGTCTGCGGCAAGTGCGTGGCCGTCACTTCCTGAAACGCCCCGCCCCCGGTGCCCAGATACAACCGGCTCTGCGTCTGATAGGTGGTGCCCACCACGATGTCGGTGATCCCGTCGCCGTTGATATCGCGCGCCTTGATGACTCGAGCGATGTCAGGCGTGGGACCAAAGACCTTCGCGCTCACGTTCTCGAAGCGCTGCCCCGGGCCTCGATTGATGAACGCGACGTTTGCTTCGGGGGGGCCAGGCTCGGAGTAGTTGCCGCCGTTCGCGAACAACAGATCGAGACGCCCGTCGCCGTTGATGTCCGCGATCTCGACCTTGTTCGTCCAGTTCGCGGTATCGCCGATGAGCGTGGCGGTCGCCTCGACCCACAGTCGCGTTGGCAGCTGCACGATGGCTTGCATGGAGGAGACGCTCGCCATCGCGACGATCATGGCGACGGCCAATCGGAGAGAGAGACTCAGGGTGTTTGTCACGGCGCAACTCACTTCAACGACGTTGGTAAAGGGGCGCATAACGCGCCTGTGTCGCCTGCTCGAACGCGTAGGAGAAGCTGATCAACTCGGCTTCGCTCCAGGCCCTGCCCATCCACGTGATGCCCACGGGGAGGCCATCGATTTGACCGGCCGGGACGGTGACACTGGGCGTCCCAGCCACAGCCGCCACCCCGTATCCCGCCCCCACGAAATGGTCGCCCAGCACATGATCGGTCGTCCACGCCGGTGACATGCTTGGCGCAATGACGGCGTCGAGCTTCAACTGCTCCATGGAGGCCAGCAGCCCATCCTGCCCGGCAAGCCGCCGCGCGTCGTCGCGCGCCTTCCGGTAGGCTTCATCGGTCAACGGTCCCTTGGCCTGGGCCCTCTCGAACATCTCCTGGCCGAAGAACGGCATCGCTTCGCCCGCATGTGCCGTATTCCAGGCAATCAGCCCTTCGAGTGACGTGAGTGGCGCGCCGGACTTCTTCAGGTACGTGTTCAGGCCGTCCTTGAACTCATAGAGCAACACTTCCAGTTCCGGATCGTTCCACTGGTCGTAGGTCGCGATCTTCACGTCTATAATCTCGGCGCCTGCCCTGCGGACCGCGTCGATGGCCGCGGCCATCACGTCATCCACGCCGGGGTGGAATCCCATCGCCTGACGAAGCACGCCCACTCGCTTACCGTGGAGCGCATCCGTCAAGAGGAAGTCGGTGTAGTCGGCAGGACGATGGCCGGAGGATGCGGAGCCGGCCGGGTCACTCGTGTCAACCGCCGCCATCGCGTTGAGGAGCATCGCCACGTCCGTAACCGTGCGGCCCATCGGGCCGGCCGTGTCCTGCGAAATGGAAATCGGGATGATGCCGTTTCGGCTCACCAGTCCCACCGTGGGTTTCAATCCGACGAGGCCGCTCACGGCCGAGGGGCAGATGATGCTGCCGTCTGTTTCGGTGCCGATTCCGATGGCGCCGAGGCTGGCCGCGATCGCCGATCCGGTGCCGGAGCTGGACCCGCACGGGTTGCGGTCGAGCGCGTACGGATTCTTCGTCTGGCCGCCCCGCGAACTCCACCCTGATGTGGATCGGGTCGATCTGAAGTTCGCCCACTCGCTGAGATTCGTCTTGCCGAGAATGACCACGCCCGCCTCGCGCAGCCTGGCAATGACAAATGCATCGGCAGCCGGCCGATGCGCGGCCAGAGCCAACGAACCGGCCGAGTTGACGAGACCTGCGATATCGATGTTGTCCTTCACCAGCACCGGAATGCCGTGCAGTCCACTGCGAACCTTGCCCGCGGCGCGCTCGGCGTCCATCGCCTCGGCCTGCTTCATCGCGTCCGGGTTAATCTCGATCACCGCGTTCAACATCGGCCCGCCATCGTCTATTCGGGCAATGCGTTCCAGATAGGAGCGAGTCAGGGTTCGCGACGACAGGGTGCCGGCGGTCATGGCCACCTGCGCGTCCTGGGCGCTCAATTCCACAACGTCCACCGGTCCGCGCGTGGTGCAGGCGGCCAGGGCGCAGAGGGCGGGCAGGAGCAATGTCAGTCGGGGACGAATCACGCGCTCATTATGCGTAAAATACCCGGGACACAGCATGGATACTTTATCGACCACGAACGGCATGAACACCTTTTACATCACGATTGCGGTCGCCGTGGCCGTGGCCGTGCTGGTGACCTGGTATATCGCATGGAAGGGACGGCCTCTGCCTGGCGAGCACGTGTTCCGCGCCAGCCGGCTGAGCCGGGGCAACCGGCTCTTTCCGACGCAGGTGGTCATTACTCCCGCCAGCGTGACGCACTTTACGCCCCAATGGATCGGGAAGCTCGAAGAGTCCATCCACATGTCGCACGTCGCGTCGATCAAGATCGACACGAACATCATGTTCTCGGACGTGTTCATCGAAACCACCGGCGGGCACAATCCCGTCGTCTGCCATGGGCACAGCAAGGGCGATGCCATCGAGATGAAGCGGCTGATCGAAGAGCTGCAGAGCGCGTTCTACAAGAAACAAACGTAGGGCGGGGCTTCAGCCCCGCCAATTGGCGCCCCCTGAAGGGACGCCCTACGTTTCCCCTTAGCCGCCTTTTTTCTTCTTGAAGTAGGCGGCGCGCAGTGCCTCCACCAGACGCGCGTCGACGAGTCCCGGCGGATTGCCTTGATACACCAGGCCGTTGTCGGCGCGGAATTTGTCCACGGCCGCGATCGCTTCATCGTCAAACACACTGAGGTCGCGGGCGGCGGCGCCTTCGGGAAACGCCGCGAGTGTGGGACGCCAGAATCCGAGCGTGTGCAGCATGCGCTTCAGCTCGAGGACGTCCGCGCCCTCGACGCGTGAGAAATCCCGGTAGCCCAGGCGCCGCGCGGTGGTGAGATAGATGCGTTTCATCTCGGCGACCGGCGTGGCGTGTTCGCCCACTTCAATTGCCAGCGCGATGTGATCGCCTCCGCGGCCTGCAACATTGGGATCCGCCACCTTGATGGCCGCCGACTGGAGAAGGCCCCACCGCTTGTCGCCGCCCTTCGCGTACCCGGCTTCGAGCGCAAGGATCATGCGCTCGGCCAGCGGCATTCCCGTGCCGGCCGTGGATTCGAAGCTCGCGCCCACGGCCTCGATGACCTCCGGGCCCACCATGATGTTGGCCTGCACGGTGTAGTTGAGGCCCTGCTTGCTGCCGGCCCATGCGCTGTTGCGAGTGCCGGTGTGGGCGGCGGTTCTGCCCTTCATGTCGATGACGCCGACCTGTCGTGTTTCGCGCCCCTCATCAGGAGCGAGCAACTGCTTGATAATTTCCGCAGGCTCCACGCCTTTCTCGATGAGGTCCAGCCCGCGCGCCCCGAACTCCACCATGGTGGAGGCCTGCGTGCACACGGCTCCCACGCCCGCCCTCACATGCGGCACCGCGCGACCGACAAACGGCACCCGCGTGGTCACCGCCGCGCCGGATTGACCGGTGGCCGGATCAATCGCACACAGCGAGAACGTGGAGTACTGCGGGTCGCCAGCCGCATTCACCGGCACACCGTCGGATGCGATCGTCTGCGCCAGAACCGGCGTAGCCGATATCAGGAACACAAGAATCACGCGTGCCAGCAGATTTCGCCATTCAGTCATTTGATTTTTCTCAGTTCCCCAGTTTCCACCTTCGCTCCTGCGGAGCTACGGCGGACAAGCCGTCAGTTCCTGACTTGCAGAATCGCATAGGCCGGCAGGCCGACCGCGCCCAGCCGTTTCATGAGCGCTGCCGTAGTCGCGTCGTCGGGGTTCTCCGCCTGCACCTTGATCTTGACGTAGCCATCAAGCGCCTTCGTCACCGCGGCCGACTTCAAGGTCGTCTTATCCATCGTCAGGCAGTTCTTGCACCAGGTGGCCCACAGATCGAGCAGGACGGGTTTGCGATCGCGCTCCGCCTGGGCCAGCCCGGCCGCAAGCGACGGGTGCCAACCACTGGCCAGCATCTCGGCGACGCTGGAGGATACCTCTCCCGCGCCCACGCGCCGATTATCAAAGAGCGTGTAGGCGAGATAGCCGTAATAGAGGGCCATCGCCAGGATCATGATTCCGAAGAGTTGTTTGACGCGTACCATCCACATGCCTGGCTTTGGCAGTGCGGCCATGCCGGCTCCGGCGAGGGGCCACGGAATCGCCATTCCAAGCCCGAGGGCAAACGGCAGCACCAACGCGACACGATTACCCCCGGCGTACATATCGCTGGCAAAGAGCACCACTTGAATCACCACCGGCGCCACGCACGCACCCGCCAGCAGCGCGGCCACGCCGCCCATGGTGAATGCCAGAGCCACGCTGCCCTGCTTCTTCGCATCGGGCTTGAACGCACTGGAGAACTTCGAGAAATCGATCACCAGCACATCGAACATCGCCAGTCCGAGGACGACGAATAACACGGCGATGGCGGCGTTGAACCACGGCGATGCGTTGATGGTGCCGAACGTGCCGGCGGTCAGAATGACCACGAGGCCGAGCACGCCATACACGACGGCCATCGCCGCACCGTAGCTGGCGCCGAGCACAAACCCGCGCTGGCGGGAGCCGGCCCGGGCACCGGCGCCGATGATCGCGAGGTTAATCGGAATCATCGGCAAAACGCATGGCGTGAGGTTCAGCGCAAGACCGCCGAGGAGAACAAGCAGAAAAATCGCGATCGGACCGCGTCCATCGAACAAACCCTTCGGCGTGGCGCCGGACTCCGCGTTGGTGATGAACGTGAGAAATTCTTCTTCGTTGAGGTAACCACCGGCGGTGAGTTGCACGGTGAATCGATCGAGCTCTGCCAGGCCGTCACTCGACGTCTCGGCCGGCGCAGGTGTCGGGCTCATTGCCGTTTCTTCAGTGCGGGGCGGCGGCTTGATGCCCTTGCCGAACGCGATGGCCTTGAACACATCCGCGTGCTGCGGCGTGACGGGCGCGTTCTTCGCAACGATCTTGACGACCCACGGCTCGGCAGCCGTGATCGGGCGAAAGCAGACGCGGTCATTGCACGCCTGATATCGAAGCCGCGCACCGATGACGACCGTGCCCGGCTCCACGGTTGGTGCGAGCGTCATGCGCACACCGATCACGAAATCGTGGCCGTACACCTTCAAAGGCTCTTCGAGGCCGAACTGCTTCAGGTCCGTCGCGGAGGGATACACCAGTTCGTCCACCGTCACGCCCGAAGGCGGATCCACGGTCAGCACGGTGGCGATGAACCCTGGGTCGCTCGGCACGTTCGACTGGACGTGCAACTCGGGCGAAAGCTGGACTCGCATCGCCAGCCGCACGCTGGTGCCCGCGCGAAGAACGTTCGTTTCGGTGAGCGGTGTGAGTGTTGCGGTGAGAGGAGGTCCGGGCTGGGCGCTGATGATGGGCGCAGCCGCGACACAGGCGACGAGGATGATAACGCGTGGCAAGAAGCTCATTAGACTGGCGGAACTGGCGGCTCGTCCGCCGTAGCTCCGCAGGAGCGAAGGTAGAAACTGGCGGAACTGACGTGGTTCGAGGATCGGGAGGGCCTCGACGGCAGATTCCCGATCCTCGATCTCTGCACCGTTGGCGCCTTACTTCTTGGCGATCACGATGGACTCGGCGGCAATCGACATCTTGCCGTCCTTGTCCGTGGTCACTTCACCGGTCACCGTGACCTGTTTGGCCATGAACTCGATGAGCTTCGCGTTCTTCTCCGCGGTCAGCTTGCCCGTGATGGTGTACATGCCATCCTTCGCAAACACCGCAACCGGTTCGCCGCGCTTCGCGCAGCTCTCGGCGCACGCCTTGTGGTCGTCACCGGACTTCTTCGTGCCGCCGCACATCACGTCGATCAGCTCGCCCGTCACCTTGACCGGATCCGCCGCATACGCCGGCAACGCCATCGCCGCGGCCATCGCCATACCCAACACACCGACAGAAAGCTTCTTCATCAAATCCTCCCAGGATCGAAAGCTACGCCACGAACGACTGATCGTAGCAGATTGGGTGAGGAACTGGCGGAACTGGGGAACTGGGGAACTGGGGAACTGGGGAACTGGGGAACTGGGGAACTGGCGGAATCGGCTACATCGCGAATCTGGTGCCCATTCTCGCGACATCACGGGAATCCAGCTCTGGGTTGGTGTGGTTCAAGTGGATGAACCACAACTGGGCCCGTGCGCCTTTGAGTCGCGCCCTGGTGTCGCTCATCGGCGGATGTGGGATGTCGGCGATCGAGCGGCCGGGTATCTCCCCCGCCGAGGCGAACGTGCCGTCGAGAAACGCGTAGTCAACCGTCTCAGCCAGCGCCCGGATGTCGCGGTTCCACTTCGACCACTGGTCGATGTCCGGAATGAACAGCGCCCTTTTGTTCGGCCCTTCAATCAGGTAGCCCACCGTGTCCGTGAACTCATCGCGGTGCGGAACCTGGAACGCGGTCACGCGGAGTCCGTCACCCAGGTCCACCCGCTGATCAACCATCAGCGGCCGCAGTGCGATGTTGCCAAGTGACACGAGCTGGCTCCAGGGTCCGTTCGAACCGAGATACGACGCCATCCGCGACGTGCCATACACCGGCACCTTCGATGCGCTGATCGACTCGCGTCCCAAATACATCAAACCCGTGTAGTGGCCAATGTGCGCGTGGGTCAGGAAGATACCGTCGGGCACGCGGCCACCCGTGAGCATGTGAAGTTGTGCCGGCATGTCCGGCGTGGCGTCGAACAAGAAGGACCGGCCCGTTCGCGTATGGCGAAGTCCCAGGCTCGCGACGCGTTCCACAGGCTTGCGGCCCTCCCGGCGATCCACGCACGCCGCCTGCGTGCAGCCAAGTTGCGGAATGCCAGCGTCCTGCGCGCGACCTAGGACGACCAGTTCCCAGCCACCAGGCTGAACCTGCGGCCATGACAGCAGCGCCGCGAGTGACAAAGCCAGGGCGGCGCGGGACATTGGGGGACGATTGTAATGGGGAACTGGCGGAACTGGCGGAACTGGCGGAACTGGCGGAACTGGCGGAACTGGCGGAACTGGCGGAACTGGCGGAACTGGCGGAACTGGC
>JBKJJZ010000609.1:0-3880 GCA_046597705.1 Vicinamibacterales bacterium | reverse complement strand
CCAGCAGGCTTTGTTCGCCGTTGGCAATCTGCGACTCCAGCTGCACGAGGTCAATCTCGGCGACCGTGCCCACTTCAACCTTCACTTTGTTGTCGTCGAAATTCCGACGGGAGAGTTCCAGTGACCGGCGCTGGATCTCGATGGCTTCGATTGACTGGCGCAGCGCCCAGTACGCCGTGCGCACCTGGGCCTTCACGTTCTCAATCTGCGTCAGCAGCGTGATGTCCGTGATGTGCCGCTGGATCTCGCCGGTCTGCAGGCTGAGCCGCTGGTTGTCGATGGTGCGCCCCGCCAGAAGCGGCTGCGAGTAGTTGAGGGTGAGGTTCGAGCCGAAATTGGGATTGCGGGTACTGAACGAGTTGTCGGTCGAGGTCCGGTTATTGCTGAAGTTGAACGACACCTGCGCGCCCTGCCACTTCATACGCTGGCTCATCGACGCACCGAAGGATTCGCGCTTGGTCGTGGTGCGCGCGCCGCCGTCCAGCTGCGATGTGGACTGCTGTGACGCGTTGTTGTAGCCAACGTTGGCGTTCAGTGTCGGCTTGAAGGCCGCGCGCGCCGCCGCCAGCGTGTAATCCTGCATCTGCGGAGAGAGCTTCGCGGTCTGGATGTCGAGATTCTTTTCGAGCGCGCGCTCGATGGCCTGCTCCAGGCTCAACTCCATGCGTTGCGTCCCCGGAGTCTCGGGCGGCATCGCCTTTCCGACCACGTAGCGGTCTTGCGTCTGTACCTGCACGCCACTGGCCGGCGTTCCCGTTTGCGGCGCCGCCGGTACGGCCTGCGCGGCCTTGCCTGCTTGCGCGACGCCCGGTACCGCGGCCATTGCCACCACTGCCCACACCACTACGTTCGCCATCTGTTTCGTCATGTACTGCTCCGTCTGCGCAGCCGCCACCAGGGACGGCCGCTCAAGGTTGTTGCCTGTGAAACCCTCTACCGCCGCTCGCGCCGATTCCGGTCTCCAATGATTTTGAGCGCCCTATTCTGCTCCGCGCTCAGGATGAGTGATGACTGATACAACGCGATCGCCCGGGACTTGTTGAGGGTCGTTCGCTGCGCCTCGACGCGATCGTGCTGCACGCCAATGACGTCGACGCCCACTTTTCGTTCCGCCATCAAGCGGTCCAGTTCATCTTTCTGCCTGGTGTACTCCGCCAGCGCCGACTTCATGTCGGTCTCGCGCTTGCGCCAAATCGCGTCAATTCTCGTTGACTGGTCGGGCGTCAGACTGATTTCCTTGATGATGGCCAGGTCCTTCCACCAGGGAAGGCGTTGAGGGGGATGCGGTGTGTTCGGCTTGGCCGGCGCCGCCTGGCTACTGGGGGGGCTGGACTGACGCGCCTGCACCCGCTCGGCGTCCCGGCTGGCCGCAGTCGCCCCGCTCTGATCCGCTGCCCACACCACGAGCGCTAAAGTCACGGCGCCGAGGGCGAATCGGCGACCGAGCTTCCACGCCGCAAATTTCTGATTCTTCACGCTTGTTCTTACGCCCAATGCAAAAACCCTGTTTACGAGGCCGCCAGGGCTTCGAGCCGGGCCACCACCTGGCCGACCACGTTATTGGGGGTGGATGCTCCCGCTGTCAACCCAACCACCACGCAACCCGATCGGGGGAGCCAGCCAGCCTCGGAAACCTCGGCGACGGTGGCCGTGGATGGGGCGCCAATCGGACGATGTCTAATTAGATCCGCCGAGACCAGGCAGTCGGCCTCGGCAATGTGAAATGTGGGGCAGCGCTCGGCGCAAATCTTGGCCAGATTGCAGGTATTGCTGCTGTTGTAGCCCCCGATCACCACCATCACATCCAAATGGGCTTCCTCGAGCAGCGCCACCACTGCATCCTGGCGTTCCTGAGTCGCGCTGCAAATGGTGTCGAACGACCGGAACACCTGCGGCAGTGCCGCGACGCCGTACCGCTCCCGCATGGCACCCTCCACCATCTCCCCGATCTCGAGCGACTCGGTCATCAACATCGTCGTCTGATTCGCACAGCCGACGCGTTGCAGGTCGCAGTCAGGGTCAAACCCCGGTGAGACGGCATTCTCGAAGCGGCGAACAAACGCATCGCGGTCACCACCGTGGACGATGTAATGACACACCTCGGACGCTTCGCTCTTGTCGAGAATGACGATGTAGTGCGCGCCCGGGTATTGACTGGTCTGCGACGCGGTGGCCCTGGTTTCCTCGTGCTGATACTTGCCATGAATGATCGACGTGAAGCCTTCCTGGGCGTAGCGCTTCACGTTCTTCCAAACGGTCAGCACGGAGCCGCAGGTGGTATCGACCAGCGTGCATCCCTGCCGATCGAGTCTCGCCATATCGCTGACCGACACGCCGAACGCCGGCAGAATCACGACATCCTCATTGCCCAGCGTCGTGTCGTCCTCGCCGGCATCCGTCAGAAAGCGGATGCCCTGCGCGCGCAGCTGGTCGTTGACGTGCGGGTTGTGGATGATTTCCCCGGTGAGAAACACGCGCCGGTCCGGAAACCTCTTGCGCGTCTGGTAGGCGTAGTCCACTGCGCGATCGACGCCGTAACAGAAACCAAATTCTCGGGCGAGGTGGATGGTCAGGCGGCCGCTGGTTCGTACATAACCCGCCGTGCGGATCTCTTCGACGATGGTGCTGTGGTAGGCCGCCGCCAACTGGTCGGCGACCGCAGCCTTCATGTCCAGGCCCTTGCGGAAGATGATCGGCGGCATTAACCGCTTATTGTAACCCGCCGTTCAGCGGTTGCTGGCGATGATATCGACTGGAATCATCCGCGGCGTCATGTCGTCCATCGCCGATACCGAGGCCAGTTCTGTGCGCCCATATGGGTCGTCGTACAAGTCTGTCCCGGTGGTCGTCAAATCGGCAACCTGAGGAGCGGTCGCCGACCCCGCCAACTGCGGCGGATTCACGCCAAATCCGAGCGAGTGACCAAACTCCACGCCAATGACGCCGACAGTCAACCCCGCGGCGGCGGCGGCCGCAAGCCAGGCAGGGCTGACACGACGCCCTTCATTGGCCTCAGCAATTCTGGTTTTTCTGGCAGGGAAGCTGATGACCTTCGCCGGGCGATCGAGCTGTTCGAGCCGCTGAAGGATCTGTCCGCGCTGGGCGGAAAGACGCTCGCCCGTGAAGACGGCATCGGCATCGGCCAGACCCAGATCCTGCACGTCCTCGAGCCAGTGGCTCATTTCCAGTGCGCGCTCGGTGCAAAGGTCGCATCGATCGAGATGTTCGGGCCGGACGCCCGTGCTCCAGACCTCTACCAATGCGGCTTCCGAGAGATGCCCCCGACGAAGTACGACGTCAGCGAGACGCATGAACAACCCTTCCTTTCCCAGACGCAGACGACACGCTTTGACCCGACAGCAGTGAACGCAGCCGCCGGATCGCGCGGAAGAGGTGGACGCGCACCGTGGATTCGTTCAGCCCGGTAATCGAGCTGACTTCCCGCGATGTTTTCCCCTCGAAATGACTCAACACAAAGACCAGGCGTTGCCGATCCGGCAACTCCGTCATGGCTTCCTTCAACCGCCGACGCCGTTCGTTCTGAAGCACCTGATCCTCAGGACTCGGCCCCCGGGACGGCAGATGCTCGGCCGGGTTCCGCTCCACGCCGTCAGAGTCGATCGTCGGTCTGGCAATCCACCGTTCGCGCCGCCGCCGGGCCTTGAGGCGATCCAGGCAGCCATTAATCAGAATGCGCGTGAACCAGACCTCGAAGGGCGGGTCTTCGCGGAACGTCCCCATGTGGGTGTAAGCCTTCACAAAAGCGTCCTGCACCGCTTCATCTCCGTCCGCCGCATCCCGCAGGTAGTGGAACGCGATGCGCGCGGCTCGGCGCTGATGGCGCTCCACCAGGCGCGGGAGGCGTTCGCTGCCCTGGTGG
>JBKJJZ010000364.1:0-16516 GCA_046597705.1 Vicinamibacterales bacterium | reverse complement strand
ATGCGCATCACCTCAGCTTCAGCGTCGTAAGACTGAACAAGGCGAAGATGATCGCCAGAATCAGGAATCGCGTGATGATCTTCGGCTCGGCCCAGCCCACCAGTTCGAAATGGTGGTGCAGCGGCGCCATCCTGAAGATGCGCTTGCCGCGCAGCTTGAACGACGCGACCTGCAGGATGACAGAGGCTCCCTCCATCACGAACACGCCGCCGACGACCGGCAGCAACAGTTCCTGCTTGATGAGGACTGCCACGGTCCCCAGCGCGCCACCCAGTGCGAGAGATCCCACGTCGCCCATGAACACTTCGGCAGGGTGCGCGTTCCACCACAGGAACCCGAGGCTGGCCCCCACGAGCGTGCCGCAGAAAATCGTCAGCTCGCCTGCCATGGCCGATGGCTCGATGAGCAGATATCTGGCGATGGCGTTATGGCCCGTCACGTACGCCAGTGCGGTGAACGTGGCGGCCGAGACGGAAAACGTAGACGCGGCGAGCCCATCCAGGCCGTCGGTCAGATTCACGGTGTTCGTGGCGCTCACCAGCACAAACATCGCAAACGGCACGTACCACCACCCGAGGGCCGGCACCCACTCCTTGAAGAACGGCACCAGCAGGCGTGTGTCGTACTGAGAAGGATTCTTGCTGGCCAGCCACATCAGCGACGCGCCGACGGCGAGGCCAACGGTGACCTGCGCCAGTAGCTTGTATCGTGCGAACAGGCCGTGGTGGCTTCTGCGCGTCACCTTCAGGTAGTCGTCAAAGAAACCAATCGCCCCGAACGCCGCCGTGGCCAGCATCGCGATCCAGACATACGCGTTTGTCAGGTCCGCCCAGAGCAGCGTGGGCAGCAACACCGCGGTGAGAATCAAGAGGCCGCCCATCGTAGGCGTGCCCGACTTGGCCTTGTGCGCGGCCGGCGCGTCCTGCCGCACCACCTGGCCGATCTGGAACGCTCGAAGCCGGCGAATCATCCACGGACCCAGCAGCAGACTCAATGCGAGCGCCGTGACGCTGGCCGCCGCCGTCCGGAACGTGATGTAGCGGACGACGTTGATGCCGAAGTATTGATGCAGCAGGTAGAACAGCATCAGGCCGCCCCCTTCAGCCGGTCAGCCACGATGTCTGTTCGAGTGCCGCGCGATCCCTTGTCGAGCACCAGGTCGCCCGACTGCAGGAGAGCCGCCACCGGTTCTGCGGCGGACAGACTGTCGTCGAAGCGCATGATGCGCTCGGGGCTGAGGCCGGCCTCGCGCGCACCATCGACGAAACCGTCCGCGACGGACCCGCCAATCGCCACCAGCAGGTCCACTCCTGCGCGCGCAGCCGCCCGGCCACAGTCCGCGTGCCACGCTCGCGCGTCGTCGCCAAGTTCGCGCATCTCTCCGAGGACGGCAATTCGACGACCTGTCACACGCGTGACCGACAGCGTCGACAACATCACATTCACGGCTTCGGGACTGGCGTTATATGAGTCGTCAACCAGTCGCGCGCCGTTGGCGAGCGTGCTCAATGCGCCGCGACGCGCCACGGCTGAAAGCGATGCGGCAACGCGAGACACGTCGGCGGGTTCGACACCTGACTGGAGCGCCACTGTAGCGGCAGCCAGCACATTCATGAGATTCGGCCGGCCGGCCAGGGCCAGACTCAGAGACAGATCCCCCCAGGGCGTCGTGACATCGGCTCTCGTGCCATCAAAGCCCAGGTCTTCGACGCGTTGCGCCCAGACATCGACGCGCTGCTCGATGCCAAACGTGTAGGTCTGCGCCGCAGCCGGCACGACATGCCGCATCACGCGCGGGTCATCGCCGTTGACGACAACCACGGTCCGCGCGGTGATCCGCTCGAGGATCTCCGCCTTCGCTTCGCCGATGGCGTCGATGCTGCCGAAATGCCCGATATGGGCATTGCCGACGTTGATCCAGACACGGACATCGGGTTCCGCCAACTCGACCAGCGTCCGGATTTCACCGGCGTGGTTCATTCCCAGCTCCACCACCGCCATCTCGGGACCATGGCGAAGGTCAACGAGCGACAACGGGAGCCCGATGTGATTGTTCAGATTGCCAGGGTTGCAGTACACGCGATACCGGGCCCCGAGGCAGGCGGCGGTCGCTTCCTTCGTGGTGGTCTTGCCCGCGCTTCCGGTAATCGCCACGACGCGCGCACCCGATCGCCGCCGCACTTCGTGGCCGAAGCGCTGCAACGCGGCAAGGGGATCGCGGACCACAATGACGGCCGCATGCCCGGCAATGATGGGCGGCTCCGACACCAGCAGGCCGGCCGCGCCGCGGGCAATCACCTCGGGCAGGAATGCATGTCCGTCAAAGTTTGGTCCCCTGAGCGCGATGAACAACGCACCAGCGGCGTGACCGGAAGCCGGCACGGTCGGGAGGCTGCGGCTGTCGATCGATACGGACGTGAAGATACGCGCGGAGTCTCCCGCAACCAACCGGCCGCCCGTCATCTCTGCCACCAGGCCGGCCGTCAATACAAAAGCGCTCACGGCGGGGATCACACGCGTGGCGCCGGGCGGCGCTGGGAAAGGGCCGCGCGCGCGACCTCGACATCATCAAACGGCGAGGTGCGATCACCAATCACCTGGTACTTTTCGTGACCCTTCCCGGCAATGAGCACGACGTCACCCGCGCGCGACGCGCGAATGGCCTGTTCGATGGCGATGCGACGGTCGCGTTGGACGATGAGCGGCGTGCCGGCACGCTTGGGCGCGCTCGGATCGGCCGGCTGCACGATGCCCCGCTTGATTTCGTCGATGATGCGATCCGGGTCCTCCGACCTCGGGTTGTCGGACGTCAACACCACCAGGTCGCTGAGCCGGGCCGCCACCGCGCCCATCAACGGGCGCTTCGATCGATCGCGATCGCCGCCGCACCCGAACACGGTAATCAGCCGGCCATGTGTCAGCGGCCGCGCCGTTTCGAGCAGGTTCTTCAGCGCATCATCGGTGTGCGCGTAATCCACCACGACCCGCACGTCGTCGGTGGAACCCGACACCACCTGGAAACGTCCGGGCACGCCGTCGAGTTGGGACAGGCCGGCTTCAATGGCCGCTGCGGGAATATCGAGCGCCGTCGCACAGGCGACGACACCCAGAATGTTGTAGACGTTGGGCCAGCCGACCAGCGGAGACCTGACGGCCAGGCGGCCGGCCGGAGTCACAACATCGAATGCGAGTCCGTCGAGCGAGGACTGCACGGACTCCGGGCGCACATCGGCCCCGCGATTAATCCCGAACGTGATCGCCCGTGGCACATACGCGGCCAGTTCGGCTCCGCGGGGATCGTCAAGGTTGATCAGGGACGGCGCGCCGGAAGGCAGCAGGTCGAACAGGCGGCGCTTGGCCTCGAAGTACGAGGCCATGTCGCCGTGAAAGTCGAGATGGTCGCGTGTGAGATTGGTGAAGATCGCCGCTGCAAACCTGAGCGATGCGACACGGTGGAGGACCAGCGCGTGCGACGACACTTCCATCGCGCAGGCCTTGCACCCGCGCGTCACCATTTCGCGGAGCAGCCGCTGGACTTCGTTGGATTCGGGCGTGGTGTGCGACGCGTCGATCTCGTCACCGGGTACCGGGCCCGTGCGCACACTGACTGTCCCCAGACGGCCACAGGGAAGGCCGGCGGCGTCCATGACGGCTGCCAGCAGGTAGGTCGTTGTCGTCTTCCCATTGGTGCCGGTGACACCAACCACCGTCAGTTCTTCACTGGGCTGGCCGTAGAAACCCGCGGATAGTTCGGCCAATGAGAGACGCGCATTGGAGGTCTGGAACCACGGCACCGCTGTACCGGGCGGCGCGGGCGACTCCGCCACCACGGCGACGGCGCCTTTCGAAACAGCGAGGGGCGCGAACGTCGCGCCATCCGCATTCTGGCCAGGCACGGCAACGAACAGCGTGCCCGGCGTCACTGTGCGGGAGTCATGCGCGATCGCGGTCACGCGAGTCTCTGCGGTGCCGGACCCGGTCGCGGTTGACCGGGCTTCAGGCAGCAGGAGTTTCGCGGATCCGACGAGCGCGCCCAGGTTCATGAACCGCCACCACCCACGGGCGCGGAAACCGGCCGGGCGCGTTCGAGTTGCAGCACACCGGTATCGCCAATCTTGACGGCCGTGCCCGGCTCAGGGACCTGGGAGACAACCTTGCCGTCGCCTTTCATCTGCACGGTCAAGCCGGCTTTCGACAAAATCCGCATCGCTTCACGGCCGCTGAGGCCGGTGACCGCCGGCATCACCAGCTGACCGTCAACACTGAGCGTGGCTGTCTGCATCGCGGGGGCCTGGTTGGCTGGTCGAGCCAGCAGCGTGGCATCAGCCGAAATGATCACGGGCGCGATCGGATTAATCGTCCGTGGAATTGCCAGGTGGCGCAGCGACGCGGCCGCGATGCGCTGAAACACGGGCGCGGCGACAACGCCGCCATAGTAGGCGCCCTTCGAGGGCTGATCGATCACGACAAGGATCGCGAGCGCAGGACGCCGCGAAGGCACGAATCCGACAAAGGAGCCGGTGTAGGCGCCCTCGACATAGCGGCCGTCGATGTTCTTTTGTGCCGTGCCCGTCTTGCCGGCCACCTGATACCCCTCCACACGCGCTGCGGTGCCGGTGCCACGCTCGACCACGGCTTCCATGATGGTGGTCAGCGTCGCGGCGGTCGCCGCGGACACGGCCGAGCGCACCGCCATAGGTTCGATCGCCTGGCGGTGCCCATCGCGAATCACGGCCCGCACGATGTGGGGCTGGAACAGCGTGCCTCCATTGGCTACGGCCGCGGCGGCGTTGACCATCTGGAGCGGCGTCACGCCGATCTGGTAACCCATCGACACGGAGGCGAGAGCGCCGGCATCCAGCGCCTCTGGCTTCCACACGATGCCCCGTGTGGCGCCGCGAAAATCCTTCGACAGAATCTCGCCGAAGCCGAATCTGTGCACGTAGCGATTCAGCCGCTCCGCGCCAATCAGCCATCCCGCCTTGATGGCGCCGACGTTGCTCGACAGAACGATGACGTCCTCGAACGAGATGAGGCCGTGCGGGTGTGTGTCCGGCACCACGCGGCCTTTGCTGACCAGAATGCGACCGGGCGATGTATCGATGAGGTCGGTTGTGGCCAGGACGCCTTCTTCGATGGCGGCGGCTGCCGTGACGATCTTGAACGTGGACCCGGGTTCGTAAATGTCTTCGACCGCCCTATTGCGGCGTTGGCTGGCGTCCACGAGGCCGGCCGTATTGGGATTGAACGTGGGGTAGCTGGCCAGCGCGAGGATCTCGCCGGTCATCGGGTCCATGACGACCGCCGTGCCGGACAGGGCGTTTTGCGCCCGCACACCCGCCTCCAGCTCGCGCTCCGCAATGTGCTGCAGCGTTTGATCGATTGACAGTTCCAGCGTCGCACCAGCCGTCGGCGACACCAGCACCTGCCGGTCCACGGCCTTCTGATGCGCGTCGGTCAGGCGAAGGGCCTTACCCTTTTTGCCGCGGATCTGGCTGTCGAACGCCTGTTCCACGCCGCCGATGCCGATGTTGTCGAGACTGACGAATCCCACGACTTGCGCGGCCAGTTCGCGTTTCGGGTAGTAGCGCTTGGGTTCGCTGTCCGTGCGAACGCCCGGCAGTTTGAGAGCCCGGACCGCGGCCGCCACATCGGGCGACACGGTCCGCCGCAGGTACTCAAACGCGCTGGGCCTCTTCATCCTGGCCGTGAATTCCGCAAGGTCCTTGCCCGAGCAATCGCCCAGCGCACCACACAGCGCCGCGGCTGTCGCGGCCGCATCACTTACCTGGCGGGGATTGACCACCACGGCGTCCGCGTCAATTGAATACGCCAGCACGTCGCCGTTGCGATCGATGATGTCGGCCCGCTTGGGCGCCAGGGTTTCGAGACGGCTCTGCTGGTTTTTGGCCTGCGCCAGATACGCGTCGTGACGCACGACCTGCAGGAACGCCAGTCGTGCCTCGATGCCGGCGGTCCAGAGCGCCAACACGGCGCCCAGCGTCAGCAGCCGGCGGCGATAGTCACGCCGCCATGACAACTCAAACGTCTCGGTCGGACGGTCGTCAGTCTGGAGCGGATCCAGGGCCGCCCGCGACAATGCCGACCAGCGTTGATCCCGTTCCCGTGCCATACCGCCCCCTCGTTGCCGACCGAATGTTGCTCGCCCTGCGGGTGCCGACTATCGCGCGCTTGCCACAATCGCCCTGGGGGCGGTGGACGACGAGACGCGTTCGATGACCAGCGTCTGCCCGGGCGCGGGATACACCATGCCGAGTTCCTTCATGGCGCGCCGTTCCACCAGGGCCGGCGCGCGCAATGTGTCCAGCTGCAACCGCAACCGGCGGTTCTGCCGCTCGGCGCCGGCGCGCTCCGCAAGCATCACCTGCACCTTGTAGCTGTGATCGATCAACAGGTAGTGCTGCCACAGCGAAAACAGGAGCATGCCGACGATGGCCGCTCCCACAATGACGCTGCGGAAGAGTTCCCGCCGCTGTTGCATGTCGACACCCCGGACGACCGGGTTGTTTCGAACGTCCTTCTTGATCGCGTACTCAACGTCAATGTTCATGCGACCCTTTCCATCACCCGCAACCGGGCACTGCGTGACCGAGGATTTACGTCCGCTTCTTCCTGCGACGGCAGCACGGGCCTTCGCGTAACGACCCGCGTCTTCAACTGGCCGGATCCGCCGGATCCGGCTGTGTCCCCGTCGGCAGCGAGCCGGCGGAACGTGTGCTTCACGACGCGGTCTTCCAACGAATGAAACGCGATCACGACGACCCTGCCGCCCAGCGCGATCAGACGCGCGGCGGATTCCAGGAACGCCTCCAACCCTTCGAGCTCGCGGTTGGTCCAGATGCGCAGGGCCTGAAACGTCCGGGTCGCCGGATCGATCCGCTGCCACGTTCCGCCACCCGCCGCACGCCTGACGACCGATGCCAGCGCCGTCGTCCCCGCCAACTCGCCGCGGTCCCGGGCCTCGACGATCGCCCGGGCCACGCGCCGTGACTTGCGTTCCTCCCCAAACTCGTAGATCACGTTCGCGAGCGTGGTTTCATCCACGCCCTCGAGCAACTCCGCCAGCGACGGCCCGTCCGCGCGATTCATGCGCATGTCGAGCGGACCGTCCTGTCGAAAACTGAACCCGCGATCCGCCGCGTCGAGCTGCATCGAGGACACACCCAGGTCGGCCAGGACGCCATCGACCTCGCTGTGCCCTGCCTCATGCGCCACCCGCGTCAGCTCGCGATAGTCCGCGTGCACATACACGACGCGATCGCCATATGCCGCCAGCCGTTCCCGCGCGATCGCCAACGCTTCCCGATCGCGATCGATCCCAATCACCCGTCCGGCCCCCGCCTCGAGCAGCGCCGCCGTGTGTCCACCCAGCCCCAACGTGCAGTCCACATACACCTTCTCGGGCGAGGGCGAGAGCCACTGCACGGCCTCGACCGACAGCACCGGCGCGTGCGCGTGCGTCAGATGCCAAACTCCGCCAACGCCTTCGCGTCGTCGTCGTTGAAGGGCTCGCGATCGAACTTCGCAAGCAACCGATCGTGGTTCCACACTTCGAGGTAGTCCACTTGTCCCAGCACGTCCACCTCGCCCGCCATGCCGGCACTGCTCCGCAAGCGCGGCGGCAGGGACACGCGCCCCTGGCCGTCAAATTCGCTGAGCTGTCCGAAGTAATTCACGCGGTCGAGAAACTTCAGGCGGGCTGGATGCGTACTGGGCATCCGACGCAGGCGCTCTTCAACGCCAAGCCAGACAGGCATCGGATAGATCCGTACCGAGTCCCCCGTCACGCTGGTGAGGTAGAGACCGGAACCGTGCTGGTCCACCACGAGCGCCTTGAAGGCGTTCGGGATTTTCAGCCGCCCCTTGTCGTCGATTCTGGCCGAATAGTTTCCCCGAAGCACAATTACTCCACTTTGCTCCAAATAGGTCCACGCGATAGTAGAAGCAGGGAGTGTCACTGTCAATCGCAAACTGTGGCAGGAATTGGACTTACGTCTAATTTTCGCTCCGTGTTACCATCGGCCCGACTGCATGGCCCGGACCCCATTCCCACCACCTGTTCGGCTCCTGGCCGGCAGGCCCACAACATGAAGACGGTTCTGGTCTGTGAGGCCCAGGTTCCGTTCGTTCACGGGGGCGCGGAATATCACGTGCGCGAACTTGTCACGCAGTTGCGCGGCCACGGATACATGGCTGAACTCGTGAGCGTGCCGTTCAAGTGGTATCCAAAGGAAGAAATCCTTGCGCACGCTGCGGCGTGGCGTCTTCTTGATCTCTCGGAGAGCAATGGCCGTGTGATCGATGTGGTGATCGCTACGAAGTTCCCCACGTATTTCGTGCGTCACCCTCAGAAGGTGGCGTGGCTCATCCATCAGCATCGCGCTGCGTACGAATTGGCGGGAACGATCTTCAGTGACTTCAGTCACACCGGGGCTGATGTCGCGCTGCGAGCGCGCCTCATGGCGCTCGATACGCAGATGCTGGGCGAGTGCGTGCGCGTGTTCGCCAATGCGAAGAACACGGCCGATCGCGCCGAGCGGTTCAACGGCATTTCCGCGCAAGGGCTTTACCATCCACCGCGCCTTGTCGATCGACTCGCGCCAGGCCCGTACGGCAATTACATTCTCTCGGTGGGCCGTCTCGAGTCGGTCAAGCGCATCGACCTCGCGATTCGCGCGCTCTCGCACGTGCCGGGGCGGCTGCGGCTGGTGGTGGCGGGCACGGGCACACAGCGGGCAAATTTCGAGGCGCTCGCCGAATCCGAGGGTGTCGCGGGCCGTGTGGACTTCCTCGGGGAGGTCGATGACGAGCGGTTGCTCTCGCTGTATTCTGGAGCGCTGGCAGTCGTCTTCCCGCCGTACGATGAGGACTTCGGCTACGTCACGCTGGAGGCGTTTCTCTCGCGCAAGGCGGTGATTACGACGACCGACGCGGGTGGACCGAATGAATTCGTGGTGGACGGAGTCAACGGTTATTCGTGTGCGCCTGATCCCGCGCAATTGGGTGACGCAATGGCGAAGCTGGACGCGGATCGGCGGCTCGCAAGCGCCCTTGGCGATGCAGGGCATGCGCGAGCTCGCGAGATTACCTGGACCGGAGTGATCGAACGCCTCATGGGCGATCAAGGCTGACGTGACCAAACTCATCATCCAGATTCCGTGCCTGAACGAGGCGCCCACGCTTCCCGCCACGCTGGCCGACCTGCCTCGCACCGTACCTGGTATTGACGTGATCGAGTGGCTCGTGATCGACGACGGGTCGCGTGATGGCACGGCTGCGGTCGCGCGCGCGAACGGCGTGCATCACATCGTCCGGTTCCGTCGGCACAAGGGACTGGCCGCCGCATTCACGGCCGGCATCGACGCCGCCCTCAAGGCCGGCGCTGACTACATCGTCAACACGGACGCCGACAACCAGTACCTGGCGAGCGACATCGAGCGCCTGGTCGCTCCTCTGCTGGCGGGCACGGCCGACATCGTCATCGGTGACCGCAACATCCGCGATATCGCGCACATGTCCGGGGCAAAGAAGATCCTGCAGCGCCTCGGGAGCTGGGTGGTGCGGCAGGTGTCCAACACCAAGGTGCCCGACACCACCAGCGGATTCAGAGCCTACACGCGCGAGGCCGCGCTCCGCATGACGATCGTCTCCGAGTTTTCATACACACTCGAATCGATCATCCAGGCCGGCAAGAAGAAGATGGCGGTGGCGCACGTCGAGGTCGGCACGAACGGCGTCACGCGTCCGTCCCGTCTCTTCAGCACCGTCTTCGATTACATCAAGCAGTCCGCGGCCACCATCGTTCGCATTTATACGATGTACGAGCCGCTCAAGGTGTTCAGCTACATCGGCGGGCTCATCTTCTTCATCGGGTTCGCTATCTCGGTGCGTTATCTCTATTACCGGGTCACCGGCGATGCGTACGGGGATCGGCATCTGCAGTCGCTCATCCTTTCGGCCGTCCTGATGATCATTGGGTTCCAGGTCATCCTGATCGGCCTCGTGGCCGACGCGATTTCGGGCACGCGCAAGTTGCTGGAAGATCTGCTGTATCGCGTGCGCCGCCAGGAGTTGGACAACGCTGACGACAGGAAAGGCCGTTCGCGACCCGAGGACGACCGCTGATGGCTGAGCCGTCGCAGGTCACCGTCGTCATTCCCGCGTTCAACGAAAGCGGCATCATCGGTGATGTGGTGCGAGATCTCCGCGCGGCCGCCGCATGGCACGAGATCGTGGTCGTGGACGATGGATCGACGGACGATACCGGCGCGCAGGCCGAAGCTGCCGGCGCGCACGTGGTCACGCAGCCATACAACAAGGGCAACGGCGCGGCCGTCAAGGCGGGCATTCGCGCCGCGACCGGCGAATACATGCTCATCGTGGACGGCGATGGACAGCACAAACCCTCGGACGCGATGCGTCTGGTGTCTTACCTCGGCCGCTATGACCTGGTGGTGGGTGCGCGATCATCGGCATCACAGGCGGGCTCCGTTCGGCGCACGGGGAATGTCCTCCTCAACTGGCTTGCGGGCTACCTCGCGGGCCGCACGATTCCCGATCTGACATCGGGATTCCGGGGAGCGCGGCTCTCGTACCTCCGCGAGTTGATCTTTCTGCTGCCCAACGGCTTCTCCACACCGACCACCACGACCCTGGCATTCATCAAGGCCGGTCACAGCGTGCACTTCGAGCCGGTGGAGGCACGCCAGCGCACGGGACACTCGAAGATTCGGCTTTCGAGCGATGGCGTCAAGTTCCTGCTCATCATCCTCCGCGTGATCACGATTTACAGCCCGATGCGAATCTTCCTGCCGGTCGCCGGCATCTCGTTCGCGCTGGGCGTGGCGTATGCCGCCTGGACGATCGCGACACAGATGCACATCGCGAACTCCTCGGTGCTGCTCATCATGTTCGGGGTTGTGGTGTTCCTGGTCGGCCTGGTGTCAGAGCAGATCTCCGCGCAGCGGTTCGATGGGCGCAAGTAAGGTCCTGGTCATCGCCGCCCTTGCCGTGGTGCTCCGCCTCGGTTTCGGTTTCGGCTACTGGGTCGATCAACCGCTGACGCGCGACGAGCGCGAGTACTTGTCACTGGCCAGGAGCGTTCGCGCCGGTGAAGGCTTTGTGCATCGCGAAGGCCTCACGGATCCGTTCGGGCGCGCGCCGGGATATCCGGCGTTCCTGGCCTTCGCCGGGGGCGCAGGACCGGCCAGCGAGCGTGTGCCGGCGATGGTCAAGATGACGCAGTCGCTGGTCGGCGCCATCGGCGTGCTCGTTGCCGCCGCGCTCGCGGGCAGGCTCGCCGGCCCAAAGGCGGCAATGGCCGCCGCGTCCTTGACCGCCGTCTACCCTCCCCTCGTGTGGATTTCGTCGTACGCATTCAGCGAAGCGCTCTTCTGGCCGGTCGGACTCTTTGTGGCGTGGCTCTTCAATCGCGCCGGCGACGCGCCAACATCAAGGCAGCGCGTACGCCTCGCGCTGATCTGCGGACTGATCGCCGGCGCGGGTGTCCTGATCCGTCCGGCACTGCTGTTCTTCCTGATGCTGGCCGCGCCGTACTGGGCCTGGAAGCGGCAATGGATTCCGATTGCTGCGCTCGCGCTCGGCAGCATCCTGGTGATCGGCCCGTGGACCGCACGCAATTTTGCGGTGTATGGCCGATTCGTCCTGGTGGCAACTGAGGGCGGTGTGACCTTCTGGACAGGCAATCACCCGCTCGCGATCGGGGAGGGAGATATGGCTGCCAACCAGGAGATCAAGCTCCAGAGCCAGGCGTTGCGCGCGCGCTACCCGCAGTTCAGCGAGGAGGCGATGGAGCCGATCTATTACCGCGAGGCATTCCAGTGGATGCGCGCCCACCCTTCCGACTGGCTGGCCCTTGAAGCGCGCAAACTGTTCTATACGGTGGTGCCCACAGGACCTTCGTACAGCCTTCATTCACGCCTTTACGTCACGGCGTCCGTTGTGCCCTACGCCCTCGCTTTGGTGGCCGCGGTGATTGGATGCTGGCGATGGCGTGATCGCCTCAGCCAGTTGCCAGGTCTGTGGTTACTGGTGGCATCGAGCCTGTTGGTGTGCCTCATCTTTTTCCCGCAGGAACGTTTTCGAATTCCGGTGATTGACCCAGCGCTCCTCATCCTTGCGGCTGCCGCACTGTCGGCCCGCCGGCCCGTGTCCCCTGCCGCAGCATCGCGAGCGGCTGCATGACCCCGATGCTGGTGGTAATGCCCACCTACAACGAGCATGCGAATCTCGACCGCGTGGTGGCGGGCATCCTCGTGCACGATTTCACCCGCGTACTCGTGGTGGATGATGCGTCGCCTGATGGCACGGGCGTTCTGGCCGATGTACTCGCGAAGAAGTATCCGGGCCGTCTCGAAGTCATGCACCGCACCGGGCCGCGCGGGCTCGGCCGCTCCTACATCGACGGTCTTCGATACGCACTCGAGTCCGGCGCACCAACCGTCTGCCAGATGGACGCAGACCTTTCGCACGATCCGATCTATCTGCCTGAGCTGGCGGCGGCGCTGGAGCAGCACGACCTCGTGATTGGTTCGCGATACATGAATGGCGTCAGCGTGGTGAACTGGCCGCTCCATCGCATCGTGCTGTCGTCGTTTGCGAACCGCTACATCCGATTCATCACCGGCTTGCGTCCCAGCGATTGCACGGGCGCCTACCGCGCGTGGCGCCGCGAGGCGCTGGCCAGACTGCCCCTCTCCACCGCGCGCACCAGCGGGTACGCGTTCCTGCCGGAGATGCTGTTCGAAGCTGCGCGACTGGGTTGCCGCATCGGCGAAGTGCCGATCATCTTCGTCGAGCGGCAAAAGGGCTATTCCAAAGTCTCGAGGTCTGTCCTGCTCGAGTCGCTGTGGACCCCATGGCAACTCATCCTGCGCAAGGGCCGTCTGCGGCGCGACGGGTGACTGTCATGCGTGAAGTGGTTGTCATGGTCACCTCGTCCTACCCGCGCTACCCGGGTGACGGCGTGGGCAGCTTCATGGAGCCGATCGCCAAAGGCGTGGCCGCGCTTGGTCATGAGGTGCACCTGGTGGCGCCGTGGCATCCCGCAATCACGCGGGGCCGTGAAGAAGACGGCGTGTTCTTTCACTTCTTCCGGTACGCTCCGATTGCCGCGCTCAATGTCTTCGGATACGCGTCCGGCCTTCGCGCCGATACGGATTTGCGTGCAGCCGCATGGGCGGTGGCTCCGTTGGCGCTCGGGGCCGGGTGGTTCAAGGCGTGGCGCGTCGCCAAGAAGCGGCGCGCCACAATCATGCACGGTCACTGGGTGATCCCAGGCGGCGTGATGGCATCCGCGGCGGCCCGAAGCCTTCCAGTGGTCATCAGCGTCCATGGCTCGGACGCGTTCGTCGCCGAGCGGCATGCGGTGGCCGGCATGATGGCCCGGCGCGCGTTTCGCCGCGCGGGCGCCGTCACCGCTTGCAGCGACGATCTCCATCGGCGCGCCGTCATACTTGGCGCGGACCCTGCGCGCACCGAGACGGTTCCCTACGGCGTGGACATTCAGCGCTTCGCGCCAGACGCAACTGCGCGGGCCGCGGTCCGTGCATCGCTCAATATCGGGGAGTCCCCGCTCCTGTTTACCGGCGGCCGCCTGGTGAGCAAGAAGGGCTTCGAGTATTTGATCGATGCCATACGCGCGCTCGTGGCGACACATCCGGATCTTGTGCTGGCGATTGCCGGCGAGGGTGACCTCGCCGCGCCCCTGCGCGCCAGGGCCGAGGGGCTGCCGGTCCGATTCCTCGGCAATCAGTCGCAGGGCAACATCGCCCGCTATGCGGCGGCGGCGGACGTCATTGTCGTGCCCTCGATTCGAGATGACGCAGGGAATGTTGACGGATTGCCGAATTTCGCGCTCGAGGCGCTGGCGTCGAGGACGCCGGTCGTGGCCACATTCGCCGGCGGCCTGCCACAGGCGATCACCGACGGCGACAACGGCGTGCTCGTGCCCGAGCGCGATGCGAGCGCCCTGGCCGCGGCCATCGACCGGCTGATCAGGTCACCTGTCACGGGCCGTGATATGGGCGCTCGCGCGCGAAGGCGTATTGAACGCGAATACTCATGGTCACGCACTGCCGAAATGATGGTAGCGGCCTATGCCCGGGCGCGTACGTGACGAGACCAGACCTTGTCGCCCTTCGAGACGGCATGTTAGCGTTTGTGACAGGTTGATGGTCACTGGTCCTTCTGTTTCGGCACCCGGTCTCAGTATTTTTTTTCCGGCTTATAACGACAGCGGCACCATCGCGAGCCTGGTGATTACTGCCCGGGCCAGCGCGCAAACACTCACGTCTGATTTCGAGATCATCGTCGTCAACGACGGCAGCGGGGATCACACGCTGGAAATCGCCACCGAACTGGCACAAACGTATCCGGAAGTACGGGTGATCAACCATCCCGTCAATCGCGGCTACGGGGGTGCGCTGCGCTCCGGGTTTTCGGGCGCGCGCAAGGAGTTCATTTTCTACACCGACGGCGACGCTCAGTACGACCCTTCAGAAATGGAAGCCCTCTGGCCCATGATGGCGCCTGGCGTGGACGTGGTAAATGGCTACAAAATCAGCCGGTCTGATCCGCTCCACCGGATCATCATCGGGAAGATCTACCATCACACCGTGAAATTGTTGTTCGGCCTCAAAGTCCGTGACGTGGACTGCGATTTCCGGCTCATTCGTCGCGCGGTGTTCGATCGGATTTCGCTCGAACACAACAGCGGCGTCATCTGCCTGGAGCTGATGAAGAAACTGACCGACGCGGGTTGCCGCATCGAAGAGGTGCCCGTGCATCACTACCATCGGACGTTCGGCAAGTCACAGTTCTTCAACTTTCCACGGCTGTGGCACACCGCGAGGGACGTCTTCAAACTGTGGATGAAACTGGTGGTCGTCGGCGCGCATCGCAAGGCAGGCCAGGCATGAGTGACTACCGTGACTTCTATCGCAATCGACCGGTGATGATCACAGGCGGGCTGGGCTTTATCGGCTCGAACCTGGCGCGGCAGCTGGCGGGACTCGGTGCCGACGTGCTGCTGGTGGATTCGCTGATCCCCGACTACGGCGGCAACCTCTTCAACATCGACGGACTCGAAGGGCGCGTGCGCGTCAACATCGCGGACGTGCGCCAGGCCACCACGATGAATTACCTGGTGCGCGATCGCGAGGTGATTTTCAATCTGGCCGGTCAGGTCAGCCACATCGACAGCATGCGAGACCCGGCCACCGACCTGGAGATCAATTGCCGCAGCCAGTTGACTCTGCTCGAAGCGTGCCGTTGGCACAATCCTGCCGCCAAAGTGGTGTACGCCAGCACCCGCCAGATTTATGGGCGGCCCGATCGCCTGCCGGTGGACGAAACCCAGCTCGTGCGCCCCACCGATATCAACGGCATCAACAAGGCCGCCGGCGAGCAGTATCACCTCGTCTACAACGACGTGTTCGGCGTGCGCGCCTGCTCACTGCGCCTGACGAACATCTATGGCCCGCGCCAGCTCATCAAACACAACCGCCAGGGCTTTATCGGATGGTTCATCCGCCTGGCCCTGGACGATCAGGAGATTCAGGTCTTTGGCGATGGCTCGCAGATCCGTGATTTCGTGTTCGTGGATGATGCCGCGGAAGCGTTTCTGCAGGCGGGCGCGACGGATAAAGTCAACGGTCTGGCCTTGAACGTCGGTGGCCACGAGCACCTCACCCACAAGGAACTCGTGGAAACCCTGCTGAGCGTCGCCGGAACCGGCCGGGTGCGCTACGTCGAATGGCCCGAAGAAAAGAAGAAGATCGACATCGGGTCGTTCTATTCAGACTCGACCCGCTTCCGCGCGGCGGCAGGCTGGCAATCACACGTCGACATCCGCGAGGGCCTTGCCAGGACGATGGCGTTTTACCGGGCGCATCGGGAACACTATGTGGACGACGGAGACACGCCCCCATGAGCGCCTTGCCACCACTGCCATTCATGCACCTGACACCAGGTGCCGACGCCGCGGCCATCCGCGAGGGAATCGACCGTGTGATCGCGCGCGGCTGGTTCATCCTGGGTCCGGAACTCGCGGCATTCGAAGAGGAATTTGCCACGGCCTGCGGCGCCGCGCATGCCGTGGGCGTGAACACGGGCACCGATGCCATCGCACTAGCGTTGCGCGGGCTGGGCATCGGTCCAGGCGATGAGGTCATCACGTCGCCCGTCTCGGCTGCGTACTCCGCGCTGGCGATCATGATGGCCGGGGCCACGCCGGTGTTCGCCGATCTCGATATTGATCGCGTGACGCTGGACCCCGCGAAGGTCGAGTCGGCAATCACGTCCCGAACCGCGGCGATCCTTCCTGTGCACCTGTACGGGCAGGCCGCCGACATGGTGGCCATCGAAGCGATTGCGCGCCGCCACAACCTCGCCATCGTCGAAGATGCGTGCCAGGCACACCTGTCCACCGCATCTGGACGGCCCGTGGGCACGATCGGCGCGGCCGGCGCCTTCA
>JBKJJZ010000176.1:0-3253 GCA_046597705.1 Vicinamibacterales bacterium | reverse complement strand
CGCGCGTCGTGACTTGGCCACTGCGACGCACCCAGGCAGATCGGGCACGTCGGCACCGAAGCTCGTCGGCCCGCGTTCGATCAGCACCGTGTATCGTCGTTTCACCCGCCGACTTCTACTATCGTCGTCGGCGATCCTGCCGGGACTGGGCCCTTGCTCCACGAGTCCGAGGAACACGAGCAGCGCGCGGTCAGTGGACGACATGCCGTCCTGGTCGATTTCGCCGATCCGTCGTCCCAGTCTGGCCCTGGGAACGGCAGTGATCTTGTCCACCATGAGTCGGCACGGAAGACGTAAACCATTGTCGTCATTCGGCGCAAGCCGAGGACGAAACATGCTGACCTCGGAAGGGTCTGTCGTCACCACGCCGAGATGGCGTCAACAAACGCCTGGTCGTCATCGGCATGCGCGCTGTTTCGCACCAACACGGACTCCCGGTGGGCCTGTTGGGCGAACGCCTTGGAGCGCGTGTCTGGCACCAGCAGGGACACGCGTCGGAGCCTGACGCGGGCTAATGCGTCGCGCTCGGCCTTGGTCTTCGCGGACCGGGTCGATCCAGTGGTTGGCGCCATGTCGAATACCTCTTGGCCAACCATAGCGGAGCGAGAGGGCCTCTCGCAAGGCAAGTGGTACATCAATCGACAGGGCTGAGGTCAGGCGCGGGGAATGGGCCTGGGGTGCTCGGGGCGGGTAGCACCTACCCGCCCGCGATATTGACGGCGAAGGCTTTCGGGCTTCTGAGCACACTTGAGAGCATGGACTCTGCGACCGCCATGGGAACTTGAGATCACAAATTGTGATCGCAAGTTTGCGCCCTCCTTGCCCGCCGGCCGCCGCCCCGCCCATCCAGGATTTTCATATCTTCCAGACCCTGGAAGATCCCCCCATCACGCCCCGGGCACCTTCAACTCACCGTGGAGCCTTCCAGGCACTTCATTGCGCAGCTTCCACCACACCGTGATCGGCTTGTCGTCGTCCCAGCGAATGAAGTCGACCTGGCCGCAGTAGACAAAGGGGCTGGCCTTGCCATCGCGGGTCTTCGACTGCTTCCGAATGAAGAGCATGACCTCGATGCCGAGTTTGGCGTGATCGCGAATGGACTCGCCGGGTTTGCTCGCTCGGGAAGTCTGATTCTGGCTTTGCCACTCGAACTCGCCTGCTGAGAGGAAGTGGTCCCTGTACTTATGGGTGGCGGCGGCGGTGCTTTTGTCCAGCGTGACGAGCAAGAAGGTCTTGTCGCCTCGCCGAACGAATCCCTGCTGCCAGACGGAGGTGTTGAACTCCAATCCGAACAGTCCAGGAATTTGCTCGCGCGCATAGGCCTTCCACAGCACGGGGGCCAGGACACCCACACCGACGGGCGTCATCGTCCAATCATCACCCTCCTTCGCCAGCCGCACCTGATGGCGTGTGCCTGGCGCTCCCGCACTTGGTCCAAACCATCCCCGCAGCAGCGCCGGCAGTTCATTCTTGCCAGGCGACCCGTCGCGCCCCGCGGCGTTCAATGTGTTCTCGAAGTTCCCGCGGTAGCGATGGCCGTTCGCCACGAAAGTCGACCAGCCTTCGGGTATTCCCGGGTGCCGCTCTCTATCAAACGGCATCAGGATGGGATTGCCGTTGGCCTGATTCACCTTGATCACAAACGTGCCATCACCTGTCGCCTCGCTGCGATCGAGATACTCGGCCAGCCGAGGCGTCTGGCCCCGCAGTGTCTGTCGGAACGCGCTCTCGCGAACCACGACCGACTTCACCGCTAGCGAACATCCCGATCCTTGAGGCAGACCAGAATAAGCGAAATCGCGGCAGCCGCAGTGTGCTCTTGCATCGCAATTCGACTGAGGCCGCGACCAACCACTCTGACCACTGCCGTGCGCCCCTGTGACCACACGGCGCAGTACGCAAATGGCACATCCACTCCAACAACGCTGTTCGGCTCTGCATAGCCGGTGGTCGCAGCGCCGAAGTCGGCGTGCATGAGAGCAGCTATGCCGGCGGCCATCTCCCGTGCGACTCGTCGTGAGACGCAATTCACCTTGGCCGCATGAGCACGATTCACACCAAGCAGCCGGTCCTTTTGGTCGATGTCGTAGACTGTAGCGCCTCCCTTAAAGAATCCTGAAGCTCCAGAAATGCTGCCAACCAAGGCCTGAATATTCCCGCAGGTAAGGCTCTCAGCAACGGCCAATGTTCGGCCTCTCTGCCGCATGAGGGCGGCCAGTTGAACCAAATTTGATTGAACCGTGGTCGGCAATGACGACGACCGGCCGAGATTTCTGACCCGCCTCGCAGCCTGGGTCATTGGCCGCCCTCGATGCGAGTCAGCCCCAGGGCCAAGACACCAAGGTTCTTCCCACTTGAAATCAACACCGGAGCGGTCACCACGCCCCTCGCCGCCCAACGCCTCTAGTGCTAGACGCCATCGCTGCCACCCGATATTCTCAGGCGAACCCTCTGTATCCAGTCCCGATCCAACACGAACAGAATGCGCTGCGCCCTTCCATCGACGAATACCCAAGCGGCTAGGGTATTAAGCTCATCCGCTTTCAGGTTCAACGCTGCCTCAGCCCTCATCTCGCCGAACTCGGCGTACCGCTCAAACAACACATCCGGAAGGTCAAACGAGAACTGTGCCTGACCATCCAAAGTCGACAGGAGCCAGGCACTGTCTTCCCAAGTAATTCGAATCTGGACAACCTCAGAGAGGCTATTCAGATTCGTAGTGGCGCTGGGAATCAGAAAGATCGGCAACCCTGAGCCTGTCACAGCCAGGATCCCCTGTCGGGTTGCAAGCGTAGCAGCGGTCAAGTCATCCAAGAAGTGAGACCGTGCAGGATCCGAATCTCGCGCATCTCGGAGACGCATCCTGAAACGTTGCCGAATCTCAGATACCCTTTCGATTGCCTCTACATCCGTCTGTGGCGTTCCACCCGTTCCTGGAACCCTGACGGCACGGAGGGCATCTAGGACCGGTCTCAAGAACTTCGCGCCGTGGAGTGGAAAGAGATAGATGTTTTGAGCGAAGGCAAAAGCCTGGGCTCGTGGCGAGAAGTCAGTATCGGCAAACACTGCATACTGATAGCAGTACCGGCTCCGCTTTGAATCAACCCAAAACTGCGAGACATCACTCAGGACGCCATAGGCGTTTCGGACGACGTTGATACCTACACAGCGCGAGATTGACTTCGCCTCGACGAGCAGTCGAATCGGATGAACGAACGGTGGAGTGAAACGATAGTCCGCGATCGCATCGATC
>JBKJJZ010000509.1:0-3155 GCA_046597705.1 Vicinamibacterales bacterium | reverse complement strand
TTTTGGTGGTCGCGCCCTCGATGAGGGCCAGGTGCCCAAATACCTGAACTCCCCGGAAACCCCGATTTACTCAAAAGGCCGGACTTTGTACGGGTTGGACGTGACGAAGGGGGCAATAAAGAAGCACAATTACTGTGTGCTGGTCGAAGGGTATTTCGACTTGGCTCAGGTGTGGCAGGCGGGGGTGGCCCCGGTCGTCGCATCGAGCGGCACTGCGCTGACGGTTTCCCAGGCCAAGCTACTGAAACGCTTTGCCGGGAAAATCGTCCTAAGTTTTGATCCGGACGCGGCTGGTCAGGGGGCAGCAGTGCGGTCGTCTGAGCTGCTCGTTGCCGAAGGGTTCCAGGTCAATGTGGCACTGCTGCCTGAAGGCAGCGACCCCGATACGTACATCCGGAAGGCCGGCGGACGCGCGTATTCCGATCGGCTGAAAACGTCACGGCCGTATCTCGAATTCCTGCTGGATCGCGCGGCGGAACGGCTGGACCTGAATCGGCCAGAGGGCCGGCGCATGTTCATCGGGCAGATGTTGACGGTGGCGGCGACCATTCCCGACGCGGCGGCGCGTGATCAGTTCGCTGATCGTCTTGCGCACAAGGCACGCATCACCGAGGCCGTGGTGCGCGACGAAATTCGGAAGGCGGCCGCGCAGAAGAAGACGGAAGCTCCCGCGGTGGCAGTGCCCGTCACGGCGCGGCTGCTGGACGCTGAGCAGGGCTTGTTATGGACGCTGGTGCATCGTCCTGTGGAAGGCCTGGCGGCGCTTGCGCAGCTGGAGCCAGGAGATCTGGACGGCCTGCTGGGAGGGCCGGTGTTCGAGATGGCGCTGAGCCTGGCCGAGATGCCGGCGGACGTCCTGCCTGAACTGTTGCAGGAACGTCTGAATGAAGGAGAGCGGGTGCTGGTGGCCCGGGCCGCGTCACAGGAGGCGGCGGCCCCTCCGACGGAATGTGTGAACGCCCTGAAGCGGCGGCGATTGGAGCGGGAACGTTCGGATGTCCAAGAGGCGATTGATCGCCTGCAGGCTGCGGCCGGCTCCGACTTGACCCGGGACTTCGCGGACTTGTGGGCACGGAAGATGGAGCTGCTGAAGCGGCTTGAAGTTTTGAACGGTTAACGCGACGCCAGGAGAGAGACCTTGTCCATTGAGGAAAAGTACGACGAGATTAAAGCACTCATTGCCCTTGGCAAAGAGAAGGGTTACCTGCTTTATGAGGAAATCAACGACCTGTTGCCCGCCGATGTGACGTCGGCGGAGGAACTCGACGATCTGTTCAGCGCGTTCGGCGCTGCGGGCATCGAGATCGTTGATTCGGAGAAAACCTACCGCGACGAAAAGGTCGGCCCCGAAGAAGTCGAGGGCGGCGGCAGCGAACTGGATCTGACACCAGGCGCGCTCGACAAGACCAATGACCCGGTCCGCATGTACTTGCGCGAAATGGGCACGGTCCCGCTCCTCACGCGCGAGGGCGAGGTGGCCATTGCCAAGCGTATCGAGCGCGGCAAGCTGACGGTCATCAAGCTGATTTCGCGCACCTCGAAGGTCACTCAGGAAGTGGTCGAGATGGGCGACGCGTTGAAGCGCGGCGAGCGGACGATTCGCGAGCTGGTGGTCTTCAACGAGGAGGAGATCACGGACGAAAAGCTGGAGCGTCGCCGCAAGCAGCTCGAGAAGCAGCTCGATTCGGTTCGCGTGGCGGCGGAGAACGTCCTCAAGGTCGAGGAAAAGTTCGGCGACGTCGCGAAGGCCGACAAGAAAAAGTACCGCAAGGCCCGCTGGAAAATCCTGCGCGCCAAGGTTGCCACGTCCCGCGCGATCCGCAAGATCGAGTTCACCGAACTGGTCAAGCGGCGCCTCATCGAGGGCCTCAAGTCCGCGGTGGAAGACATCCAGTGGAAGCAGAAAGAAGTTCGTCAGATCGATCAGAAGCTGGAGCCGAAGGGCAAGCAGAAAAAGCTGCGCGAGGAAGAGAAGAAGATCCTGCTCCGCCACAAGGAGGACCTGCGCAAGGAAATCCGCGTGATGGCGTTGAAGCTGGAGCAGCCGGCCGACGACCTGACGCTGATGCTGCGCACCATCCTCGAAGGCGAAGCGCAGGCCGAACAGGCGAAGAAGGAACTGGTCGAAGCGAACCTCCGCCTGGTGGTCTCCATCGCGAAGAAGTACACGAACCGCGGCTTGCAGTTCCTGGACCTCATCCAGGAAGGCAACATCGGCCTGATGAAGGCGGTGGACAAGTTCGAGTACCGGCGCGGCTACAAGTTCTCGACGTATGCCACGTGGTGGATCCGCCAGGCGATTACACGCGCTATCGCGGACCAGGCCCGTACGATCCGCATCCCCGTGCACATGATCGAAACGATCAACAAGCTCATCCGGACGTCGCGGGCGCTGGTGCAGGAACTGGGGCGCGAACCCACCTCGGAAGAGATCGCGCAGCGCATGGACATTCCGGTGTCGAAGGTCCGCAAGGTCCTCAAGATTGCGCAGGAGCCGATTTCGCTCGAGACGCCGATCGGTGAGGAGGAAGACTCGCATCTTGGCGACTTCATCCCCGACACGAACGTGCTCTCCCCTGCCGAGTCGGTGATCAACCTGAACCTCAAGGAGCAGACCGACTCCGTGCTCCGTACGCTCACCCCGCGCGAGGAACGCGTCATCAAGATGCGGTTCGGCGTGGGCGAAGGGTCCGAGCACACACTCGAGGAAGTAGGCCAGAGCTTCGCGGTCACGCGTGAACGGATACGCCAGATCGAAGCCAAGGCGCTCAGGAAACTTCGCCACCCTTCGCGCAGCAGGCGGCTCAAGCCCTTTCTTGAAGGGCGTTAGAGGGCTTGCTGCGGGCGCTCGCTAATTAGGCAATGGGGCAATGAGGCAATGGGACAATGGAGTGAGGCAAAGAGGCAATGGGCTTAGTTCGCCCCACCGCTTCACTCCCACCCTCTTCATTGCCCCATTTGTCGAATTGCCCAATTCCATTGCCCCATTGCCCCATTGCCTCATTGCCTCATTGCCTCATTGCCTCATTGCCTCATTGCCCAATTCTCTAATGGGGGCCCTTAGCTCAATGGTTAGAGCGGCCGGCTCATAACCGGTTGGTTCCAGGTTCGAGTCCTGGAGGGCCCCCATTAGAGAATTGGGCAATGAGGCAATG
>JBKJJZ010000483.1:0-13191 GCA_046597705.1 Vicinamibacterales bacterium | reverse complement strand
CCATCACCTCATCTGCCGCGGGTGCGGCAGCATGTTCGACGTCGACTGCGCCGTTGGCGCGGTTCCCTGCCTGGTCGCCGCCGATGACCACGGGTTCGAAATCGACGAGGCCGAAGTCATCTATTGGGGCCGGTGCCCGTCGTGCCGGGCGAGTGCAAACGTTGAGGAGCAGTAATGGCAGACCACAGCAGTGAGAGCGCAGGCAAGTGCCCCGTGATGGGCGGACACACCGGGCAGCGACCGATGGCGAACCAGCATTGGTGGCCCAATCAGCTCGACTTGAAGGTGCTGCATCAGCATTCGGCGCTCTCGGATCCGATGGATGCGGATTTCAACTACGCCGAGGAGTTCAACAGCCTCGATCTCAACGCCGTCGTGCAGGATCTGCACACGCTGATGACATCGTCGCAGGACTGGTGGCCGGCCGACTACGGCCACTACGGACCGTTCTTCATTCGCATGGCGTGGCACAGTGCCGGCACGTACCGCGTTGGCGATGGCCGCGGCGGGGCCGGATCGGGGACACAGCGTTTTGCGCCACTCAACAGCTGGCCCGATAACGGCAACCTCGACAAGGCCCGCCGGCTCCTCTGGCCGATCAAGCAGAAGTACGGCCGGAAGATCTCCTGGGCCGATCTGATTGTGCTGACTGGAAACGTGGCGCTCGAATCGATGGGGTTCAAGACCTTTGGATTTGCCGGTGGCCGAGCCGATGTCTGGGAACCCGGCGAGGACATCTTCTGGGGCCCCGAGGGCAAGTGGCTGGCCGATGAACGATACAGCGGCGATCGCGAACTTTCCGATCCGCTGGCGGCCGTTCAGATGGGCCTCATCTACGTCAACCCGGAAGGCCCCAACGGCAATCCCGATCCCATCGCGTCAGGCCGAGACATCCGCGAAACGTTCAAGCGCATGGCGATGAACGACGAGGAAACGGTGGCACTGGTTGCCGGTGGTCACACGTTCGGCAAAGCGCATGGCGCAGGGGACCCTGCGCTGGTTGGTCCCGAGCCCGAAGGCGCCGCGATTGAGCAGCAAGGCTTTGGCTGGATCAACAAGTTTGGTTCGGGCCACGGCGTGCACACCACGACCAGCGGCATCGAGGGCGCGTGGACGCCGACGCCGATTACCTGGGACCACAGCTACTTCGAGACGCTTTTCAAGTACGAGTGGGAACTCACGAGGAGTCCTGCCGGCGCTCAGCAGTGGACGCCAAAAGAAGCGGCGGCCAGGACGACGGTGCCCGATGCGCACGACCCGGCGCGTCGTCATGCCCCGATGATGACCACGGCCGATATGGCCCTTCGCCTGGATCCCGCCTACGCGGCAATCTCGCGGAGGTTCTACGAGAACCCGCAGGAGTTTGCCGACGCATTTGCGCGCGCGTGGTTCAAGCTCACTCACCGCGACATGGGTCCGATCGCGCGGTACCTCGGCCCGCTGGTGCCGCAGGAAGTGCTGCTCTGGCAGGACCCGATTCCTTCGGTGGATCACGCATTGATTGACGATGGTGACATCGCGTCCTTGAAGGGTCAGATCCTTGCCTCGGGCTTGACGATCTCCCAGCTGGTCTCGACCGCGTGGGCGTCCGCATCGAGCTTCCGCGGGTCCGACAAACGTGGCGGGGCCAATGGCGCGCGAATCAATCTGGCGCCACAGAAATACTGGGAGGTCAACCAGCCGGCTGAGCTGGCCAAGGTCATGGGCAAGCTGCAGGAGATTCAGAAGGCGTTTCATGGTTCCCAGGCTGGCGGCAAGAACGTGTCCCTGGCAGATCTGATTGTGCTCGGCGGCGGCGCGGCCATCGAAGCAGCGGCGAAGAAGGCCGGACAGACCATCACCGTGCCCTTCACGCCCGGCCGCATGGATGCCTCACAGGAGCAGACCGACGTGGAGGCGTTTGCGCCACTCGAACCGATGGCCGACGGATTCCGCAACTATCTGCGCAGCACGCCCCGTCTGTCAGCCGAGGAACAGCTGATTGACCGTGCGCAACTGCTGACCCTGACGGCGCCGGAGTTGACGGTGCTGGTGGGAGGTCTGCGCGTGCTCGGGGCGAACACGGGCCAGTCCCCGCACGGCGTGTTCACGGCACGGCCGGAGACACTGACAAACGACTTCTTCGTCAACCTGCTGGACATGAACACCACGTGGCAGCCGGCGGCGGCCGGGGTGTTCGAAGGCCGCGATCGGACGGCGGGCACGGTCAAGTGGACCGGCACGCGCGTCGATCTTGTGTTTGGTTCACACTCCCAGCTCCGCGCGCTGGCCGAGGTCTACGGATCGCACGACGCCAACACGGCGTTCGTCCGTGCGTTTGTCGCCGCCTGGACCAAAGTCATGAACCTGGACCGCTACGACTGTTGATCTTCTTCGTAGCCGCTCCTGCTGAGGCCGAAGCCCTGAATGTGAGCGTGGCTTCACCGACCCGAATCGTCTGACCGTCCTCGAGCGTGACCGTCGAGCCGACGGGTCGATCGTTCACGAACGTCCCGTTTGTGCTGGCCAGGTCCTCGAGAACGGCAGTGTTCGACAGGATGCGGATCGAGGCGTGCCGGCGAGAGACACCAGGCACATCGATCCAGATGGCGCACTTCGGATCGCGGCCGATGAGCGTCTCGGGCTGTTCGAGCACGATCGAACGGCCCTCCCAGACGAGCCAGAGGCGGCTCGAGGCGGGTGCCTTACTGACCGCCCGGGGTTCAGCGACGTCGCCGCAAAAGGCGTAGCCCACACGATGCGCCGTTCGCACATACCGCGGCTGCTGCGGATCGTCACCCAGTGCCGCCCGGACCTCGGATGCCAGATTATTCAGATTGGCATCGACGACGTTCGTGCCCGCCCAGAGTTGGTCCCGCAGCGATTCCTTGGTGACCACGCCTGGCCTGTTGGCAAGCAGAATCGCCAGCAGGTCGAAGGCCTTTGGCGACAGGTGGACCTCGGCAGGCTCACTCCCCCGCAGCAGCTGGCGCGTGCCCGTATCGAGCGTGAAGTCGCCGAAGGTCGCCTTCATCTTAGGAAATACGTAGGGAAACCCTGAACTCGCCCGCCTGTTCTCTGCGTCATAGTCAGCATCAGCTTTTCGACAAGGCTCATTATGACGAACCTACGCCGGCCAGCGGGAGCACTCATCGACGCCATTGTCGACAACATGCGCCAGAACCTGGAGGAGCTCAAGTATGCAACGCTCGCCCCGAGCCGCTACACGGTGTATCTGCCGGCCGCGGAGCTCACGCGTCTTGAAGGCATCATTCCGAGGCTTCAGGCCGAAGCGGCACGTGCGCTCGATGAGGAACTCGCACGGCACAATCGGCCATCCTGGCTGCGGCGGCAAGCCTCGTCTCTGCCATGGCTGCCGGCCTGGCGCGGGCGCCGGCGCGCACCTCTCGAGAATGCGGCGCCTCGCTGGCACGTCGAGTTTCTCCCGGACACCGACGGCGATCTCGCGGCCGATGGCGACATCATCGTGCACTCGGATCTCATGCTCGCGCCCGATCTGGAACTGGGCGTCGGTGAGCGAACGCGACGAATCACAACCGTGCGCATGGGAGATCACAAGACCACGCGGGCGCAAGTCGTGGCCGCGAAAGCCCCGGCAGAGGGTATGGTTCGTGCGCGACTGGTCTTTGAAGACAATCTGGGCCGGCACGAGCATGAAGTGATCCGCGACCAGACGACGATCGGGCGCGGCGGACAGGCGTTTCCGGTGGACGTTCGTGTCTCGACGTCCGAAGACGTGTCGCGTGAGCACGCACGCATTCGGCGCGACGAAGGCAGCGGCCAGTTCTTTCTCATCGACCTCAGCTCGCTGGGCACCACACTGAACGGCCGTCACATCCCGCGCGGCACGGAAAGCGAGACCCCGCTGCCGCAACGAGCGCGTATCGGCCTGGCCGACACGGTGTTCGTGGACTTCGAACAGGTTTAGTCATGGCACTTCTCCTCTGGGCACGCTTCGGGCTGCTGGCGGCGATGGCGGCCACCGTGCTGGCGCTCGGATGGGCGGTGTGGAAGGACCGCGAGTGATGTTTCGCTCAGCAGGCGCCACGGATGTCGGCTGTCAGCGCCTCGTCAACGAGGACCGGTTTCACGTAGACAACTCTCGCGGCCTCTTCATGGTCGTCGATGGCGTCGGCGGGCAGGCCGCGGGCGGCCGCGCCGCCGACACCGCGCTCGACGTTATTCGCGCACGGCTCACGTCGGGTCTCGCGGTGAGTGCCGACGGGATTCGCGAAGCCATTACCGATGCCAACAACGAAGTGCACCGGCAGGCGGGAACGCGCCCGGCGTGGAACGGCATGGCGTGCGTCCTCACGGTGGCAATGATTCAAGGCGACCGCGCGCTTATCGGACACGTGGGTGACACGCGCCTCTACAAACTGCACGCAGGCAGGATCCAGAAGATCACCGCGGACCATTCACCAATCGGCGAGCGCGAAGATGCCGGCGAAATCTCCGAACTCGAAGCCATGCAGCACCCGCGGCGCAACGAGGTGTATCGAGACGTCGGATCGGAAGCGCATGAACCCGGCGACCCGGATTTCGTGGATGTACGCGAAATCAGCTGGGAACCCGATGCGGCCCTGCTCCTCTGCAGCGACGGGTTGACTGACCTTGTCGATTCGAACGCGATCCTGGGCATCATTCGAAAGGCTGCCGGCCATCCCGATCAGGTGGCGCAGCAGCTGGTCAAGGCCGCCAACGACGCGGGCGGCAAAGACAACATCACGGTGGTGTACGTCGAAGGCGAGCAGTTTGCGCGAGCGGGATCGGCAGTTGGGCCGCGCCCCCGAAGAGTACTGCTGCACCTGACTTTGTGGCTGGTGATCATCGCCGCCCTTGCGGCCGCCTGGCGATCGGCCGGGTATCCCGTGCCGGCGGTGCTGGAAAACGCGCTGGCGCCTTCTTCCTCGAATCTGATTGTTGTCAGGGCCGGTGAATCGATTGGAGCGGCCCTGGCCGAAGCCGCGCCGGGCACTACGATCATGGTTGAACCGGGCGAGTACCGCGAGCGTCTCACGCTGAAGAACGGCGTCCGTCTGATCAGCCGCGACTCCAGAAAGGCAACCTTGCGCCTGCCCAGTACCGCGACGGACGAGGACGTGGCGGTCAGGGCGGCCGACGTGACAGATGCTGAAGTCACAGGTTTTCGTATCGTCGGTGATGCGGCGTCGCCTCTCGGGGTCGGAGTGATGGTTCGGTCAGCCGGCGTCAGGCTTATCGACATCGAAGTGATGGGCGCCGCCAGAATCGCGGTGGACGTCGGGGCAGGCCCCGGGGCAAGCCCCGGATCAAACAATGCCGTGATGCTGCTCGCCAGCGATATCCATGACAATCCCGGAGCCGGCCTGACGTTGCGCCGGGATTCGTCGCCTTTGATTTCTCACAACGAGTTTCTCGGGAACGGATCGTCCGAACAGGCATCCTCGGCGCTGGTGATCGAATCCGGAGCGCGGCCGCTCATTCAGCGCAACGTCTTCCGCCACTTTGATCCACTGTCGATTGCGGGCATCGACAACGCGCTTCGCGCGCAACTCAGGAACGCGAATGTCTTTCCGGATGCCCGGACCGTGACGACCGCCCCTGGCGGACGAGGACGCGGCCGATGACGTCCAGCCTTTACGGCCAGATTGGTCCTTTCACCATCGAACGTCCAATCGGCCATGGCGGAATGGCGTCCGTGTTTCTTGCACGCGATACCAGGAGTGGAGCGATGGTCGCGTTGAAGGTCGTTCACGTAAGCAACGATGAAGACGCGCAGGAGGTGCTTCAGTCCGAGCAGCGCGGCGCGGACCTTCAGCAGCGGTTTGCGTCGATGAGCCGGTTCGTCCCTCAGGTCTACGAGTCAAGATTCGCAGCCGACTACTTCTACATTGCGATGGAATACATCGCCGGCGAGGACTTGTCGCAGGCGATCCATCGTGGACCATTGCCCTGGAAACGCGCGGTCGCAATTGCCAGCCAGCTCTGTGAGTTTCTGGAAGACGCGGACCGCTTTGAGCCTGACGCCACGTCTCGGCGCGTTCTTCTGCACAACGATCTCAAGCCGCGCAATATCCGGCTCGTCCCTGGCGATGTCGTCAAGGTCCTGGACTTTGGCGCCGCGAAAGCGCTTTCCCTCAGCCGCAAAGTGACACGCAACGATTTCGGGAGCACCGCGTACTTGTCGCCGGAGTGCCTGGAGAGTGGCGACCGCGATGTGCATACAGACGCCTGGGCTCTGGGTGTCCTGCTCTATGAAATGATCCGCGGGCGACAGCCCTTTCGTGCGGACGACACGCGTCGGCTCGAGCAGCTGATTCGCTCGCGGCGGCCGCCGGAGACGATCGGTGCCGATTGCCCCGAGGGGCTTGAGGCGGTCGTCGCCAAACTGCTCGCGCCCGAACCGCGGGATCGATACAAGAACCCCGCAGACATTCGTTCCGATCTCGCCCGGGCCGAAGCCGGCGAGCCGACAGAGGCGCTGCTCGAAGGCTGGCCGGCGAAACTGCATGACGAGCCGCCGACAGTGCGGACTCGTCCTGAACATGACGAGCCGCCGACCAGGCGCACGAGACTCGCCATGCCTCTGGTTGTTGCTGGCGCGGCTGAAGCCACGCCCTACGTGGAAGCACCCGCCCGCCCTCGACGGCGGTTTCCCCGCATCCTCCGCAACGCGCTGATCGTGCTGGTCATCGCCATTGCGCTCAATGAGAGCTGTGTCTCGTCGAGGGCCGGCCGCCTGGCCAACACCGTTCCGTTGCTGGACTTCTCCGGTCTTGCCGCCCTCTGGCCCAAGTACGACTCGATGCGGAGTTCAAGCCTGCTCGGCGGCGCGGGCACCAACCGCCTGCGGGACGCGCTGGCGAGCCAGACGATGGTGTTGGCGGACCGTGTGATGGCGAACTATCGAACGCCGTTGCCGACGGTTCGCGAGAATCAGTGGAAGGCGGCGCGCGAAGCGCTGGCGCGCGCCGTGGCTGTGGCGCCAAGCGACACGTCACTGCGTGCCGCGTTGCAATACTGCGACGGACATCTCCTGCGTATCAACGGTGAAGCCCACAAGACGCGGGGGCGAACGGACAGCGCGCAGCGGGATTTCACTGACGCGATCGTGGCATTTCGGGAAGCCGCAGCCATTCGATCGAATTGGCCGGACCCCTTCCTCGGGCTCGCGCGCACTTTCATCTATGGCCTCGAGGATGTGGATCGCGGAGCCGATGCGCTGAAGCAAGCCGAGAAGCTCGGTCATCACCCGGGCGAGCGCGAAACCACCCAGCTTGCCGATGGATACCGCGCACGTGCCGAATCGTTGTCCCGGACGGCGCAAACACTCAAGGGCATGCCGCAGGAGCGCGACTACCTCTCACGGGCGTCGGACGCGTTCCGCGAAGCCCTCACGCGGTACGGCACCGTGGCCGGATTTGGAAATGCGGCGCAGAGCCTGCGCGACACCCAGAAGCGTCTGGAGCGTGTCGAAGAGCGTCTGGCCGAACTGTCGAAACTCGAGTTATCTCAAGTCTCAAATCTTGCCGGAGGCCCAATGTGGGAGTGACGTACACGCGCGCGGGAGATCTGCAACGGATCCGGAACAGGCACACCGGCATCACGCTTGGAGAGCAGCTCCTTTTCCTGACGTCGGCTGCAGTGGTCCTTGCGATCGTCCTCGCCTATGCGGGACGGATGCGCGCCGAGCGATTCGGAGAACTCAACGCCCCGGTACCCATCAACCTCAACACACAGCCTGATCTCGACGCGCCGCTCGCCACAGTATTCACCTACCCAGCCGACCGGCGATTTGCTGCGCGAGTGGTCGCAGCTCACTTGCAACCGGCTGGGGCAGCTCGACGAGTACTCCCCAACGTGGGCGCGCTCACGCGAATCGAGGTGCCGGTCGAGGCTCTCGAACGAGACCGAAGCGTGGTGGTCCTTCGTGAGCGGCTCGAATCGGCCCGGCAGGCTGCCATCGCTGGAAACCGCGAACCGCCCAAAACGATTGCCCTCTTGAACGGCAACGATCTCTCGGCGCTGAAGCCATTGCTCTCTGTGCGAACCCAGGAGGAATTCCGATCGGCAGTTGTCTGGTGCGGTCTCGCCATGCTCATCGGCTTCCATCTGGTGTCGCTGCTCTGGCGCTGGCGAGGCATGACCGGCGATCGCATCCTGCTCTCGGTTGCGCACCTTCTGGTCGGCATCGGGTTCGCCCTGATGTTGTCGCGCCCCGATCCTGTCCGGGACACTCTCCTGCTCGTTCGCTACACGGAAGGGGTCGTCATCGGCGTGCTGGTCTTTGGAGCCGTTTCGATGCTCAACGTGGAGCGAGCCATGTTCCGTGACTGGAGTTATGTGCCGCTTCTGGGCGCGTTGATCCTGTCGGTGCTTCTGATCGCCTTCGGGAGCGGCCCGGGATCGAGCAGCGCCAAGGTGAATCTTGGGCCGATTCAGCCCATCGAAGCGATTCGTCTTCTCCTTGCGCTGTTTCTCGCCGGCTATTTCTCGCGGCGATGGGAGCTGTTGAGGCACCTGCCCCGGCTGCACCACGTGCTTCCCGTGCTCACCGGAGTGGCAGCCGCGTTGGTGCTGTTCTTTGTCCAGAAGGATCTGGGGCCCGCGTTACTGCTGTCGCTCATGTTCCTGTCGATGTTCGCGGTGGCGCGAGGAGGCGCGTGGCTCGCGGGCGCCGGATGTGCGGGGCTCGCCGCCGGTTTCGCCATCGGATTCCTCCTCAACATCTCCGCCACGCTGGCTGCGAGGCTGCAGATGTGGCAGTCGCCGTGGGACAACGCCGTTCGAGGTGGTGATCAGGTAGCGCAGGCCTTGTGGGGGCTCTCGGCCGGCGCCTTGACTGGCACCGGTGCCGGGCTCGGACACTCGCGCTTCGTCCCGGAGGGGCACACCGATCTGGTGCTTGCCGGCGTGGGCGAGGAATTCGGTTGGATCGGACTGGTGATTGTCGCTGCGGCGTTCGTACTGATCGCCTGGCGCGGGTTCACCATCGCGAAACGCGCGTCGAGCGACTACCAGTTCTTTCTCGCGCTGGGGATGACGCTGTCGCTTTCGATTCCGGTGCTGGTGATGGGTGCAGGCATTCTCGGACTGCTGCCGCTGACGGGCGTCGTGACGCCGTTCCTGAGCTACGGCGGCTCGGCCATGGCCGCCAACTTCGCCGCGCTCGGGCTGCTGGCAGCGATTGGCCGCAATCGAAATCACTCCATGGATCTGACACCGTTCCAAGTGCCTGTTCGATGGCTTGCCAGAACCGCCGCCGCATGCGCCGCTGGAATGCTCGTGGTGGCGGCCTCTGTACACACGTTGCGTGCCGACCAATACCTGGTACGGCCGCAGCTCAGCGTTCAGGCCGACGGCGGCCGCAGGTTCCAGTACAACCCTCGCGTACTCGAGGCACTTCGCACGATTCCACGGGGAACCATCTACGACCGCCGTGGGCTGCCCATCGCCAGCAACGATGCGGCAGTCTTGCAGAGCGCAGCCGGCGCCTACGAACAGATGGGCCGCAAACTCCAGGAGGTTTGTCCTGGCGCCCCTGAAGTGACGCCCTACGTACCGTCGGTTGTAGACAGATGCTATCCAGTTGGTCCCGCACTCCAGCATGTGCTCGGAGATGCGAACACCCGCGACAATTGGAGCGCCGCGAACACATCCTACGTCGAACGCGATGCTGAGGCGCTGTTGCGCGGATTCGACGACCGCGCGGCGACGGTAACGACGAGCGATCGTGACGGACGGCCGTCGCTGGCCGTTCGCCGTGACTACACAGCGCTGGTTCCTCTGGTCCGCCATCGGTACGAGCCCGATCACGCCGATGTGAAGGTGCTGCGCGCACGTTCGCGGGATGTCCGGATTACGATCGACGCGCGGTTTCAACTGGCCGTCGGCTCGATTATCGAACGCGCAGCCAAACACTCCGGCAGCGGCAAAGGCGCGGCGGTGATTCTGGACGCTGACACCGGAGAACTGCTTGCCAGTGTCAGCTATCCCTTTAAGAAGGACGACAAGGACGAGAAGCAAGACGACGTCCTGCTCGATCGCGCCCGCTATGGGCTGTATCCGCCGGGCTCCACGTTCAAGGTCATCACGGCCGCCGCAGCGCTTCGAGAGGATTCGAGCCTGACGAACCGGACACTCACCTGCCAGCGGCTTCCAGACAATCGCGTGGGTGTTGTGATCCCCGGCCATGGACCGATTCATGACGATGAGCGCGATAAGGGAGCGCATGGAGCGATCGCAATGCACGACGCAATCGTGAAATCATGCAATGCGTACTTCGCACAGCTGGCGGTTGTCCTCGGTTCGGACGCGCTCGCACGAACGGCGGCAACGGCCGGAATCACGCTGAACACGTCGCGCTCGCCGCAACGGATCCTGGCCAATCTCCCCCACGCAGGATACGGTCAGGGCGAAGTCCTTGTAACTCCGCAGCGGCTCGCTCGCGTGGCTGCGGCGATTGGCACCGATGGCATCATTCGCGAAACGCCCATCGTCACACCCGGCACGCCGGTGCACACGACGTTCGTCGCGCCACCGGCCGCGCACACACTTGCCTCGTATCTTCGGGACGCGGTTGTCGACGGTACCGGTCGACTGCTGAAGACACATCCGGCCCGGATCGCGGGCAAGACCGGGACCGCTGAAGTTGACGAAGCGGCATCTCACGCCTGGTTTGTCGGATTTGCACCACAAGGACCGGCGAAGCGGCGCATCGCCTTTGCCGTGATTCTGGAGAACGCCGGATATGGCGGAGTGGCGGCTGCAAACGCCGCGGGCCAGATCGCAAGCACCGCGATGTCGATGGGATTTGTGAAATGAATGACACACTTCAACGCGTCCTCACGGGCGTACGCGAGATCGAATCACGACTGACGGAAGCGTTTGAGCAGGCCGCGCACACCGTCGCGCGTCCTGTCGCTTCACAACCCCTGGAGTTGATCTCACTCGCATGTGATGACATTGCCCGCAACGTCCATCCGGCGGGACGTGGACGGTATGCGTTTCCATTCAACCGCGTCACCATCACGTTCGCCGCGCCAACCGCTGAGCATCAGGCGCCGTTTAATGCGATTTGCGCGGGGCCGCCCACGCTGCGGGAACGGGTGATCAGACGGCTGGCGTCGGCTGGCTGTCACGACGCGGACGTTGAAGTGCATGTGCAGTTTACCGATGTGCCCGATCCCGCGTGGCCGCGGCCGGAATTCCACCTCACGATGGCTCGGGTCGAACACGTCGCCGCGCTCGTGCCTGAAGCTGCGCCGCTGATCGACATTGTCATCACAAATGGAACCGCCGACCGCGAGGCATATTCGTTCGTCACGCTGCCAATTGCGATTGGCCGCGGTGCGGAGGTGCGGGATGGCCGGCGCCAGCTCGTGCGAATCAATCATGTCGCGTTCGTCGAGAACAGTGAGGACGTGAACCAGAGCGTGTCACGCCGGCACGCGCGCATCGAACTCGACGAACAGACCAGGCGCCCACGAGTCATCGACGATAACAGCGCCCAGGGCACGGCCATCATTCGCGGCGGCCGCGGGATCACGGTGCCGCGCGGGTCGCGAGGCCTGACGCTTCAGTCAGACGATGAGGTGGCGTTCGGTCAGGCACGCGTGCGGGTCACGCTGTTCGGAGCGCGGGGACTTTAGTCCCCGGGAAACACGCCGGGTCTAAAGACCCGGCCTCCGAAGACCGCTTGGCGGAAGACCCGGCCTCCGAAGTCGCCCCGCAATCTGTTCCGCGCGGCGGCGTTGGGCTGCGTCCATCTCTTGCGCCCGGGCTGCTAATCGGTTACGGTCTGCGTTACAGACCAGTCTGCATAGGTCACGCCATGCCCACTCCTTTCGAACATCTCGCGTCTTTCGACCGGTTGGTTCACGAGCCGGCGCGCCTGGCCGTGCTCACCGCGCTGTCGGCGTGCGAGAAAGCCGACTTCGTATTCCTGCGAAACCTGACGGGACTGACCAAGGGCAACCTGTCGAGCCATCTGGTCAAGCTCGAGCAGGGCGGCCTCGTGTCGATTGAAAAGACGTTTGTGGGGAAACAGCCGATCACCTACGTCGCCTTGACCGGCGAGGGGCGCGACGTGCTGAAGGCGTACTGGAAGCGCTTCGATCAGGTGCGCAAGGGACTGCGGCGCCTCAAGCCGCTGAGGGCTGACTAGCCATGGACGAACATCACCTCAACCGCATTCGTTTCCTGAGCCGCCGGTTCAACGAACTGAAGGGCCTCCGCGTAGTTTTCACGGGACTCTGCATCGCCATCGGTCTCGGCAGTTATCTTGCCGCAACAGGGCAGCCGACGGACAACGGTGCAATCGTCGCGCTGGCCGTGTCGTTCGTACCAGTCTTTGCCGGGATGCCATGGCTGAATCGGTACTACACGTCTTCGTTCGGAAGGCAGGTGTCAACTCCGGCGCCGAGGTCGCCGTTATTGACCATGATCCCCATCTTCTGGTTCATGGTGTACCTCAACAACCGATTCCCCTCGATTCCAGCAGGGGCGCCTACGCTTGTTGTCGTCGCCGTCTCCTCCGCCTTCGTCGCGATTCGTGACTGGCCGTGGCGCGCGTATTACTTCGTCGCCACTGCGGCCGTGACGCTTTCGTTTGCCGCGAGCGCTCCGGGCGGCGGTTTCCTTGGTCCCGGCCGGACGGTGGGCGCGATGTTCATCGCGGTCGGCGTCTCGATGGTGCCGATCGGTCTGCTCGATCACGTGATGCTTGTGCGGTTGGTGAAAGAAGCGCGCGAGCCGCAGTCAGCGAGCAAGATCAGGTGATGGGAAACATTCTGATCGCGGATGCGCGGTACTTGATCGCGAACTGCACGTAACGAGATCGCCGGGTCTAAAGACCCGGCCTCCGAAGACAGCGGCACACCCCGCCTCCGAAGATCGTACGGAGCCCCGGAAAATGAGTACGGAGCCCCGAGGTTTTAACCCCGGGGTACGGCCCGGCAGCTGCGTGTACGGAACTGCACAGCGGATCGTCGACGCCATCACCTATCTTGTCGGAGGAGATTACCAATGCAAATGAAACAGGGCGAGCAGTACACGTGTAAACAGTGCGGATGCGATGTCACGGTCACGGTGGCGCCGACGGTGGACGGCAAGGGTGGCCAGGGGTCGCTGGTCTGCTGTGGCGAGAAAATGTCACCGAAATCCTAGCGGCTGAACGCCGGGTCTGACCAGCCTCCGCCAAGGCTACGG
>JBKJJZ010000375.1:0-4008 GCA_046597705.1 Vicinamibacterales bacterium | reverse complement strand
AGATCTGCCCGACCTGGAAGGTGTCGAAGCCCGCGCCGCCGTCGAGTGCCGTCGTGGCGCTGTTGTCATCCACAAAGAACATGTCGTTGCCGCCCTGACCATAAACCGAGAGGCGGCCGTTCAGAGCTGCATCGTAGTTGATGCGCTGCACCTCGTTCGACAGTTCGTTGTTCTGCACCGTGTCGCGGTAGAGGCCCACATCGCCGTGCAGCAGCGATACGAAGGCCGGACTGTCGGCGGTCTCGTTCGGGATCGCGGACACCGCGCGAAGCAGGAACAGGTCGTCGTTGGGGTTCTTCTGCGTCGTTGAACCGGTCTGGTAGCCAATGTAGGCGGGATTCGCCTGGTCGAGGCCAAAGATCGCCAGTTCATCCACACCGTCGTCCGAAGCTCCGGTGTCGAGCACGTTGATGACATAGTTCCGCGCATTACCGCGGCTTCCCAGCGTAAAGACAGTGTAGTAATCGGTGGCTGACTGACCGTCGAGCGTGAGGGTATGATCGGCGGTTGTCGGGTTGTTCGGATTCGTCGTGACCGAAGCGTCCTGCAGATAGTAAACGATCATCCGGTCTTCGCCGTCGTTCCCGCCGGCCGTGACGGCCGAGTCCGAACCATAAACACGCGTCTTTGAGCCGATGAAGATGTAGCCCGGATCGTTGGCACTGGTGCCGCCGCCAGCGCCGGTCGGGTCGCCGAACTGAATCGTATCCACATTGTCGTTGCCGAAGATCTCTGTCAGATGGGCCGGAGGCGTGAGGGTTGGCACCGCGGTGCCGACAGGCGAACCACCGGTCTGGCTGCCCGGCGTGACGTTCGCACCGGCAATGATTCTGCCGCGCAGGATCATATTGGTGCCGAAGTTTGCGTCGAGGTCGCCGTGATCGCCGCGAATGACGACGCCCTGCTTCGCCATGATTTCGGCATTCTCGTCGGTGAAGACGTTGTCACCCGCGCGGAGGGTGGCTGAGCCCGCCTCGGCGAAGACCTGGCCCTTCGGCACGATGCGGGGCGTGTCCGCATGATTGCCGGGAAGTGTCGTGATGTCCTCGGCAAAGAGAGCGGTGCCGTGATCAATGAGGAGCAGGTTCTCATCGAGGTCAGCGGATTCCTGCACGGTGATGGTGATGCTGCCCGTGTAAGTGTGAGCCAGCAGCAGGCGCAACTCGGCATCCGTCTCGGTGAGCCAGATATTGGCGGAGGCTTCGAGCGAGACATCGTCGTCATCGGCTTCAAGGGCGGCGTCGAGGTTCGGCAGATAGGCGGGACCGGGAGGTTGGGTGAGCGGATCGCCGAAGTTCGTCGAGCCGCGGCGGCTGTCGATTTCGAGATCGTCGCCCGCCTCACCAATGCTGCCGCCGCCATTCGCATCAAGGTCAATGGTTTGACCGAGCACATTGGCGAGCGCGTCGTTGCGCGCGTCAATGATGGAACCGGCCACGGTGCGGAGCGATACATCCCGCGCGGTCTGCACGGTATGGATGCGCATGTCGCCTGTGGTTTCGTCCAGGTAGATACCCAGCGTACTGCCGACCGGGGCCATATCGAAGGCGCGCAAGACGCCAGCACCGGCAATCTGGCGATCCACGTTGATTTCGAGGAAGTTGTCAGGAGTACCGATACCACCCGGCGTTAGGCCGCCATAGACAAGAGTCGGATCCTGCACTTCACCGCTCACACCTTTGATGTCACCGGCATTCGGATTCACGAAGCTCGAAGCCGAGATCATCGTGATATTCACGCCCGCCACATCGGATTCGGTATTATTGTCGCGGTCGGCATCGAGGATGCGCATCGGCGAGTAGAGCAGCACGTCGTCACGGGTGGAGGTAATGCTGTCCACCCGCATGTCGCCGGTCTTTTCCGTCAGGGTTACCCAGCCGTTGGTGAGGACCGTGATGTGGCCTTCGCCCACTGTTTCGCCGGTGCGGGTCACTTCCGTGATGCCGAGAATGTTGATAGTGGTATCGATCGGTTCACTCTCCGCAGCCACCACTTTGATGTCGCCGGTGATGGTATCGAGACCCGAGATGAGACCGGAAAGACTGCGGACACCGGTGGACGGATTGATGCCGCGGAAGTCGTAGGTCGAGGCGATCTTCGTGTTGCCGGTGGCATAGACGCCGCGGCTCACACCCGCGGGCGATTGATTGAGCGGCGTGTCGAAGAAGGTGTGGAAGACCTGGTCCTGGCTGGCGGTGTACTTCACGCGCACTCCGCCGGACTGGCCCTCGCCGGTTTGCACGAGGCTCGGACGGAGGAGGACATCGATGTCGTCGCCCGCGGAGATGCGGTCCACACTCACAACATAGTCACCCGCGATGTTCTGGCGCAGCAGGGCCTGGACGTCGAGGAAGACGTCATCGTCCGCATCCACCGTGAAGGTCTCTGCACCGGTCAGGGTATGCGTATTTGTCAGGGCACCGGCGGAAGTGAGATTGATCGCCGGGCCGCCTTCGGTGAGCGACAGCGTCAGAGACTGACCGTCGCCGGCCATGGCAACATAATAATAGCCGCCATTTGTCAGGCCGCCGATGGGCGTCGAGGAAGCGTTGTAACGAACGAGTTCACCAGTATAGAACTTGGCACCCAGACCCACAAAGATGCGGTCGGTGTTGCTGCTCACTTGAGCCGTGATGAACTGGAAGCTTTCCGGGATGTCGTCCGCATCCACAATGTCGGCGACCACCCGGTTGGAGAGAGTGCCCACGCTCTTCGCGGCATCGATGTTCAACGTGTGGCTGCGGACCAGCGAGGCCGGACGCAACTGCGACGCAAGCACCGAGCCCTGGGTGTTGACGATGGACGTAATGCCTATCGGGTTATTGATGAACCCGTTGAGTTCGATATCGCCCAGGCCGGTATTTGTGATCTCAATGAGCGTGGGTGCCACATCGTTCTTGATGGCAAAGGTGAGCGTGCGGTTGGCCGCGCCGCCTCCGGAGAACGGATTCAGCGTGACGAGCGGCTGACGGTCGGCGGTGACGTCAACGTCGTTAATCTGAATCGTCTTGTCCGACTGATTCAGAATTTCGATGCGCTGGAGCGTCTCGCGGAAGGTCCACGTGCCGGTGGAGCCGGAGATGGTGGAGGAAACGAAGGCCACGTCGCCCGGGCCGGGATTGGTGATATCGTTGACGATGATCTTCGGGCTCGCGATGGTGTTGCCGGTCCCTTCGCTGGCGCCGCCGCCACCTGACGTATCGTTGACTGTGACGTTCACAGCCTCCTCGATCTGCGCGGTAGCGCCGACCGTGATCTTTTTCACGACGAGTTCCGGCGAGCGGCCCGAGAGGATCAGCACGTCGCTCGAGAAGGCGATCTCATCCTCGATGGTGCGGATCGCGTCATCGGCCGCGCCGCCCCCGGCGAGCGAACGGCGGGAGACGCTCGCGTCGTTCGGGGTGTCGATGGTGGAGTTCGATGCCTCGACAAAGAAGGCCAGACGCTCGTCCGAAGCCGCGGGCTCCTGAGCGTAATCGAACTGTGAAAGCGCGGAGTCTGCCGGATCGCGCGGGCCAGCTGTAACGAGCGCATCCGCCGCACCGGTGACATCGGCGTTGAGCGTCGCGGTCGAGAAGGCATCAGAATCCACATGACCGAAGAGGCCCGTCGAGCGCGAGAAGGCCTTGGTGCTGATCGTGTTGTTGCGGTTGATCGAAACGAGGTCCACGCCTTCCCAGCCGGTCAGCTTCGCGCCGGTCTCGATGGCGACGAGGGTATCTGCCGCCAGCTTGGCGCGGCTGTCGGCCTCGCCTTCGCTGTAGAAGCCGCCGCCCCGGCCGTCGCTGTCGGCCCTGATGTTCGAGCCCTGCACGAATGCTTCGAGCACCGTGCGGTTGGCCTCGATGATCGCCCCGGCTCCGAGGCGGGTTTCCGAGTCGGAATTGTCGCTATCAAACCGGGCGATAGCCGTGCCGTCACCACCGAGTCCGACGCCCGTGGACTTGGCCTTGGCGTCACCGCGGACGCGACTCGTGGAGCCCAGCCGCGCGAGTTCGCCCGCGAGGA
>JBKJJZ010000332.1:0-5213 GCA_046597705.1 Vicinamibacterales bacterium | reverse complement strand
ACGTTGCGGAATCCCGCCGCCCGGACCAATCGATCTGCAAGGGCGGGTTCGATCACACCACCGGCGCCCAGCTTCCGGAACGTGGTCGCGCACGCCTATGACCAGCTCGACCTGGTGCGTGTCTTTGAGGCCGCCCGATCGGGACCCGCAGACTTGCGGGCGTTCCTCGGCGCGGTCTCGCGGTATCAATCACCGGCAACGTGAACGGAGAAGCCGCCGCTCAGAACGTCAGGCGCGCCTGAAGCGTGATCGCGCGCCGCGGCTGGTAGCTGTTGGCCATGCGGAACTGCGGATTGGGACGCATGCTCGGCGTGGCAGCGGCAATCGCCGCGGGGTCGAAGCCGGCGAAAAACTGGGTGGCCGGAATATTGAACGCGTCGCGATAAGGATTGGTGGCGATATTGATCACCGCCATCTGATCGAAGAGGTTGATGACGTTGACGCCGACGCGCAGTTGTACTCGGCCCGTCCCCAACGGGAGGCGTTGCTGAATCAGCAGATCCGTCTGGGACAAGACTGGCGTCCGGCCCAGGTCTCCCCGGCCGTAGGGAAAGAAGTTAATTCCGTCCGTTCGCATGCGTGCCACGGTCGACACGGGACGGCCGCTCTCAATGCGGTAGTTCACGCCAATCTGTGTGCCCCAGGGCAAGTCATAGGTGCCCAGCGCCTTGAATCGGTGGGGACGATCCGTCGCGAGCAGGCCGGTCGTGGACTGACCCGACGCGTCGTACGAGTAATACAGGAGGTCGAACGCCAGGCACGAGTTCGGCTGCAGACAACTGACCGCCTCGTCCGAGCTGTTGATACCCGACCAGTTGCCCCAGAGCCGGCTCCAGAGATAACTCGCGTCCAACGACCATCGGTTGGCGTGGCGCTTGCGAAACCGGACCTCGGCGGAGTCATAGACGCGCTCGGCGACGGGCTGCACCGGATAGGCGTCGCCAAAGGGACGAACGGCCGTGCCGAATCCGGGGTTGTTGACGCCGCAGGAGTACGCCTGATCGCAGACGGCTTCGATCACCCGATCGGTCCATTTGTGCACCAGGCGCGCGCTAAGCGAGATGGTCCTCGTCAATTCATGTTCCAAGCCCAACGTGACCTCCTGCGTCTGCGCGGGCTGAAGACTCGGGTCGACGAGGTTGCTGCCGATCTGATTGGCGGGCTTCCGATTGTCGAACCGGTCGATGAACGTGCCGGGGCAGCTCGTCCCATCGCACACGATCGCCGGCCAATTGAACGAGTCCAGCGTGTAGTAGTGGTTCACCCAGCGGTCGGCGCCAAACATGACGCGACTCATCGCCAGTTTCATCAAATCGTGGAAGACGCCCCAGTCCCCGTACACCTTCCAGCGGCTGTCACCGCGCACGTCCCAGACGACGCCGAGTCTGGGCGCAATCTTGTCGGCGAATCCGAAATGCACCCCGGGGTTTTCCGGCCGGTACGACGGGACGCCTTCGTTCTCGATGCGAAGCCCGAGGTTGAAGGTCACGTTTCGGAACGGCGTCCACGCGTCCTGCACAAAGAGGCTGGTATTGGTGGCGCGCACATCGCCCTCGGTATAGAACCGGCTGACCTGGTAGTACCCGTACTGGCCGCGCTCACGACGACCGTCGATCGCGACGTATGACGCATCCCAGAACAACGCAACGGTCGGCGCCTGATCCCCGGAGAGCACGTCATTGGTCATCCGTTCGAACTGGAGTCCGGCCTTGAGCGAATGCCCGCCATGCCATCTGGCGTACCGCGTGAATTCCAGGCTGACGTTGTTTCGCGCGAACGTGTCACGGACAAACTGACTGCTGGACGGAGCGTCGATGAAGCCGTTGACGCGCTGAAACTCCGCCGGAATCTCCGCAAACTGAAAATTGGATCCGACAAACACGTGGCGCAGCGCGTCGCTGAATACTCCCTTGTCCTTGCCGCCATAGCGGAGGCGACTCAGGATGAGGCTCACGAAGGTCTGCGACGATGGGACCCAGTTCAACGTGGCCGAAATCGAGTCCTTGAACGTGTGCCGTTCATTGGTGGCGGGAAACAACGCGGGGTTGGCGTTGCTCGTGCCGTCGGTCAGGATTCCGGGAAGCCCAGTGCCAAGCCGCGCCCGTTCGTTGAGCCCGGCGATGCGGCCCCAGAGCCGTTCGGACAACTGGGCGGAGGCAGTGTAGGTGACGATGCGGTCAACGGGTTTGGTTTCAAACGTTGCGCGCTGCTGCGTACTCCTGAACGTGACGGTGCGGCTGGTGGGAAGCGCGTGAGGCGCGAACCCCACCTGCAGCCAGAGGCGGTTGCGCACCAGGGGGCCGCCGGCCTCCGCCGCCATTTCCCGGTCCTTGAATGCGTCGGGAGGCGCCAGGACGTACTCGGCCACTTTCTGATTCGTGGGGTTCAGCTGGAGCGTGGGACGGATCGCGCCCTGCAGTGCGTCCGAACTGAAGTAGGTCCCGACACTGCCCCGCCACACGTTTCCGCCGGACTTGGTGACGGCGCTGATCACGCCGCCAATCGACGCCCGATACTCGGCGCCGTAGCCGCTCGATTGCACCTGCACTGCTTCCACGAAATCGTTCGGAAGAGCTTTGTTCATCGCACTCGTGAGATTCAGCGTCCCGGCATACATGTCCGTGTAGTCGATGCCGTCGATAAAGAAGCGGTTGTCGGCGCCGCTGGCGCCGTCGATCTGGATGCCCCGGTTCCGAGTTTCTCGATCGACGCCCGGAACGAAAGTCACGAGGCCCGAAAAGTCTCGCCCTTTCGGAATTCGATCGATCATCTCCCGCCCCATCGTGCCGCCAGCTGCGCTTTGCTTGACGTCAATCAGCGGTGACTCTGATCGAACATTGACCTTGGTGTCCGGGCCCGCGGGCTCGAGCACGAGGTCAACCTTGATCGTCTGGCCCAGCTCAACCACGACATCCGGCAACACCCGGGTTAGAAACCCCTGGCGAATCGCGGTCAGCTCATACGTGCCGGGGGCCAGTGACGGAAATCGATACGTGCCACGGCTATCACTCTTGGTAGTAGCGACACCTACCAGCGCGGGACCACGAGCTTCGACCGCCACACCCTGCATGGCGCCACCCAACGTGTCCCGAACCGTTCCCTCGATGGAGGCGCGTTGCGCCTGAGCTACGGCGGTGCCCTCGGCCATAGCCGCGCAGACTAAGAACAGGCTGACGATTCGGGTCATGTGGAGTCCTCGCAGCGGCGTCGGAGTCGCGGCATTGTAGTGGCCGCGCCGACACGTTGCCAGCTTTTTTGATGACGCCACACGATGCCGCGCGTTCTAACGCACCTGGCTTGGCACGGATGCGAGACATGCGGCGACGACCGCGACCCGGCGCGTCTCCCTCTCCGGGCTACTTCGTCACCGTGATTCGGAACGGCATCGAGTAGTAGCCCTCATTCACCTTCACGATCTTGCCGCTGGTGTTGGCTGAGACGAGTTCGGCCACGGCCGATCCGGTCGCTTCGATGATCCAGGTGTTCTCGGCGGTGCGGGTGACCGTCAGGAATGTCGATCCGGGGTACAGCGCCGGATCGAAGCGGACCGTCCACAAAATCGAGCGCCCCTGGGGATCGCCGAAGTTCAAATAGAAGCGCGCGTTCGCCGACTGGCCGACAGGAATGCTCATGAAGCCGTTCGGCAGGTCCGTGCCCATGGCGTCAACCGGATAGGTGCGAGACCCCGGGAGCGACACATCGGTGAGGGCATAGGAAAAATCCTTGCGGCACTTGTTCGTCGCCACGCACGGCGCGGTACCGGTAGGGGCGTCGAATGTGAACGAAACAAAACGCCCGAGACCTGACTTCAGGGAAAAGAGGAACAGGTTCCCTTCCGTGAAGTACCCGCCCATGTTGGCGGCCTGTCCCTCTTGCGTCGTGGCGCTGCCCTCGGGCGTCGTGCCACGGTATGTGCCGAATCCGTCCCCCTGGATCTTGTCTGGAGTCGGGCAGGTGTTGATATCGGCGGGACACCTAAATTCCGCAGTGACCGGGTACAAGGTATTGCCGCCGCCCCCCTTCGCCGGCTTCTGCGCATCAACGGCACCAACGCCCGCAGCGGCCAGTCCGGCAAGAGTCATCATCATCAATCCATGTCTCATCGCAACTCCTCAGTTAGCCGTGTATTCCTGTGGCTAGCTACCAAAACGCTGACGGCGCTGAATCCGGACAGCCTGTTCCGCGTTAACATGCGCTGCCCATGAATGACGACGCGCGGAGCCCGGAGACCACGTTCCGCCTGCTCGAACGCGTGCGCGCCGGCGACGAGGCGGCGGTCGAAATGCTGTTCGGACGTTATGTGGGTCCACTGCGGCGCTGGGCTTCCGGCCGGCTGCCCCCGTGGGCGCGCGACATGGCCGATACGCAGGACCTTGTCCAGGAAACCCTGCTTCGAGCGTTTAAGAGGATCGAGGCGTTCGATCCACGCGGCGAGGGCGCGCTTCAGGCATACCTGCGCCAGGCGCTCATGAACCGCATCCGCGACGAACTGCGGCGGTTCGATCGGCGAGGCCAGGCCGCCCCGCTGGATCCGCGGTTGGTTGACGATGCGACGTCGCCGCTTGAAGCGGCGATCGGCCGTCAGGCCACGGAACGCTACGAGCGCGCGCTCGAGCGCCTCAACGCGAGCGACCGCGAAGCGATCATCGCGCGCGTCGAGTTGGGGTGCTCATACGACGAACTGGCCGTTGCGCTGGGCAAGCCCTCTGCCGAGGCCGCCCGGAAAGCGGCGCAACGCGCCTTGATCAAACTTGCGGCGGAGATGAAGCGTGCAGATTCAACCGGCTGACCATCAGCAGTTCCCTCCTGAACTCGAAGCGATCGCCGCGGCGATCCTCGACGGCACACCGGTTGACTGGACGTACATCTCCGCAGACACCGATCCGGAGCTCGTGGCGCAGCTGCGTGTGCTCGCGGGCGTCGTCTCGCTCCATCAGAGTCTCAGTGATGACACCGCCGTCACAATCACGCGGACGACTGCGCCGCACGTCGCCGCCGGCATGCGGTGGGGGCCACTGACGCTGATCGAACCGATTGGACAGGGTGCCTTCGGGCAGGTATTCCGCGCGTGGGACACGCGCCTGGATCGCGAGGTTGCGCTCAAGCTGCTCCGGGCGCCTGATGACGCGGCCGACCACGCGGAAACATTGATTCAGGAAGGGCGGCTGCTCGCCCGGATACGGCATTCCAACATCGTCACGGTGTATGGCGCC
>JBKJJZ010000145.1:0-15562 GCA_046597705.1 Vicinamibacterales bacterium | reverse complement strand
GTCCGTGCTCATGACAACCGGAATAGCCATCAGCCCGCCGAGCACCAGCACGATGGCGGCCAGCCATAACGGCGCAGCTGTTGCAGGAGCGATGCGGGCGCAAAGTGATCCGGCGGTCATGGCCGCGACCAGTCCGATGCCGAGGCTGAGGACAATCCAGCCTGTGGCAGCTTCATAACTGCCCGGCTCGAACAGGCGGTCTACGCTGACCAGCTGATACGCAGCCGTAAAGATGCCGATGACCGCCACCAGCATCACAAGGTATCCGGCAACGATGGCTCCGATGAACCGAACCATGACTCACTTCCTGCCCTAGTGGTCTTCGTGTCTGTGGTGATCGATCTCCCGATCCATCGCCGCCGTGTCGGCGCGCGCGATGGTGGCTGCCTTCTTGTTCTTGGCTGCGGCGGCGGCCTGGGTTTTTCCCCGGGAACTCAGCGCGAACGTGGAGAGCAGCCGTTCGAGTGTATCGCCGCCGCAGGCCGGGCACGCCGGCGGTGGGTCGCCCTGACTCGCAGGTCGAACCAACACCTCGAACTCATGCGCGCACGCCTGGCATCGGAAATCAAACAAAGGCATGATGCCGGGCCCGCTATTTACACGCCTGGCAGTTGTGATTGTTCTTCGCGCCCATTCCTTCGAGCAGCTTGATCGTTTCAGGGAATGGCTGCGTGCGTTGTTCCGGGCTGTTGGCCATGTCCACGGTGGTCTGGCCGTTCCGGTTGACCGCCATGACGTTCGCGCCGCGCTTCACCAGGTACTCAATCATGGCGTTGTCGCCCCGCGCCGCGGCGTGATGCAGGGCCGTGAATCCATCGGCGTCGCGCACGTTGACGTCCACGCCAAGTTCTTCGAGGAAGTACTTGGCGGCGGGCATCCAGCCGTCAGGCACGTGCCGGTGCTGCTGCGCCACGCGTGAAGTGCCATAGCCAACGCCGCTGGCGGCATGGAACGGCGGCACGTGCGGTCCACCGGACGGGATGGCCGGCAGGCCGTTCCGCGCTGTGGCTCCGTACGACATCGTCGGGATATTCAGGTCGGCGCCGTACTTGATCAGCAGGCGCATCGCATCCACGTCCAGCGAGTATGCTGCGCGCCAGAATGGCGTGGCGCCGGTGTAGTCCACGCCCATCCGGCCCGCGTTGTACGCCGCGTACCAGATGTGAGAGACCGTCCTCGCGTTCGGATCGGCCCCGGCTTTGAGCAGCGCCTCCATCAAGTCGAGATGGGACGTGCGCTGTTGAGTTGACGCGGTCGGCTGCGGATACCAGGTGCGCAGCGCCCACTCGTTATTGAGCGCCACAAACAACGGCCCCGCGCCGTCGTCACTCGTGAGGTTGGGATTGGCGCCTCGCTTGAGGAATGCCAGGGCCAGGTCATACTGACCGTTGATGATGGCCACGAGCAGGGGTGTTGAGCGATCGCCCGTGGTGGGCAGGTTCACGTCCAGGCCCGCGTCGAGCAACATCATCGCGGCATCGACGAACCCGTCACGCGCCACGTAGTGAAGGGCCGTGAGTCCGCCCTGCTTTCCGATCTGCTGGATGTCAGACACCGCCCGAGGCCCGGTTGGAGCAGCGCCTCGTCCCCGTCCTGTCGCCGCAGGATCTGGTGCGGTCTGGCCGCCGGTACCCACCGTGGCGGCTCTGCCGGTCTGCGGAGGATCAAACTGCGGCGGCGCCGTGGGAGCTTTCCCCGTGGTCGCGGTAATGATCCGGTCGCGTGTGGACCGCGATGCACTGTCGGCCGCCGATCGCTGTGGGTAGTCGATGACGGTCGTCTCGAGCCGGCTGTTGGCGCCTTTTTCGATCAGCATCCTCATCGCGTCAACGCGGTTCTGCGATGCGGCAAACACCAGCGGCGTACGTCCGTGCGTGGTGTCGCGCGCGTTCACGTCAGCGCCCTTGTCGACCAGGAAACGGATGGCATCGGGGCTGCCGGCCTGCGCAGCCAGATGGATCGCCTGCACGCCCGTTGTGGTGAACGCCTTCGGTTTGCTGCCGGCGTCGAGCAGGCGCATGACGATGGGGGCGTGTCCGCGGGAGGCGGCCAGATGGAGGGGCGTGTAGCCACCCACGCGAGTGAGCGGATCTGTGACGGCGCCGGCGACCAGCAGCACGTCAATGGTCTTGAGGTCGCCGTTCAAGGCCGCCCAGTGCAGCGCCGTCATCCCGTCAGCCTGAGCCAGGTTGACGTCCGCGCCCTGACGCACCAGTGATCGAACAGTGGCCGCGTCGCCTTTCATCGCGGCGTCCGCGACAGGTGACGACGCATGGATGGATGGGCTTGCCAGCATCAACGCCAGCGCGCAGGTGAACAGAAAAGTGCGGCTACGCATGGATCCCCGCTTCCGGCGCGGCGAATGAGAATTCGCCGGTGCTGTCGCCAAACGTGTTGAGGTCCTGCAGGCCCAGCTTGTGCAGCAGGCTCAGCATGACGTTGGCCATCGGCGTGGCGTCGGCGGCCTTGACGTGAACGCCACCGTTCAAGACACCATTGCCGCGGCCCAGCAAAATCAGCGGGCAGTTGCGGTGATTGTGGACGTTCGCGTTGGCCATCGGCGAGCCGTAGACAATGAGCGTCTTGTCGAGGAGGTTGGAGTCGCCTTCCGTTGTCGCCTTCAGCCTCTCCATGAAATACGGCAGCATCGAGACGTGGTGTTTGTTGATCTCGGCGAACTGCCGGATGCGGTCTTCGGCCACGCCATGGTGGGACGCGTTGTGGAAGCCCGTGTCGATGCCGCTGCCAGGGTAGACGCGTCCTGAGCCGTCGCGCCCGAGCTTGAATGAGAAGACGCGGGTGGTGTCTGACGTGAATGCCAGCAGTTGCAGGTCGAACATCAACTTGACGTGTTCATCAAACGCGTCCGGCACGCCCGCGGGCGCGCCTGGGAGCTCGCGCGCATCGCCGCTGGTGTTGCGCGCTTCCACGCGCTGGATGCGCTGTTCGATCTCACGGATGTTGGTGGCGTACTGATCAAGGCGCTGGCGGTCGGACGGCCCCAGGGAGCGACGCAGTCCGGTCATCTGCGACACCAGCATGTCCAGGATGCTGCGGTCGGTGGCGCGGCGCTGCGTCCGCTGCTCGGGAGTGCCGCCGGCGCCGAACAGCAGCTCGAACACCATGCGCGGGTCCCGCACCATCGGCAGCGGCTCTTCCGGGCCCGCCCAGCTGATTGTGTCGGTATAGACGCATGCGTATCCGTACGCGCACCCGCCGGATTGATCGACCGGCTCGATGCTGAGCTGCATCGAGGGAATCGGCGTGTCCTGTCCGAACTTCTGCACGAACAGCTGATCCATTGAGGTGCCCACGCGCACGTCGGATCCTTCGGTCAGCTTCGGACGCACGTGAGTGAACATCACGGCGCTCGATCGGAAGTGGTCGCCGCCCACTTCGGCCGGGGCGAACGCTTCGGCCATGCGCGTATCGGTGTTGCTGACGATTGTCAGGTAATCGCGGTAGGGTTCGAGCGAACTGAGACTGCCCTTGCTGAGATCGAACTGGCGCCCCACCGCGGCTGGGTTCCAGAGGAACTGCGAAGACCCCAGTTCGCTGCACCCGGCTGCGCCATGCACCTGTTCGATGCAGACCAGGCGCGTGCGGTCCGCGGCCAGGCCCGCGCCGCTGCTGGCAAATGCCGTGCGTGCGGGAATCATCGAATCGAGCAGCGGCAACGCGATCGTGGCGCCAAGACCGCGAAGCGCCGTGCGGCGCGACATGTGTTTTCCAGTCAGATACATAAGGGAACTCCTGCCTGAGTGATCTAATCCACGCGGGCGGTGCGGAACGACGCCGCCTTCGCCACGCCGAGAATGAGGGAAGACAGCCGATAGTTGCTGGCCTTGGCCTCCCGGACGATTCGCCGGACCGCCGGCATGTCGTAGTACTCCACGCGCCGCGCCAGCGCGTACGACATCAACATCGACGTGAAGTGCGTGATCACGACGTCGGAGCGCGAGACGATCGCCGCGCGCAGGTCGGCCGCGCCTCTGAGCGGTGTGCCGTCATACAGTTCGCCCGCGGTGTTGACGGGCACGCCCCGGTCCTTGATGCGCCACGATCCCGTCACGTCGAACGCGTCGAGCGACAGGCCAATGGGATCGATCACGTTGTGGCACGAGCTGCACGCCGGGTTCTTCCGGTGCATGGCCAGCTGTTCGGCCACAGACAGCAACCGGCCGTCCACGGCGTTCCCGGTTTCGTCCAGATCCGGAACGTTGGGTGGCGGTGGCGGCGGCGGGCTGCCCAACAGCACTTCGAGCACCCACTTGCCGCGCAGCACCGGCGACGTGCGGTTGCCATGGGATGTCAGCGTGAGAATGCTCGCGTGACCGAGCAGCCCGCGGCGACGGTCATCGGGATAGCTCACCTTGCGGAACTCGGGTCCGCTGACGCCCGGGATGCCGTAGTGCCGCGCCAGACGTTCGTTGACGAAGGTATAGTCCGCCGTCAGCATTTCGAGCAACGGCCGATCGGCGCGCACGAGGTGATCGAAGAGCAGTTGCGTCTCTCGCGCCATCGCCTCCGCAAGCGTCTCGTCGAAGTAGGGATAGTCCAGCGCGTCCGGCTCGATCTTGTCCAGGTCCTGGAGGCGCAGATACTGCGAGGCGAACCGGGTAGCCAGCGCTCCGGCCCTGGGGTCGGCGAGCATGCGCCGCACCTGATTGTCGAAGACTGCCGGCGCCTCGAGTTCTGCTCGGCGGGCGACGTCAATCAGTTCCCGATCGGGGATGGTGCCCCAGATGAAGAACGACAGCCGCGAAGCCAGATCAACCGGACTGATGCGGTAGATACCGCCAGCGGCCACGCGCGCCGGGGCTTCTTCGACACGGAAGATGAAATGCAGGCTGGCGAGCATGGCCTGCAGTGCCGTGCGGACGCCGCCCTCGAAGCCCCCGTTGACCGCGCCCTGTTTGTAGAACGGCATCAGCTCGTCGATGTCGGCCGCCGCCAGCGGACGTCGATACGCTTCGGTCCCGACGCGCTCGATAATGCGCCGCGCGCACGGCAGGTCCTCGTCGGGCGCGGTGGGGCGGCAGATGAAAATGCCGCGGCGTGCCGCTGTGTCGGAGACGCCCGATACCTCCGACGGTCCCACGATGCCGAGTTTGCGCAGATGGGGCAGGGTCGTCACTCCGTAGCCCACCCCGATTTGCGTGTCGGCCAGCGTGTGGTCGATCGGCCTGATGAGGTCGTCTTCCGAACCTTCGAACTCCTGGACGAACGTGGCGGCCACACGCCGCGGCCCAGCGCGCACGCTGACTGGCTCGGTCGTCACCGTGAGTCCGCTCGGATCGGACTCCGAGATCCAGCGATCGACCTTCACGGTGGCCGCCAGTTCACCGTCGATCGCCACTTCCATCTGGATCGCGCGCATGGTGCGGCCGAAGAGTGCCCCCGTCGGTTCGCCGTGCAGCAGCAGTTGGAACCTGTACTTGCCGTCGGCCGGGAAGTTGTGCACCACCACGGTGCCGCCGCGTGTGCCGAACGGCGCACCGTCCAGACGCTCCTTCTGCGAGCGTGTGCGGGGCACATCGTAAGTGGTCGAACCGGGGTCGGCCGTCGCGTCCCCCACGGCCGCGCGGCTCACGTACGCCGCGGCGCGCATGTAGCCCTGCATCACCGTCGCGGATGGCATCTGCACATCGGCGATGTTGTCGAAGCCTGCGCTGATCGTGTCAGCCGGCAGGAACGCACTGACGTCCACGTCGAATCCGAACAGCGAACGGACCGCGGCCGCATATTCAGCGCGGTTCAAGCGCTGAAATGGCCGGCGGCCGGGGTTCGGATGCGCCGCCGCTGCGGCGTCGAGCGTCGTTTCCAGCGCGGTGACCAGCCCGAGGCGGGTGGCCGCGTCCGGCTGCGGCATCGCCTTGGGCGGCATCAGCCCCGTGCGCAACTTGCTGACGATCTTCTCGGCCAGTTCGGCCTTGTCGCCTGCGCGTGCGGGATCGAAGCCATCGAGCGACATCTCGCCTTTGAGATCCTGATCGTTGTGGCAGTCGCCGCAGAACTTCTGGAGCGTTTCGTTCTGGGCGGCCGCGGACATCGGCGCTGCCGCATGGGAAGGAGCCATGGCCGCCAGATCCGCATCGGAGAGGATGGGCTTGTCGGGAGTGCCGGCGCGCAAGGTCAGCGCGGCCCCGAACAGCACGGTCACAAACGCGGTGGCGGCGGACTTCGTCATTGATTCCTGGAACTCCTGGCGGCTATCCCGAAACGATACACGCCGCTGACGCGAATGTCAGCCACAAACAGGCCTTCGGGAAGCCGCTGGTTATGGGGTCGCCTGACGGGGCGCGGCCACCTTGATGTGACGCCATTTCCCCTGCCGGAAACGCACCACGCTGAGCGTGGCCCGGGTGGCGTGACCCAGCACGATGGCCAGCCAGATGTCGCCCGCCATCAGCTCGCGTGACATCGAGATCATCGTGCACAATCCCACCGGCACGATGACCTGGGACACGATCGAAATATAGAGCGGGCCCTTGGTATCGCCCGTGCCTTGGAGCCCGCCTGTATAGGTCAGCGCCACGGTGACGAAGAAGCCCGAGACGGCAAGGTACGCCAACAGCTCGCGGCCGATTTCGTAGCCGATGCCGTCGCTCAGTCCGAACGCGCCGAGCAGGACGCGCGGCATGAGGACGAACGCAAGGCCGACGGTTCCTGCCAGCATCAGGCCGAACCGCGCGGCCACCACTGCCGATTGCGCTGCGCGGTCTGGATGCCCGGCCCCCAGATTCTGGCCGGCCACCGCCGAGGTGGCGCCCATCAGGCCCACCGAGGTCCATGTGATCATCGAGAACAGCTCGGTGTAGCCCACGGCATAGGCGGCCTGGGCCTCCGCGCTGTAGTGCAACGATCCGATGAAGCGCAGCATCAGCAGTCCTGCCAGATTCATCGCCACGCCCTGAATACCTGTCGGCAGGCCAAAGCGGAACAACTCGCGGATGATCAGCCAGTCCGGTTTGAACGACATCGTCGGGCTGAACCGCACTACGAGCCGGCCGGAGAACAGCAGCCACACAAAACCGATCCCCGTGATGATGCCGGAGATGGCCGTGCCCAGCGCTGCGCCGAACGTGCCGAGTTCCGGAAACGGCCCCGCGCCCGTGATTAGCACGATGTTGAAGAAGATGTTCATGATGGTCATCGCCACGCCCATGCGAAGGGTGGTCTGCACATCGCCCGCCGCACGGAGGGCGCCGCTCATCATGAAAAAAATCAACATCCCGATGCTGGACACGAACATCGTGCGCAGGAACGGCAGCGCCTCGTGCTGCACCGCCGGAGCCGCGTTGATCATCGTCAGCAGCCACGGCGCGCTGAAATAGCCGATGGGCGCCAGCACGCCCACTGCCAGGAAGACGGAGGTCAGAAACGCCTGGTAGACCGTGCGATTGACCGCCTCGGAATCGCCCGCCCCGGCAAACCTTGCCACCAGCACGCCCATGCCCGAAAACACCGACGCGACGAAAACGATGACCAGGATGAAGATCTGCAGGCTCACGCCAATCGCAGCGTTCGCCGTCAGGCCCACATAGTGACCGACCAGGGCATGGTCGATGACGCCCTGCAGCCCGCCGATGATGTTCTGCAACATCGTGGGCCAGGCCAGCATCCAGACCGCTTGCGGCAGCGGGCCATCGATGATGCGGCGATCGAATTTCTTCTGCGCGGGCGCGGCCGGAGCGGCGGACATTCGCGGTCTATCGTATTCCGAACGGTCTGCGGCGCGGCTAAAGCCACGCCCTACGTATGGGACCCTAGGGCGTCCCTTCCGGGGCGCCGTGGTCGCGTCATGTCAGTTGACTTGAAAGATCTCGCGCGTGCCGGTCAGGTAGTGATCGGTGTACCCCTTCATTTTGTCGCGGAAGGATTCATCGGTCTGGTACTCCTTCATCCGCGCCTCGAAGTCACCAAAATTCGCGCCTTCGAATTCCATGACGACGCGATTGAAGTCGCCCGTCAGGTCCGTAAGAATCCGGGCCTTCATGTCCGTTCTTGATGCCATGGCTTCTTTGAGTTGAGCGGCCAGCTTGCTGGCGCAACCGGGCTTACAGACGAAAGTGTTGCGAACGACGATCATGGTGAACCTCCATCAGAGACAAAGAGACGCGGAAGGGAAGAATGCATTCTAAATCAGATACCGGCCGCCACGAGTCGCTCCCATCCAATCGCCAAGGTGAGCCGTAGAACGAGAAGACACGGCCGGGTGCATGACGCCCCAGCAGAAAACACTATTTTTGGCAGCATTTGGAGATGGATCGATGAATATCAAGACTTTGGTAGCGACAGGTTTGATGGCAGTGGCGACGACGGTTGTCGGCGCCCAGATGGAACACAAGGGCACGAAAATGGTGGGCGGCGCGGAGATGTTTCCCGCGAAAAACATCATTGAGAACGCGGTCAATTCAAAGGATCACACGACGCTTGTGGCCGCAGTCAAAGCCGCCGGTCTGGTGGACACGCTGAGCGGTGCGGGTCCGTTCACGGTGTTTGCGCCAACCAACGCGGCGTTCGACAAGCTGCCTAAGGGCACGGTTGACACCCTGCTGAAGCCGGAGAACAAGGCGACGCTGACCACCGTACTCACGTATCACGTCGTTGCCGGAAAATGGGACTCCGCGGCGGTCGCGAAGATGATCAAGGATGCCGGCGGCAAGGCCGAAATCAAGACGGTGGCGGGCGGCAAGCTGTGGGCGTCGATGAAAGGCAAAGACCTGATTCTCACCGACGAAAAAGGCGGCATGGCGAAGGTGACGATCGCCGACGTGAACCAGTCGAACGGCGTGATCCACGTGATCGACACCGTCCTGTTGCCGAAGTAGTCCTCCCCGACGGCACAAGAAAGTTCAAGGCACGCGGCGGACCTTTGGGTCTGCCGCGTGCCGATGTGTACTGACCGTCACTTCAGAGAACGCCGACCTGCCGGCCAGCAGTGGGGAAGGGCGGCCCCGCAACTCCTGATCGAAGTACTCACGCACGATTTCTCGCGTCACGGAAGCGGCCCTCAGGGGATCGAGTTTTCCGAGGATGCCACGTTCGCGGAGCGGCCCGCCCCAGAACGGCATGTCACTGAACTCCAGGTGCAGTGTGTCGCGGACATCAACGCGGTAATAGGGTAACGCGGCGCGTTGATAGATCACGTCGCTCGCGCCGGCTCGCCCTGGACGGGCCGAATACACCATCAGGAACGGACCAGCCCCGCCGGGCTTATCGATCATCGAGCCGGACTGCGGAATGCCATCGAGGTTGAGTCCGGCCCGGCAGCGCGGATCGTCGATGCAGAATTGTCCCGCGGCCACTCCGCCCATCGAATGACCGAAGACTCCAATGCGAGTCATATCAAGGCTCGCAGCGAGCTGGCCAGGCAGACTCGTGGAGGGCAGCGCCGTGAGCCGATCCAGAACGAGCCTCGTGTCACCGACCCAGCGCCGCAAGGCGAGGTTCGTGTTTCGAAGCCCCGCCAGATAGCCGCGCAGCAGCCGCAGCCGTTCTTCGTCGGTCGCCGCCGCCGTCACAGCCGCCATCGTTTTGTCCTCAGGACCCCATTCTCCAAAGACGTCACTGACGCCTTTGTGAAGCGTGCCCGCTTCGCTGAACAGCGTAACCACACGTCCGCCCTCGAGCCTGACGGCGGTCGATTCAAACGGGTGAACGACGCTGAGGACGACGAAGCCATGACTGGCGAGATCTTCGAGCAAAGCGGCATACGCACTGGGAATGCTGGTGAACCCGTGTGAAAACATGAGCACCGGCAGCTTCGAGCCAGATGCGGCGATGGGTGCCGCATTCAAGTACGCATGTGTGCGCACCTCTGCCAGTCCATCGAACACCGTCTCGGAACCTCGCAGCAGCTTGGCAAAGGTCCGGACCTCCGCAAACCCCTCGCGCAGATACGGGGCGAGTGAACCATCTCGCGCTGCCGTTGGATACCACGCAACGACTTTGATCTGGCGCATTTCCCTGGAGCTGGAAAACGTCTCCTTGCGGGTTTCGTCGGTCAGCCACCACGTGGTGGTTCCCACTGCGTGTGGTCCGGTCGGGGGTGGAAGCTCAAATGGCGCCCCAGCCGTGGCGCGCGAAGCGAGCCATTCGTATTCCCAGTTCCACGGCATCCCGGTATCTCCCAGGATGGCGTGGGCCAGCTCAGGGAAAATCCGCTCCGCGCGCGAATCGTTGGCGAGCATCACGAGACATCGCCGCTGTCGCTCCTGGCAGATCACCGAGTTTCCGGTCCAGTCGTTGTGACCGCCTTTGAACCAGGCGGGACCGCCCGTGCTCTCAAAGGTGATCACGCCAAGTCCGGCTGACAGTGTGATGGCCGCGTTTCCTGAGCCCGTTTCCGTGCTCAGCGTGGGGAACTGATGTGCGGATGCGATTGGCGCCTGCGCCCGGACGAACTCCGCGCGGGATGCGGGACTCAAGCCCTCGCCGCGAACGATGCCCGCCCACAGCCGGGCCTGGTCGTAGATGGTCGTATCCATGGAACCTGCGGCGCTGACGCTGCTTCGCTCGTCATGCGGTTCCATCGCCCCGTCAAGGCCATAGCCATCGGCGAGGTTGCCGGCAAAGTCCGGACGCCACTGCATGCTCGTTCGTGCCATGCCGAAGCGGTCGAACACGCGGGACTGCATTTGCCTGCCGACATCAAGATGCAGCCCTTCTTCAAGGACGAGCTGCAGGATATAGAAGCCCTCGCCCGAATAGCCATATCTCGTACCGGGGTCGTGGTGGAAACGAAGGCGCTTGTCCGGCTCGAGCCACCGGAAATTGGCGAATCCCGAGGTGTGAGTGAGCAGGATTCGAGGCGTCAGCCGTTGCCAGCGAGCATCACCGGCGAGGTCGGTGTAGTCCGCGTACGCCGGCAAGGGGCGCGGCAACAGTGTGGGGAGCGTTGCATCGAGGTTCAAGCGCCCCTCATCGACCAACTGCAGGACCATGTAGGCGACCGCGGCTTTGGTGAGCGAGGCCCCATACATGACGGTGTCCGTGGTCAGGGGCAGCCCGCGTTCCGCGCTGCGCGTGCCGTACGCGGCCACGTAACGAACGGCGCCCGAGTCGATTACCGCCAGGGCGAGGCCCCGCACGTTCTCTCTCCTCATGGATTGGGCTACGGTTGCGTCGATGACCTCTGCGTCCGGAAATGGCTGCTCGCCCGGTTTCGGACGGCAACCAGGAACCAGCAGGAGCAGCAGCACGAGCGCGAGGCGGGGCAAGTGAATAATAAATAGTAAATTATAAATTCCTGAATAATTCCCGTCGCCGATGTCGATCTGACGGGGGCCCCAACGACCATTCGCTGAACGAACGTCTAACCCCCGGGAGAGAACCAATGCGTTATGTGTGCGTGATTTACGACGAGGAAGCGAAGCTGGGCACCATGTCCAAGGAGGAAGGCGATGCCTTCATGGGCGAGTACTTCGCCTTTACCGAGGACATCAAGAAGAGCGGCCACTACCTGGGTGGCGAGGCGCTGCAACCGGTGGCCACCGCCACAACCATCAGGATTCGAAACGGCAAGATGTCCACCACCGACGGGCCGTTTGCTGAAACCAAGGAACAGCTGGGCGGTTTCTACCTGATCAACGCGCGCGACTTGAACGAAGCGATCCAGATCGCTGCGAAGATTCCGTCCTCGAAGACGGGCACGGTGGAAGTGCGGCCCGTGGTCGAGTTCGACATGCCTGCCTGAGTCGCATGAGGGACACGGTTGACGCGATTTATCGCACGCAGTCGCGGCGTGTCCTGGCCACTCTCATCCGCCTCCTCGGCGACTTCGAGCTCGCCGAGGAGGCCTTGCACGATGCCTTCATCGCGGCCATCGAGCGCTGGCCCGCCGACGGCTTGCCCGACAATCCACGCGCGTGGCTCGTGTCCACGGGCCGGTTCAAAGCCATCGATGTGCTTCGCCGTCGTGCGCGATTCGACCGGTCCTGCGCCGTGCTTGCGGCAACACTCGAGTCCGCCACACCGGAAATTGCGGACGAGGACGCAGAGGTCGAAGACGATCGGCTGCGTCTGATCTTCACGTGTTGCCACCCGGCGCTCTCGGCGGACGCGCAGCTGGCCTTGACTCTGCGCGAGGTCTGCGGCCTGACCACCGAAGAAATTGGCCGCGCGTTTCTCACCGACCCGCGCACCATCGCCCAGCGTATCGTTCGCGCCAAGGGCAAGATCCGCGATGCGCGCATTCCGTATCAGGTGCCGTCGCGCGCGCAGCTGCCCGAACGGCTCGATACCGTCCTGCACGTCATCTACCTGGTCTTCAACGAAGGCTATTCCGCTTCGTCTGGCGACTCGCTCACGCGCCACGAACTGTCGGCAGAAGCCATTCGGCTCGGCCGGCTCATGGTGGAGCTGCTTGCCGAACCTGAAACCTCGGGCCTGCTGGCGCTGATGCTGCTGCATGAATCCCGCCGCGCGGCTCGGACGTCGCCAGCGGGGGAGCTGATCCTGCTGGCCGATCAGGACCGGTCCCGCTGGGACCGCGCGCTGATCGCGGAAGGTGCCGCGCGCCTCGAACAGGCGCTGGCCACCCGCCGGGCGGGCCCGTACACGTTGCAGGCGGCGATCGCCGCGGTCCACGCCGCTGCGCCCGTGGCGGATGCCACGGACTGGCGCGCCATAGTCGCCATCTATGATGTGCTGGTCCGGCTCGACCCATCGCCGGTTGTCCACCTCAATCGCGCGGCGGCCGTTTCGATGCGTGATGGTCCCGCCGCCGGCCTTCAGCTCGTTGATGAACTGCTGGCCGCGGGTGATCTCGATGACTACTACCTTGCGCACTCCGCCCGCGCCGACTCTTGCCGGCGCCTTGGACTCACGGCCGACGCGCGGAGATCCTACGAGCGGGCCCTTGCACTGACAAAACAAGAGCCGGAACGGCGGTTTCTCGAACGGCGACTGGCTGAACTGACCCTGACAAAGGGTCCTCAGGGATAAAAGGTGCGTTATGAGGCATCTTGCCAAATGGGCCGAAACCTAAGATAGCTCCCTATGGAAACGACACACCTCATTCGTCGCTTTATGCGACTCCCGGCTTTGGGCGCGCTTATGGCGCTGGCGCTGATCCTGTTGACGAATGGCTCCGCCCCACTCGAAGCGCGCAGCCAGGGGGCGAACCCCCTCACCGACCAGGCCACTATTATTTCCACATCCACGCCTGACAAGCACGAGCAGTTACGAGAGCTCAAACATGCTCTGGAGCGTCTGCCCCTGGCCGCGGTGCTGGCGGCGCTGCTGGCCCTGCGGCCCAGGCGCCGCGGCACTCCCAAGCGCCAGCCGGCCGTGATTCAGACGCAGATTATCCTGGCGGTCATCGGCGGACTGGTGATGCTCGTCGTCGGCTCGAGCCTGGCGCGCGCGTTCGGCATTGTCGGCGCGGCCGGGTTGGTCCGCTATCGCGCGAAGGTTGAGGATCCGAAAGACGCCGGCGTGATGCTCTCGACGCTCGCCATCGGACTCGCCGCGGGTGTCGGCCTGTGGATGCTGGCTCTCTTCGGTACCGCTTTTATCCTGCTGGTCCTCTGGACAGTTGAATCATTCGAACCTATCGCCAAGCGCAAATTCTCATTGCGCGTAAAAGCGAAGGATCCCGTTGCGTTCAAGCCCCGGGTTGAGGAGTTCCTGACACGGGAAAAAATGGACTTCGAGGTCAGGGTGCAGACGCCTGAAGAACTGCAATACGAGGTGTGTCTGCCGCTCGACCAGACCACCGACCAGATGTCCGAACGCATCATTGCGATGGAACCATCGGACGATACTGAGGTTGAGATCACCGAGGTCAAGGCGAAGAAATAAAGTTCCAACGTTCGGCACAGCCGGTCAGTGTCGCAGGAAAGGCCAGCAAATCTCTGGTTTTTGCCGCACTCACTGGGTTGGCATGCGGGTTGCTATGAAGAGCGTCACACGGTTTCCGTGCATGTGGAGGAGATGTGATGAGCAGACTACATGTGGACGAGACAGCAGACCGCGAACTTGATCTGACTTGGGCATTCAGCGCGCCCACGCTCGACGACCTCGGCGACGAAACGTTCGAAGACGATGACTTCGAAGACAACCGGGATCTCGACGACTGGCTCTCTGCTGAGTTGCGGCTCGGCCAGGAATACGACGACTAATCCTGGTTCGTCCCTTCCTGGGCTGGCTGCAGCCAGCAGTTCGGCATCGACGCGTGGCCAACTCTGATAGGCTGGCCGCACCAAAATGCCGATCGACTCACAGGACGAACCGCCGCTGCCAGGTCAGGTCGACTGGATGCCCGACATCCGCATGAAACGCCGGCTGCAGCGGCCGGGATGGGCTACGCCACGGATGCTGAAGATCGGCGTGCTCGGTCTGGCGGTCGTGATTGCGCTGTCGAGCACGACGTTTCAGATCAAACCCGAAGAGGTGGGGTTGGTGCTCCGCTTCGGACGTCACGTGCGCACCACCGAGCCGGGCCTTCACTTCAAGCTGCCGTTTACCGAGCGAGTGCTGCGTGTGCCCGTGCAGCGCCAGCTCAAGGAAGAGTTCGGCTTCCGCACGGCCTCAGCCGGGATCACGACTCGATACGTCTCGGCCGATTTCTCCGGCGAATCGGTGATGCTCACCGGAGACCTCAACGTCGCGGTCGTCGAGTGGGTCGTGCAATACCGCGTCACCGATCCTTACAAGTATTTATTCCGGGTCCGCGGCCTCACGGATACGTTCCGAAGCATGAGCCAGGCCGTGATGCGCGAGGTCGTCGGCGATCGCACGGTTACCGAAGTCCTGACCGTTGGGCGGCAGGAGATTGCCACGACTTCCGAACGGCTGCTGCAGGAGATGGTCAACCAGTACGAGATGGGGATCGTCATCGAGCAGATCGTCCTGCAGGACGTGACACCACCCGATCCGGTCAAACCCTCCTGGGACGAAGTGAACCAGGCCCAGCAACAGCGCGATCGGCTGATCAACGAAGCACGCGCCGAATACAACAAAGTGGTTCCACGCGCCAAGGGTGAAGCCGAGCAGGCCGTGCTGCAGGCCGAGGGCTACGCGCTGGAACGCGTCAACGGCGCACAGGGTGATGCGACCCGGTTCAAGGCGGTATACGACGCGTATCGCAAGGCTCCCGAGGTCACGCGCCGGCGTCTCTATCTGGAGAGCATGCAGCGCGTGCTCCCGCAACTGGGCGCCAAGATCTTCATGGACAAGGGAACCGGTACGATCATCCCGCTGCCCATCGAGGGCCTCAAGGCGGTGCTCGATCCCAAAGGCGGAGGTGGACGCTGATGTCCAACCCCATCGTCAAGGCGGGTGCCGCCCTGCTCGCGCTGATCCTGATCTCGTCATCGACGTATCTGGTCAGCGAAACCGAGCAGGTGATCATCACGCAGTTCGGAGAGCCGAGAGGCAACCCGGTGACGTATCCCGGGCTGCACTTCAAGGTGCCGTTCATTCAACGGGCGAATGTGTTTGAGAAGCGGTTTCTGGAGTGGGACGGCAGCCCCAATCAGATGCCCACCAAGGACAAGCGGTTCATCTGGGTGGACATGTATGCGCGATGGCGCATCACGGATCCGCTGAAGTT
>JBKJJZ010000073.1:0-6237 GCA_046597705.1 Vicinamibacterales bacterium | reverse complement strand
AAGGGACGCCCTACGTCAGGCCATTATCGCAAGCGGTACGTAGGGCGTCCCTTCAGGGGCGCCGGCACTATTGGCGACGACAATCCGCCTTGCCGAATTGTTGCCGCGCGCAAGCGTCATCGGCGCGAATAGTTCTTCGTCACCAGGCGCTTGAGTTCAGTGATGGGTTCGGTGTGATCGTCCACCTGCAGCCGAAGCACCACGTCGTTGTGCAGCCACGGCCCGCCGTCCTTCTTCACGATGAGCAACGCCGCGGACTGCATGCCGCGTGTGTCGCCGCCTGCAGCCTGCCCGGCTTCAAGCGCGGCCACCAATCGAACCGCCAGGCGGCCCTTGGTCTCCTCGAACGCCTTCACCATGCCCTCGACCACCGCTGGTCCCGCAAGAATGTTGCCCTGCGCGGTGCAGAGCTTGCCCTGTTTGTGACCCGCCCAGGTGCTGGCGTCCTTCCCGGTGTGGACGGCGGTTTCGCCTGCGGGACTAATCACCGCGAACTGCCGGGCAGCCTTTGGCCAGGAGCCGCCTCTCAGGCCCGGATCAGGATCCTTGTCCATGATCTGTGTGATGACATCGGCAGGCTTGACGCCCTTGCGAAGAAGTTCGAGCGCCTGTGGCCCATAACTGACGTCAACATACGCTTGAGTCGCCGCGGCGCCCACGCCCGCTTCAGCCCATAGCACGCCGTTACCGACGGAGAAGACTCTCGACTGCACGGCTCCGCCCAGTTCGCCGCTTTCAGGATCGAAGCCAAGAATTGAGAACGTCGCGACCGGGTCTGGAAGCACGGCTTGCTGCGGCGACGCCGCGGGACGAGACATCGCAATCGTCGCGCATGCAACGACTACGAGGATGCTGAAACTGAACCTGCGACTCATCATGGAAACACCTCCCGAATCACCTGCTCACGATAGTCGAAGATGCGGCCGACCTGTCGCCGGACCATCGGCAGCGCGATCTCCCCGATAGGCCATAGCGGCAGTTGGTATTCCACATGATCGAGGACCTCCGTGCCATCGGGATTCTGCACGAACCGGTGGGTGTGAATCCACTGCCGGTACGGTCCGCGCAGCTGCCTGTCCACGAAGAGATACGGGGGCTCCCAGGTATCAATGAGGGTGCGCCAGCCGAACCGAAGACCGAAAAGCGCCAGCTGGTAGTCGATCAGGCTGCCGGAATGAATCGTCATGGGCTGCGGCGTCAGGATGCGAAACTTCAGCTCGGGTGGCGTGATGCGCTCCAGGTTTCCGGCCTCCGCGAAGAATGTGAAGACCTCCTCGATGGGTCGCCTGATGAGCACACGGCGATTGAGGTGATGCGACATTTCAATCATGGAATCAGTCAGCGTCGCGCCGGAGCCGGGCGTGTGATGAACTCCACCACGGCTGAAACAAACGCCGCATGGGTGTCTTCCAGTTGTGCGACGTGGTCGCCACCGGGCAGCAGCGTCCATTGCCGCTGGGGTGCCGCGATCTTCTGAAAGAACCTGGCGGTGACGTCCAGGGGCACACCCGGATCCCGCGACCCCTGCAGGATCATCGTCGGCATCGTCAGCCGCGCGGGATCGAGCGCGTTGAATTCATCTTCCCTGATCCAGTCCGTGCGAACGGGGTCCGCAGACAGCGCCTGGGCGACAAAGGCCGAGGTGACTGCAGCGGGCGTGACCAGGGGCGACATGAAGTCGCTGAGCGCATCCGTCCGTGTAGTCCGGACGCGCGCCGGTTTGGCGGGCGCCGGGAGGGTTTCGTACTCAAGACCGGGTTCGAGCGTGAAACCGAAGACGATCAGCGACGAGAGCTTGAGCCCGGGCATCTGGGCCGTGAGATGCGCCACCGCGCCGCCAAGCGACCATCCCAGAAGCGAAGGCGGAGGCAAGCCGGGGTGACGAGACGCGGCCCATTGGATGACGGCCGCCACGTCCTGCGCCGCCACTCTCGGCGTCAAAAACTCCGTCTTGTCACGTGGCGTCTCGCCATACCCGCGAAGGTCAACCGCGTACGCCGCAATACCCTGCGCGGCGAGCGATGTCAGCACCGAGCGTTGAAGACCGGGCACCTGCAGGTCGAAGTCCGGGCGGCTGCTCCAGGTTCGCCCATGCACCAGGATAAGCACCGCGCGGGGCGCGGACGGCGCGCGTGACCAGACCGCCAACGGGTGACCGTTTGAAAGAACTGTGTTTTTGTCAGGCGGTCTCTGACCTTGAGCCGAGATGGTAACGCAGAGGCCGAACAAGATCGCGGTGATGCGCAGCATCTGCGGACGGCGGCTACCGGACCGGGCAGGATGTCACGGGCACGGCGTTGAGCCTATGTCGCCCCCCGTGTATCGGAAGCTCGACTATCTGCGCCGAGCGCGGCAGCAGCTCGTGGCGAGGGTGGACCTTGGCGCAAGCGGTCGAAACTTGGGGAAGATTCTTGAGAGCCTGCTTCGTCCCGAAGTCGATGCTCAACCGCGATTGATGCGCGGACAGGAACGTGTGCTTCTGTGTGGCAGATTGCGCAGCCGGACCGGCGGAAATCAGCGCAACCAAACCGAGGGTGACGAGGGTGATTCGCACGCGGACCTCCAGTGCCGAGCCAGGCTGTCGCTATCCTACACGTTGAACTTGAACAGCAACACGTCGCCGTCGGCCACCAGGTATTGCTTGCCTTCCATCCGGTAGAGGCCCTTTTCCCTGGCCGCCGCGACAGAGCCGCACGCGATCAGATCGTCATACGCCACGGTTTCCGCCTTGATGAAGCCGCGCTCGAAGTCCGAGTGGATGACCCCGGCCGCCTGAGGCGCCGTGTCACCTGCGTGAATGGTCCACGCGCGAACTTCCTTCTCCCCGGCCGTGAAGTACGTGCGCAGCCCCAGCAGATGGAACGTCGCGCGAATCAGCGCACCAAGCCCGCTCTCATCGACGCCCAGTTCCTTCAGAAAGTCCTGCGCCTCGTTCGGTTCCAAATCCACCAGATCGCTTTCGATTTGCGCGCTGATGACCACCGCTTCACATGCCAGGTGCGTCTTCACGTACTCACGAACCTTGATGACGTAGGCATTCGTATCGGCCGTGACCAGGTCGCCTTCCTTGACGTTGCACGCAAAGATGGTGGGCTTGTCCGTCAGCAGGAACAGCGCGCGAGACAAGGCCTTTTCCTCCGGCGTCAGGTCCACCATCAATGCGGGTCGGCCCGAGTCGAGCACCGGTTCGATCTTCGCAAGGACGGCCTCCTCTGCGGCCGCCGTTTTGTCGCCGCGCTTCACTTCCTTCTCGAGGCGTTCGCGACGCTTCTTCACGGAGTCCAGATCCGCCAGGATCAGCTCGGTGTTGATCACTTCGATATCGCGCACCGGATCCACCGTGCCCGACACATGGTGCACGTCTTCATCTTCGAAGCAGCGCACCACCTGGACGATGGCATCGACCTCACGGATGTGCGTGAGGAACTTGTTCCCCAGCCCCTCACCGGTGCTGGCACCCTTCACCAGGCCCGCGATGTCCACGAACTCGATCGCGGCGGGAATGACCACGTTTGTCTTCGCAATCTTCTGCAAGTCGTACAACCGCGCGTCCGGCACGGTGACGATCCCCACGTTGGGGTCGATCGTGCAGAAGGGATAATTGGCCGCCTCTGCCTTGCGGGTGCGCGTGACGGCGTTAAACAGCGTGGACTTGCCCACGTTGGGCAACCCGACGATTCCGGCTCTGAGCATGATGCGGATGTCAGTTCTTCTGATTCGCGGCAGTGCGGGCAGCCATCATCGCCTGACGCTGCCGTGTCAGGTGAGGGACCACACCGACCAGACGCTCGTACACCATCAACTGTGCGCGGTGATGCATCTCGTGTTCCTTGGCGCCCAGCAACATTTCGAAGCGCGTCTTGGGCGTCAGAGGCTCGGGGAAGCTGACCACTTCGCCAAGCGCTTCGTCGCTCATCGAGTCGAGCAGGGCCGCAAAGGCCTCGCCCTCGGTTTCGAGGGCACCCAGCACGCCCTCGCGTGTATCGAGCGCCTGCTCGAACGCCTTCGCCGCGCCCATGTAGCCGCCGAAGTCCTCGAACGAGACAAACGTCTTCCTGTCGTCGCGATGCAGTTTCGAATACCAGGTGGTGTACGCCGCCAGGTGCGCGAGGATCTCATGGACGCTCATGGAATCAGCGGTCGCGCGGAATCCCCAGCTCTCAGCCGGAATATCCATCGCCACCTGAATCGTGTTCTTGCGAACGGTACGGAACGCCTTGCCGCAGTCTGCGCCGGAGTAATAGGTCATAGCCATTCAGCGTACACCAAAGTTAATGGGGAACTGGCGGAACTGGCGGAACTGGCGGAACTGGCGGAACTGGCGGAACTGGTTGCCGTGGAGACTGAACATGGCTGGGCCGAATGCCGCAATCGAGGCTCGGCCACGGTTACGCGAACATTGTGGTCCACGTCGCCGAAGGTCTGGTTGGCGGGGGCGACATTAGATTAGTTAGGCGGCGCGTTGAGATCTCGCCAGTTCCGCCAGTTCCGCCAGTTCCGCCAGTTCCGCCAGTTCCTCATATCTGACGAGCGTCACCAGTTCGTCGCCCTGTAGTCCTTGAGAAACTGGCCCCACAGGTGCACGCCGGTGTTGATGCCCGAGATGATGGGGTCAGTGATTCGCGCGGCTCCGTCGATGATGTCGAGCGGCGGATGGAACCGGTGCTCCGCGGTCTTGCGGGCCGCGATGTCCACTGGGTCTTCGTCCGTGACCCAGCCGGTATCGACGCTGTTCATGTGAATGCCATCGGCCTCGTAGTCGGCCGCGGCCGTGCGCGTCATCATGTTGAGCGCCGCCTTGGCCATGTTCGTATGGGGATGGCGAGTGGTCTTGAAGCTCCGGTAGAACTGCCCTTCTACCGCTGAAACGTTCACGATGTGTTTGTCGCGATTGTCAGTGCGCAACATCAGGGGCTTGAGGCGCGCGTTGAGCACGAACGGCGCCACGGCGTTTACCAGCTGCACTTCCAGCAACTCGACGACCGGAACCTCAGCCATGAGCAGCCGCCACGAGTTCCTCCCTCGCAGGTCCACCTGCTGCAGATCCTGATCGAGCCGTCCCTCGGGGAAGAGATCTTCCTGCGCCGCCAGTTCCTCAGGCAGCAGCGCGACTTGTGACAGCTGCGCGGCGTGAGTGAGTCCGGCCACGTCCGACAGTCGAGCTGCCAGAGTGGCCTCGGCCCCGCTCTGAACGGCCATCGCGTTCCGGGCCTCCGGCAGGATGTGATAGCCGCGCAACCCTTCGTACGTGCCCACCAGCTTTCGCACGTGTTCCGGCATCGTATCGACGACCGCGGTTTCGTGCTCCATCATGTGCGCGTAGAACTCGGGCGGCCGCCGCACGGTCTGGCACGCGTTGTTGACGATGAAGTCGAGGCGGTGCCGGGTGGCCAGCATGTGGCTGCAGAACGCCTCGACGCTTGGCGTGTGCCGCAGATCGAGTCCGAACACCTCCAGCCGGTGACCCCACTGTTCGAAATCCGGTTCGGCCGCGTACCGCATGGCGCAGTCGCGCGAGAACCGTGTCGTCACGATCAGGTGCGCGCCGGATCGCAGCAGCTTCAAGCCCGCCTGATAGCCAATCTTCACGCGCCCGCCGGTCAGCAGCGCGACCCTGCCCGCAAGGTCTGCCAATTCCGTCCGCTTCCCGAAGTTGAGTTCCGCGCACGTCGGGCAAAGCTGGTCGTAAAAGTGATGGACCTGAGTGAAGTTGTTCTTACAGGCATAACAGTGCCGCTCGTCAAGCAGCGGACGCGACGCGTCCACGGTGGGCGGCCGGTAGGCCGTAGCGCCTGACCCCTCGATCGGCTCCCCCTGCGCAGTGGCCGGCGGAGGAAACACATTTGGCGAGGTGAACACCGGTTTGCGGCGCAACTCGCGAATGCCCGTCCGGGCACGGGACTTCTCGTCCCGATTGACGCGCTCTACCTTGCGAAGCCGGGTCACGGCCTTGATCAGCCTGCGACGCTCGGCTTGATCGGGAGTGAAGACCGCACCGGCTGCCATCAACAGCCGCTTTCGATCGTCAGCGCTGATGGCGGCCAGCAGACGACGATCGTTCACGATGGCTTCGAGCGTGTCGATGGTCTGCTTCAGCCGGGCCAGCAGAGCCTCGTCAATGCGCTCTTCGATTTTCGCCACTATGCGACCTCCTCCACCCTTCTACCGTTGGCGCGGCTGAAGCCACGCCCCACGCACCCTTCAACGCCTGATGAGATACGCCAGCTTCACAAAGAA
>JBKJJZ010000621.1:0-7890 GCA_046597705.1 Vicinamibacterales bacterium | reverse complement strand
GTTCGAAGCGCCGTACGGCGGACCGAACTTCTTCAAGTTCGACCGCGTCCGCGTTGTTGTCGATCATGATCTCGTACAGCACGTTGTCGTCGAACTTGAAGAAGTTCGGTCCGCCGTACGGCGCTTCGAACGGAATGAAGTTGGCAATGAACGTGACCCGGTCCGGATTGCGGGGACTCACAAACGCGTACAGATCCGTGTTGTCGGCGAGCGGGTCGCCGCTGATCAGGGGCGCTTCACGATGACTCGATGCCTGGGTGGCGTTCCACCCGACGCTGCCAACGGCCGCTATTGCGACCATGCCTAAAACAATGATCTTCAGGAATTCCTTCACACACACCTCCACCGGCAGCCGCCATGGTCGCGAAACCCCGCCAAATGCAGGGCGCCGGCTGTCCTGTCAGCTCTACGGCTGGGATGGACGGGTGGATGGGAGGGGTTTTACCGGCGCTTCGTGACGTCCAGCGAGTCGCCGGTCTTGTGGTCCGTGATCTGGTATCGCAGGAACGCGTGGACCGCCTTCAGGGCGTCAGCGTTCGCGGTCGTAATCGTCACGCGACCGCCTTTGGCGCTCTCTTCGTACTTCCAGGTGATCGTGTCCCTGATCTTTTTCATCTCCGGAGCGCCCGGCACCTCGGTGCCGTGAACCAGCATCGGCGCTTCGAAATTGCCTTCGCTGAACATCGTGACGATGTGCGGCAGGTGAGCGCGAATGGCATCAAGGTTCGTCGTGTCGCTGCCGTCCTTCACCGAAACATCGATGGCACCGCCATCCGGGTAGAGGTAGAAGTGGTGCGCGGTCTTCTCCTGGTCGAAGCCCATCACCATCGCGCCGCGGTGATTCATCTGGGACGCCGGCTGTGAGGCCTGGTTCCAGGCGGAGAGGGCAAGTGTGAGGACGAGGGTGGTTGTCATCATGGGGTTCACGGTACAGCCTGGAACGACTCCAAGGTCAAGTTCCATGGAGGAATTGGCGGGAGTCTCAGGATGAACTTGCTAAATTATTAGCATGGTGCTAGGTTCTTACCACTACTGCCATGTCACGCCCTCAGTCGCACTCATTGTCCCGGCGGGAACGCCAGATCATGGACGTCCTGCATCGCCTCCAGAGAGCCACGGCCGCCACCGTGCAGGCAGAGTTGCCCTCGCCGCCCAGTTACTCGGCTGTGCGCGCGTTGCTTCGCATCCTGGAGGACAAGGGCCACGTGCGGCACGTCGTCGAAGGGCCGCGCTACGTGTACGAACCGGTGGCGGCGCTCGAAGCCGAGAGAGAGTCTGCAATGCGGCATCTCGTGCGGACGTTTTTCGATGGCTCCACTCAGGATGCCGTCGTCGCTCTGCTGGACACCGCCGACCAGAAACTCAGCCCGCGGCAGCTTGATGAACTGACGAAACGAATCGCCGCCGCCCGGAAGGAGGGACGATGACGCTGATCGATCTGGCAATCAAAGCCACCCTCCTGCTGGGCCTCGGCTTCGTGTTTTCGTTCAGCCTGCGCCACGCATCGGCCGCCTCCCGCCATACGGTGTGGACCACCGTCTTTGTGGCGATGTTGTTGCTACCTGTCGCCAGGGCGGTGATGCCCGAATGGTCGGTCATCTCACTGCCCGATCGGTTCAGCCGTCTCGGAGCGCGCTCGCCTGACGCGTCAGCAGACAGCCGCCTTGTGGTGACGGACTCGGCGGCCGTTGACGCCGCCACGGCATCGCCCTCGCGCTCAGCATGGGGGAGATCCGGGACGGTCCTCGTCACGGTCTGGGCGTTGGGCGCGGCAGCGTGTCTGGGATGGATTTGCGCGGGATTCTTCGGCACCCGTCGTCTTGAGCGCGCAGCCCGGCTTGTTGAGGACGCGCGCGTCAGGGAGCGGGCCGTGAGGGCCGCGGACCTGCTGGGTGTTCGGAGGCCCGTTCGGTTGCTGGCGGTGTCAAACGACGTCATGCCCAGCACGTGGGGCCTGGTGGCGCCACGCGTGCTTCTGCCCAGTGGGGCCCGCCAATGGACGGATACCCAGCTGGACGCCGTGCTGACACATGAACTGTCGCACGTGGTGCGGGGAGACGCCGCGTCCCATCTGTCCGCGCGGCTGGCCACGGCGCTGTGGTGGTGGCATCCACTGGCGTGGGTGGCCGCGCGGCGCGCGCGATTCGAGCGGGAACGGGCCTGTGATGATCTGGTATTGACGCAGGGCACGTGCGCTTCGGACTATGCGGAGGATCTGGTGACGTTCGTGTCGTCGCTGAACCTGCCGCCGGCCGAGTCGCCGGCAACGATGGCGATGGCGCGGCGATCTCAACTGGAGGGACGAGTGATGGCAATTCTCAAGAGTGATGTGAATCGACGGGGAGTATCGCAGTCGGGATTCATGGCGGCGTTACTCGTCATGGGACTCGTCTGGCCGCTGGCGGCGGCGCGATCAACTTTTCAACAGGAACAACCGGTCAGGGTTGGTGGCAGCGTTCAGGCGCCCACCAAGACCAGGGACGTGCGGCCCATTTATCCAGCGACGGCGCAGGCTGAGCGACGCCAGGGGGTGGTGATCCTCGAGGCGGTCATCGATACGAACGGCACGGTCGACAACGCGAAAGTGATTCGCTCGATCGGCGAGGATCTCGACAACGCAGCGATTGATGCCGTGCTGCAGTGGCGGTTCACGCCGACGACGCTCAACGGACGAGCGGTGCAAGTGATCATGACCGTCACCGTCAACTTCGTCCTGGACTCGGACAACGGCGTGCCAGACCCCCCGCCACCTCCTCCGCCTCCGCCAACCCCGATGGTGAATGATGTGCCGCCCCCACCGCCACCGCCCCCGCCGCCTCCGGCAGGTTCGCAGGCCTCCGGTGACCAGCAGCCCGTACGCGTGGGCGGGGCAGTCAAGGCGCCGACCAAGATCAAGAATGTCTGGCCCGTCTATCCACAGGTCGCACGTGATTCGAATGTGAGCGGAGTCGTCATTCTCGAAGTCAGGATTGATGCCGAGGGCAACGTCACTGACGCGCGGGTGATTCGATCCGTAGCGTTGCTGGACGAGGCGGCGCAAGAGGCCGTGATGCAGTGGAAGTTCACACCGACGCTGCTCAATGGTGTGGCGGTGCCCGTCATCATGACCGTGACCGTGAACTTCAGTCTTCAGTAGGGCGTCCCCTCAGGCGCCAAATTGGCGCGGCTAACGCCACGCCCTACGTTTACCGTTTTCGAACCTGCACGTTCCGGAACATCACCGGATCGTTGTGGCCGGCGAAGCCGAAGAATCCAGAGATCCGCGACACGCCGGGATGTTCACGTGCCGCCATGTAAGTGGCGGAATCGACCTTTGACAGGTCCGCGTTGAGAATCACGGTGCCGTTGAGTTCGACGCGGACGGTGGAACCCGTGACCGAGACGTCCTGCACGTTCCACTCGCCAATCGGGCGTTGATATCCGCGAGCCGCGGCCACCATGCCGTACGCGGACCCGTGAGCTTGTTTCGGGTCGATGGGGCCGCGGACCTTTTCGTAGTTGTCGTCCAGCACCTGCAGTTCGGTCATTCCGACGTAGGCCGTATCGCCCTCACCTGGATACCGAATCGCCATGCCGTTGTTTCCGCCTGGTGGCAGCTTGAACTCCAACCGCGCATCGAAGTCGGTCAGCGTCTGGTTCCAGTAAATCGTGCCGCCCTTCTCAGGTTTGCAGACGATGCTGCCGTCCTTGACTTCGTAATTCTCCAGTGGGCCTGCCCATCCATCGAAGTTCCTGCCGTTGAAAATGCTCGCGAAGCCTTCGCCGCCCTTCGACCGGAGAATTCCGTTGGCTTCTTCAGAACCAATCTCGCGAACGAAGACGTTGCGCCAGCGAATTTCGCCGCCGTGCGTTTGCAGCTGGACAGGGCCACGAGCCGGAACGGGCGTCTTCCGGTCGTAGTAGTTCTCCATAATGGCGTGGTCAACCACGTGGACGCCGTTAAGCCACACACTGACGCGCGAACCCACCATCACGATGCGGAGCGCGTTCCATTGCCCGAAGGGCTTGTCGGCCAGGACACGCGGGTCTTTGCCTGGCGCCCCGGCGCTGTTGTTCCACAATCCACCGGACCCTTTGCTGGCGCCAAGAGTGAACTTCGCTTCTTCGGTGTAGTCCCAGATCTGCACCTGCGGTACGCCGCGCAGGTAGATGCCCGAGTCGGCCTTCGCCACAGTTCGGTACTCGACAAGCAACTCGATGTCGCCATAGTCCTTCTCGGTGGTGGCGTACGCGCCCTGGCCGTCGTTCACCAGTTCTTCACCCTGAGCGGTCCAGTGCGCGCGCATTGTCTCGGTCCACTTGGCGATCTGGACGGCTCGTTCAGGCTCACTCATCGCGAGGAGCTTTCGATGATCGAACGTGTCGCCCCCGCGCCAGCCTGTCAGGTCCTTGCCGTTATAGAGGGCCGTGAAGCCTGCCGGAGGCGTGGCCGCGCGCTGAGACGACGCGTGGGTGCCGGCAACGGTCATCGAGAGTAAGAGTAACAGGGCAATCCGGTCCATTCCGATCCTCCATCAATGGGAGCGCTGTCCCGCCGCCAGTTGTCCGCACCCCGCGGCGATGTCGATGCCGCGCCGTTGGCGCACGGTGCTGGGGATTTCGTACTCGGCCAACACCGCCTGAAAAGCCTTCGCGGCGCGATGATGCGCCGGCAGTCCGTCGTAGCCCTCGGTGGGGTTGAGCGGAATCAGGTTCACGTGTGCGCGATGCGTCTGCAGCAGCGCGCCCAGAGCGCGGGCGTCTTCCAGCCGGTCGTTCGCGCCGGCGATGAGCGTCCACTCATAGAAGATGTGCCGGTCCATCGTCTCGCAGTAGTAACGGCACGCCTCCATGAGCGCTTCAAGCGGCCAGGCCCTGGCCACGGGAACCATGGCGGCGCGTGCGTCCTGAGTCGCTCCGTGCAGGGAAACGGCAAGGCTGACAGGTTCACGATCGTCGGCGAGCCGGATGATGCCAGGCACGACACCGACCGTGCTCAAAGTCATTCGTGCGGGACTGATCGCCAATCCCGCGGTATCGCTCAGGATGTGAGTGGCGGCGATGGTCGCGTCGTAGTTGTGAAGCGGCTCGCCCATCCCCATCAGCACGATGTTCCTGAGCCGCTCGCCCGTTGCGTTCAGCTCGCGGGACACATGCAGGGCCTGAGCAACGATCTCTGCCGTGGTCAAGTGACGCTCGAATCCCATCTGGCCCGTGGCGCAGAAGACGCACCCCATCGCGCAGCCAGCTTGCGTGCTGATGCATGCAGTCACGCGTCCGGAATACCGCATCAGGACGGTCTCGATTTGATGACCGTCCTCCAGCCCCAGCAGAAACTTTCTCGTGAAGCCGTCGGTGGAGTGGGTATCGCGCACAACCGGCAGCCAACCCCAGGTGGTCTCGGCACGCAGCCTCGCCACCAAGCCGGCTGGAAGGCTGTCCATTGACTCAAAGTCATCACGCCCGTGGGCGTGCAAGTACCGCCAAAGCCGCTGGGCATGGACGGGCTTGAAGCCCCACTGCACGACCAGCTCCGTGAGCGCGGCTCGCGACAGTCCGAGCATCAGAACAACCCGCTGACCGACTTGCCCACGTGAATCCGCCGGATGGCTTCTGCCAGAATCGGCGCCACGGACAGCACCGTCATGTTGGGCAGGCGCTTCTCCGCGGCGATTGGCACCGTATCGGTGGTGACGATCTCCGCCACGTCCTTCTGCGCGCGAAGTCTCTCGATCGCCTTTCCCGCGAGCAGACCGTGCGTGCACGCGATGGTGATGCGCTTCGCTCCACGCTCGCGAAGCTTCTCCAGCATCTCGACCATCGTTCCGGCATTCGCGATCTCGTCATCAAGCACGATGACGTTCTTGCCGTCCACCTCGCCAACGATAGCGTCGACGACGACGCGGTCGTCGCTGAGGCGTCTTTTGCTTCCGGCGGCGACGGGCAGTCCGAGCGATCGCGCGAAGTGGGTCGCGGACTTCGCGTTGCCCAGGTCCGGTGATACCACCACGGTGTTGGTCAGCGATCGCCGCCGAAAGTGCGTGGCCAGCACCTTCAATGCGTTCATGTGATCGACCGGCACGCTGAAGAATCCATGCACCTGTTCCGAATGCAGTGCCATCGTCAACACCCGGTTCGCACCGGCAGTGGCGATAAGGTCCGCCACCAGGCGCGCCGCGATTGAAATGCGCGGCTCATCCTTTTTGTCGGAGCGGGCATACGCATAGTGCGGAATGACCGCCGTGATCCGGGCCGCCGACGCACCCCGCGCCGCATCCAGCATGAGGAGCAGTTCCATGAGGTGCTCCTGCACGGGCGGCGCCAGCGGTTGGATGATGAAAACATCCGCCTCGCGGCAATTCGCCTTCAACTGAACGCCGAGGCAGTCATTGCTGAAGCGCGAAATTGGTGCGGCGTTGACGCGCTTCTTGAGTCGTGCGCCGATCGCCCTGGCCAACGCCCTGTGGGCGCTGCCGCTGAACAGAATAATACGGTTCATGGTGACGGAGTCTCCGTGGGAATCGTATCCTGCCCGCCCGCATTCGTGCGTCAGCGCGCCTTCGCCGCGGCGCGAACCACCTGCAGGCCCAGGCGTTGTTCGAACGGATCGAAGTCGCGGTCGCTGTGGAGCAACTGGTGGCCTTCCCGAATGCAGAAGGTGGCGATGAGGCAGTCGATGGTCTTCCGAACTGTGAGTCCCTTCGCCCGAAGCGCACGGTAGTTCGCGGCCGCCGCCACCGCCAGATCGGCGCCGCCTGACTCGAGAATCGCGAAGCTTTTCAGGTGCGCCATGACCAGCTTCGCCTGAGCGTCTGACCCGACACCCTGCAGCACTTCGCACAGCATGAGATCGAGCAGGCCAAGCCGCTGTTGATCGAATTGCGAATCGAGCCAACGCGTTTCCGCTGTATCGACGCCATTGAGATAGTCGATCCAGACCGAGCTGTCGACGATGACCACTGGCCGGTCGCCCCGCGGGAACTGGCGCCCCTAAAGGGACGCCCTACGTACGTCGCCACGTACGACTCGCCGTGAGCGGCGGCTTTCTGCAAGGTCGCCCGTCCACGCCACTTTTCCGCGCAACTGGCGTGCAGAAACCTGCCCGTGGGTCTGGATCAGCAACCTCAACGCACGTTCTACCACCGCACGTTTGGTCGGCTCACCCGTGGCCGCAATAGCGTCCCGCATCAAGTCATCGTCAATGTCGATGTTCGTGCGCATAAATCCTCGATGTGTAAGGATAGCGCATTTGTGTGTATTGCCCAAGCAGGTGTCCATACGCCCGAATATGCCATCGTCGGCTGACGGTTTGGGACAAGTGGTACATCAAAATGCAATTTGGAGTTCGCCCCACTCGTGAGGACGATGGAAGTCCGGCTCGGTGTGGGGCGATGAAGATGAGATGACCGGGTGCTGGCGGCCGCGGGTTGCGTCATACCGGCTGAAGGAAAAGCGCCAGGTGGAAGGCGCCAGGGGCCACGAACCACGGTCGGCGGCGGCGGCCGGCATTCGTGCGAACATGCACCAACCGCGTTCCTCGGGCCTGACCCACGTGCATGATTCGAAGATATCGTCGTGAATGAGTGCCGTAGTGAATGGGTCGATGTCCTGAGCCGTGGGCGGTGTTGCAAAACGCAGTTGCAGTCGCAGATTGTTCGGAGTGACGTGGAGTTCCAAGTACTCCTGGCCGCCCGGTGGCTGCAGGAACATCTCGAAGGTGTCGCCCAGTTCCCAGAACCGATCGTTGTGGCGCCGAGCCTGTGTAAAGACATCGGCGTCGGAGAGTTCTGCGAAGATCAGAAGCGCTTCATCGCGCCACCCCGTGCGCACGGTGCCGGGAGCGAAGTCAGGCTCTGGAGCGGCACGCCAGGACTGGCCGAGGGCAATTGGCGTTGCGTTCGCGAACGCCGC
>JBKJJZ010000479.1:0-21726 GCA_046597705.1 Vicinamibacterales bacterium | reverse complement strand
GTGGATGCGCCATTGGTTCAACGCCGGTCTCACCCGCAATTCGTGCAGCGGCCGCGCGAATCGAGTCCGGGTTCCGCGAACTCATCGAGACAAGCGCCCCTTCAGCGGCCAGTCCCTTCGCCACGGCGTAACCAAGGCCCCGGCTCGCGCCCGCGACCATTGCCACTTTGCCCTTCAAGCCAAGATTCATGATCCCGAAGGGTATCAAACACGGCCCGCAGACGGGCTGCCGAGTGCCGCTAGAATAGGCTCGCCATGCATACTCGACTCGCAACCGCTCTGTTCCTGCTGACGTCCGCCGCGGTCTTTGCAACATCAGGACTGCCCGCAGCACCGATGGCACAGACCCCGGCGCCTTCAGCGACTCCGGCACAGGCCAGCGCCGGCGAGTGGCGCCACTACCATCGCGACCTCGCGAGCACCCGGTACTCACCCCTCGATTCGATTACGCCGGCAAACGTCGCGAATCTTGCGGTCGCCTGGCGTTGGAAGTCCGACAACTTCAGCTCGCCGCCGGAGTACAAGAACGAGAGCACGCCGTTGATGGCTAACGGCACGCTGTACTTCACGACCGGCTCCTCGCGCTGGGTCGTCGCGGCCGATGCGGCCACCGGCACTACTCGCTGGATCTGGAAGCTGGATGAGACCGACCGGGCGGCCGCCGCGCCTCGGCGTGATTCCGGACGCGGTGTTGCCTATTGGACGAACGGCACCGACCAGCGCATCTTCACCGTGACGCCCGGCTTCCAACTGGTGGCGCTTGATGCTCGAACCGGCCGCCCCGTGAACACCTTTGGCAAAGAGGGCGTGGTGGACTTGAAGGGGTTACTCGGCGTGCCGGTGGATCTCAAAACCGCCGCCATCGGCAGTTCATCGCCGCCGCTCGTGTTCGAAGACTTCGTCGTGATTGGCCCGGCCCTCGAAGTGGGCACTCGGCCGCCGTCGTTCAAGAACGTTCCGGGTCGCATCATGGCGATCGATGCGAAGACCGGTGCCATGCGGTGGCGCTTCAACCCGATTCCGCAGAAAGGCGAAGAAGGGTACGAGACATGGGAGAACGGCGCGGCCGAATACACCGGCAACGCGGGTGCATGGGCGCCCCTCTCACTCGATGAGAAGCGCGGCTATCTCTATCTCCCGATCGAGGCAGCCACAGGTGACTATTTCGGCGGCCATCGCCTTGGCGCGAATCTTTTCTCATCGACGCTCGCGTGCCTCGACATTCGCACCGGCAAGAAAATCTGGCATTTCCAGACGGTGCATCACGACATCTGGGATTGGGACAATCCCACCGCGCCCATCCTGGCCGACGTGACGATCAACGGCCAGCCGCGCGAGGTTGTCGTGCAGCTCACCAAGCAGGCGTTTGCATTTGTGCTGGACCGCGTCACCGGCAAAGCGATCTGGCCTATCGAAGAGCGAGCCGTCCCGGCGTCAGACGTGCCCACCGAACGCGCGGCTGCCACGCAACCCTTCCCTACCAAGCCGAAGGCGTACGACCGGCAAGGCGTCACCGAAGATGACCTGATCGACTTCACACCCGAACTCCGGGCAGAGGCACTCAAGCTCATCGCTGATGGGAAGATTCGCATGGGCAAGTTCTTTGCGCCGCCGTCACTGGCCGAGTCTCCTGACGGCACGAAGGGCACGCTGAGCCTGCCCGGCAATCTCGGCGGCAGCAACTGGGAGCACGGAGCGTTTGATCCGGAGACCGGCATGCTCTACGTCGGGTCATGGACCAATGCCACGGTGCACGCGCTGATCAAGGACACGCAGCGGTCCGACATGAACTACGTGGGGGGCGGCGGCCGCTTGCCCAACGTCCGAGGCTTGCCGATCATCAAGCCCCCCTACTCGAGGATCACGGCCATCAACCTGCAGACAGGCGAACATGCGTGGATGGTGGCCAATGGCGACACGCCTGCGGCCATCGCCAATAACCCCGCGCTCAAGGGACTGACGATTCCCGCGACCGGCGCGCAGACGCGGCCGGTCATGCTCGCCACCAAGACGCTGCTCTTTACGGCCGACGGCTATCGCGGCGAGGCGAAACTGCGCGCGCTCGACAAGGCCACGGGCGCCCGCGTCTGGGAAGGTGCGCTGCCGGGCACCGTGAGCAGCTCACCGATGACCTACATGATTAACGGTCGCCAATTCGTGCTGCTGTGGACGAGTGCTCAGGGAGCCGGTCAGCCGGCGGAACTCGTGGCGTTCGCGATCCCGCAGGCCGGGCGCGGGCGCGGCGCTGGCGGCCGGTAAGAAAAGGCGATCTACGTAGGGCGTCCCTTCAGGTGCGCCGCAATTGGCGCGGCTAAAGCCACGCCCTACGTTTGACCGTGTTCCGCTACTCGACGTCGAGCACCCTGAACATCTGCATCGGCCCGATCGGTGTCACGACGTCGCCGACTTGCTTGCCCAACTGCGCGTAGTAGGTGCCAGACGGGACCAACGTTCCGCCAGGACCACCGCCCCGGCCGGGTCCACCGCCCCCGGGCCCGGCGCCTCGACCCTGGCCTGGCGCGCCACCGGCCGGCGGGTCCGCGCGCAGGTTCCAGAGGACACGACGCAACCCGAGCGACTTATCCAACTGTATGCGCCGCACCTGTTGGCCGCGCGGGTCCATGACGGTCAGCACAAGGTTCGTGCCTTCCGGAATCGCCTGACCCACTGAGAACGTGAAGTTCGCGCCCACCGGTGCATTGGGGCTTGCGAAGTTGCCGCCCATCGTGGCCAGACCAGCCGAACCATCCTGCGCGATTCCACCAAGCTGAATCAGCCAGGGGTTCTTGACGGGATAGAGCCGCGCTTCCTCGGCCAGCGCAGCCGACGTGATCTCACGCAGCGGGCTGTAGTCATCCAGGATGTAGAAGCTGCGGCCGAACGTGCCCAGCACCAGATCGTTCTCGCGCTTCTGTACCTGCATGTCGCGCACCTGCGTGGTGGGCAAGCCGCCCTTGAGCTGCGTCCACTGACGCCCGCCGTCCACGCTGGCGAACACGCCGAACTCAGCGCCGACGAACAGCAGGTTCGGGTTCACGTGATCCTGAATCACCGCCCACAGGTCGTTCTTCGCCGGCAGGTTGCCCGTGATGTTCGTGAACGTGCGCCCGCGATCGGTGCTCTTGACGATGTAGGGCTTGTAGTCGCCAGTCTGCCAGTTGTTGAGCGTCACGAAGACGGTGTTGGCATCGAGTGACGATGGGAAGACATCGCTGACGTAGGTCCACTTCGGCACGTTCGGGAACGTATCGACCTTGCGCCATGTCTTGCCGTCATCCTCGCTGATTTGCAGCAGGCCATCGTCGGTGCCTACATAGAGCAGGCCCGGCTGAATGGGAGACTCCTCAATCGCAACGATGGTGCTGAGGTTTGTGGTGGACTCGCGGTATGCGATGGAGTCCGTCGCCCACATTTTGCCCATGATCGGAATCTCGGTCGGGTCCAGGTTCCGTGTGAGGTCCGGGCTGATTCGTGTCCAGCTCGAGCCCCGATCGTCGGTCTTGTAGAGGAAGTTGCTGCCCCAGTAGAGACGGGTATTGTTGTGCGGGCTGATGATGTACGGCGCGTCCCAGTTCGTCCGGTCGCCACCGCCGCGTCCGCCGCCGCGGCCCGCTCCCACACCGCCAGCTCCGGGACCACCCGCTGCACCTGCGGCGCCTGCCGCCGCTTGTGCCGCCTGCGCCGCGGCCAACGTGCCACCGGCTGGGGGACGAATGCCCTGCCCGCGTCCCGTGCGCGTATCGAACCGGGACAAACCGCCGTCCTGCGACGTAGCGTAGATATAGTGCGAATCAACAGGATCGGGGCGCGCCTGGAAGCCGTCGCCGCCGGCGATGTGGAACCAGTCGCTGGTCCGGATGCCGAGCGTACTGAACGTGCCTGACGGACCGCAGAGCGAGAAGTTGTCCTGCGTGCCTCCGCACACCGAATAAAACGGCTTCTCATTGCCGATGCCGAGTTTGTAGTACTGCGTGACCGGCAGGTTCGTGAACATCCGCCACGACACCATGTCGTCATACGTCTCATAGACGCCGCCGTCGTTGCCGATCAGGATGTGATTGCGATCGGTCGGATCGAACACCACTTCGTGGTGATCGACGTGCACGGCAAACGCGCCGGAGCCCTTCTCCACGCCGACCTGCGTCCACGTCTTGCCTGCGTCCTTGGTCCAGAGCATGTTCGTGTTGATGGCCCACACGGTATCCGGGGTGCGGGGATCAACGAAGATCTCGGAGTAGTACGCCGGACCGCCCGCGCGCTCGCGCGACATGCGTTCCCAGGTCACGCCGTTGTCCTCGGACTTGTAGAACCCGCGGCCGTCATTCTCGGTCGGGGGATTGAGGGGCGGCAGATCCGGCACCACTGGCTGGGCCGCGGCAGGTGCGTCAGGGTTAGCGCCAGCAGGCGGGCCCCCTCGGCCGCGGCCGGCGCCGCCAGCCACCTTCGCATCAATCAAGGCATAGATGCGTCCCGGCTTCTTCGGATCCGCTGCCAGTGCCACACGGCCGACTTCGCCTGGGGGAAGGCCCTGCTTCAGCTTGGTCCAGTTCTTGCCGCCGTCGGTGGTCTTGTAGACGCCACCTTCGGGTCCGCCGCCCACCATCTGGCCCACATGCCGGCGGCGCTGGTAGGAGCCAGCAAACACGATGCTGGAGTTGCGCGGATCCATGGCGAGGTCGGTGACACCGGTATCGTCAGTGATGAACAACGAGCGCGTCCAGGTGGCGCCGCCATCCGTAGTCTTGTAGACGCCGCGCTCGCCGCCTGATGAGAAGAGCGGGCCCTGCGCCGCCACCCACACAATCTGCGAGTTGTTCGGGTCGATCAGAATCTTGCCGATGTGCTCGGAGTTCGGCAGGCCGGAGCGCGCCCAGGTCTTGCCGGCATCCGTCGACTTGTAGATTCCGTCGCCGAAATGCGCAGACCGTTGGCTGGCGTTCTCACCGGTGCCCAGCCACACGATGTTCGAGTCCTTCGGGTCCACCACCACGCAGCACAGGTTGTGCGCCGGATAGTTGTCGAAGATGGGTTCGAAGGTAATGCCGCGGTTGATCGTTTTCCAGAGGCCGCCGAATGCCGACGCCACATACCAGATGTTCGGGTTCTTCGGGTCGATCTCGATGTCCTGTATGCGGCCCGTCACCACATTGGTGGGCAGGCTGCGGAAGGTCAGCGCTTTCAGGCCATCCGCGGTAAGGCTGGGCGCCTGCGCCTGGCTTGCGCCGGAGGCCGGGCCGCCGCCGCTCCAGAACACGGCCACAAACACAGCAGCCGCCACTAATCCTGACAATCGTTTCATCATCTTTTTTCCGTCTCCGGGAATTCATTCGTGCCGAATGGCCGTGGCAATTCTCCCACTATGGCCGATAGTCCGCAATACTCCTGGCCTTGCCCTGGCGGGCCGTGAACTTCGCGACCTGCCCACGGTCGCCCGCGCCAAAGCCGACCGACGTCCCGCGCGCGAAGCTGAACGTGTGGAGGCCTCGTGCAGGTATGGGCGATGGTGTCCAGCTTCGGCCATCGTCGTCCGAGATGTCCGCGCCTGATGGCCCCAGCGCCAGGATCGTGGGACCGCTCACACCAGGCAAATATGTGACGGCCGAGCGGAATCCGCCGACGGCTGGCGCCAGCCGCCACGTCTTGCCGCCATCGTCCGTGACGGCGACGTTATCGAGGGCCAGATCCACTTTCGCGTAGTCGCCGCCCACCACGATCCCGTGGAGCGCATCGCGAAAGGCGATGGAATAGATGCCGGCGGATTGCCCACCGGGTATCGGCGTGTCGGCAATGGCCCAGGTCTTGCCGCGATCGGAAGAGCGCAGCACTCGAGATTTGCCGGCAGCGCCGGTGCCGATCCAGACGTGGCGATCGCCCCAGACCGCGATGTTGGTGCCGCTGGCCGCGAACGCGCCTTCGTTGTCGAGCGCGGGCGGCAAGCCATCAACTGGGACTCTCGTCCAGGTGCGGCCACCGTCGGCCGTAGTGATGATTCGAAACTGAGCGTTTGCAGAATCGCTGAAGGCGATGCCGTGGTCCGCGTCCCAGAATGACATCGCATCAAAAAATCCGTCCGCATCTGAATTCACGAACTGCTCCACCCACGTCGAGCCGCCGTCGATCGTCTTCAGAATGCGTGACGCGTCGCCGTTGCCGATGCTGAGGATGTACGCCACTTGCGCACTGACGGCGTCCACATCTCGAAAGTCGCGTGTCGCGTGTCCTGCGGGCGAGACGTTCTGCCACGTCGTTCCTCCGTCCAGCGTGCGCAGGACGGTGCCCCGCGACCCGCTCGCCCATGCAACTTCGGCGCTTGTGGCGCTGACTCCGCGGAAGGTGACCGTGACGCCACTCGTCAGCGGCGTCCACGCCCCCTGCGCCGCGAAGGTGATTACCGATACCGCGAACACGGCAGCGAGACTTTTCATTTCCGTCATTCCTCGATGTCCCTCGCGGCCTTGAGAACCAGGCTGCGCGACGTACGTCAGTTCCGCCAGTTCCGCCAGTTCCGCCAGTTCCGCCAGTCACTTCCCACACAGATACCACGTGCCCACCTTCTCGCCGTTTGTACACGGCTCCTCGCTGATGCGCACCAGTCCAGGCCCTGCCTCCGCCGCCAGCTTCTGATACTCGGTGATACGCGCCACATCCGTGGACGCAACTCTGACGCGCTCCCCACTCATGAATGTCAACTTGTAGGCTCGCCAGTATGGAGCTTCAGCCACAGAGATCCCACGCGCCTCAAGCACGGTACCCAACTCGCGGATGGGATTCGGCACCGCACCCGATCGGTAGCGACTGAACTCCCTCCAGTGATCAACCCCGGCCAGAGCGGCGCACACCAGCGCGACCCCGGCCACCGCATGCCGGATACGCCTGTGCGGCTCCATCGAAAGCCAGAGCGCGGCCACACCCACGGGAATGAACAGACTCAACAAGATGTAACGCTCGGTCACGTCACCACCGGGCCTGGTAATGGCATACGTCACCACCGCAACCACGCCAACGCCCAGGACATACCAGGCAAACGGCGCGGCTGGTCCGGGTGACCTTCCGAGCAGGATTGCGCTCACGCGAACAACCGCGGCGACCAGAGCGAATCCCAGCAGGTAGCCCACCCAATCACGTCCCTGCGTCGAGTCAGCCCGGCGGCGGGCAGCTAAAAGACCGCCTGTGCCCGACGCCAGTACCTTCAGGACTCTCGCAGGCAGCCCCCCCACCTCGAACCTCGCACGCTGGGAGAGATTCTCGAGTTGTGATCCGCTTGACGCGCCCGCGCTGCCCCGCGTGCCCGGCCCCATCGGTGAAGAGAGCGGCACCAGGGCGTGGACGCTCTGCCACACCGCCAGGAACGCCACCAGCGAGAACAGCCAGGCGCGCACCGTGTCCCTCCGAAACAACGTGCGGGACCAGAGCTGGCCGGCCACCAGGACCGGAATTGCATAAATAACGAACTCGCGATTGAGGAATCCGATTGCAAGCAGTGAGCCGAACCAGAACGGCCGCTCCCGGACGAACCACAACAACAGAATCCAGACGAACGGTTCAATGTTCCCGCCCTGCGCCTCCAGTAACTCCGAGGCCGTCCTGGGCGAGGGCACCACGATGAACAGCGCCGCCGCGAGCGCGAGGTAGGGCCGAAGACCACCCCAACGGTGAAGGCCGATGATGAGCATTGAGACCACGCCCAGGTTCATCACGATGAGCAACGCGCGAAGCGAGGCCACCGTCGGTCCGGCGATCCAGAAGAACGGCACGGCAAGCCACGCTTCAACGGCAAGCATGTACGGCTGGCCGTAGAAGAAAAGCGGAAAGGCGCGGCCCTCACTGAGGTGCTTCGCCATCAGGCCGACAATGGCCTGATCCGAATCGAAATGCGCGTGTTCGAAGAGCGTGAACGTCACGCTTCGGGCGATCACAAGCACCCAGCTCACAATGAGTGCGGTGCGAAGTTCCGGCGCGCGGGTGAGCCACCGCATTGGTGCCGCATGCTAGCATGCCGCGAATGTCAGGTTGGGTGGCCGTCGCGATTGCAGCAGGCCTGGGAAGCGCGCTGGTGCTGCGACACCCCGCGCCACTTGCGGATCCGATGGCATGCCCCGGCATGTTCGATCAACTTGCAATCATCGCTGGCCGGACGTGGCGCGATGTGCCGCTGGCGTCGATGCTCAACGCGGTCAACACAGTCGTACTCGTGCTGGCCCTGGCGCTGCTGGCACGCGTCATTTACAAAGTCACATCGTCTGTCCTGGTGGCGATCGCGATCACGGTGGCGGCCTCTGCCACCACCGTCTTCGCCGTCACGCTGGCGCCGTCCAGCGCATCAGCTTGTCTCGTTTCGATAGCAGCCTGGAGCGCGGTATTGCGGACGAGGCAGGAGCCGCACCGCGCGCCGGCGTGCGCCGTCGCTCTGGGGCTGTTGGCCTGGCTTGCCGTGACAGTGACGCCGATGATGCTGCCGGTTGCGATCGTTGCCGGCACGCTGCCCTGGAAACGATGGCACCTTCGGATCGTGGCCGTGCTCACGGTGCTGGGGGCTTCGCATCTGATTCAGATGGCGCTGCCACAGGGCCATTCGTGCGTGATGCCTCACGGCGGGGTGACGGCTTTCCTATCCGCGGTGAAGATTGTTGGCGGTGCCCTTGGTAGCGCAGGTCCGTTGGCCACCGCTCTGGCGATCCTGGGGCTCTTCGCGATCATGCGACTGCCGCGCGGTGTCGCACTGTCGTTGCCGGTCCTGGTTGTCGCGTCCATCTGGGGCGCGGCTGTGATGCCGGCCAGGCCGGAGTGGATCCTTGCCCCATTCGCCATCTCGTTCTGGTTGCTGGCTGCAGCCGGTCTCACCGAAATCTGGGGCGCGGCCAGCAATACCATGGGCGGCAAGGCCGGAGTGGCGGCCCTCTCCGTCGTCCTGGTCGTGTTGCAGGTTCTCGCGGCCAACGCGCGCCGTCTCGCTGAGAGCTCGCCCGAGGGGCACGATCGCCTGACCCTGGCGATGATGAGCGAGCTGGTCAGCAGCCTGCCACCCGGCGCGGCCCTTGTCGCTGAAGACGCCACCGTCAGCCTGCTCGCACGCGCGCTTCCCAGCAGGGTCAGGCCACCAGCGCGTTTTCATTTCGTGGCACCCGATGTCACAGAGATCAACGGGCAGCTTGGCAACAGTCGTGTATTCGCCCTGCCGCGATCGCAGCGTGTGCTTCAACACGTGGGACTCGAGCTGAGCGATGCGACCGTCGCAGGTGTCAGCGGCATGGCCGAAGTACGCCAGGCACATGCGTGCACGGCCGACCTGGCAGGTGCGCCTATAACGTTACCCGCGGTCATGGGCCGCCAGGTATTCGCATTGGTGGCCGCCGACGAACGCACGCGGGACAGGGTCGTCATCGCCCTGGCGGGCGACGTGCCGTTGTCAGTCTCGCTTCCCGGGTGGACGCCGGAGGCGATGCGTGGCATTGACGGGCGAATGTTCGATTTGACGTTGGCCGCTGACCAGAGAGTATTCGCGGAAGAGCTGCGGACATACGGACTGTCATCCTGGTCCCCCGAGGGCCTCCGGTACGTGACTCGACTCGAAGTATGGCGAACGGCTGGCGCGCCACTGGTCCTTCCCGTCGCCCTGAGCGCCCCGGCGCGCGCGGGCACCGCGCGGCTGATCGGCACGGCGCGCGACCAGCACCTCCGGCTGTGCCCGTCGTTTCCGTACGACGTCCGGCCAATTCGGCGCCCCTAAAGGGACGCCCTACGTCTCTCCTTCGGCGCCCCTAAAGGGACGCCCTACGTACGCCCCAAGAGCGCCCTACGTACGCCCCGGGTCCTGGTGCACAATCGCCAGATGCGAATTCGTACTGTTCTGGCAACCCTTGGTGTCGTCGCGCTCGCGAGTTGGCTGGCCGTCGCCGTCTCTGCCCGTTCGGCCGCGCAGATGGCGGTGAGTTTCGACCCGGGCCTCTTCAAGGCGATGACCTGGCGCAACATCGGGCCTCAACGTGGAGGCCGCACGAAGGCGGCCGCGGGCGTGCCGTCTCAACCCCATACGTTTTACGTGGGTGTGGTGAATGGCGGGGTGTGGAAGACCACCGATGCCGGCCGCACGTGGAATCCCATCTTCGATGACCAGCCCACAGGTTCGGTCGGCGCGATTGCGGTGGCCGAATCCGATCCGAACGTCATCTACGTCGGTAGCGGCGAAGGCATGCCCCGTCCCGATCTCTCGACCGGCGACGGCATGTATAAGTCCACCGACGCAGGGCGCACCTGGACGCACCTCGGTCTGCGCGACGGACAACAGATTCCACAGATCGTCGTCGATCCAAAAAATGCCAACCGGTTATTCGTCGCGGTCCTGGGCCATCCCTATGGGCCGAATACCGAGCGCGGAATCTACCGTTCGACCAATGGAGGCACGTCGTTTGAACGCGTGCTCTACAAGGACGACAACACAGGCGGCATCGACATCGCGCTGGATCCCGTGGATGCCAATACGGTCTATGCCGTGATGTGGGAGACACGCCAAGGCCCCTGGGAAAACGGCGTGTGGACCGGCCCAGGCAGCGGGCTCTTCAAGTCCACCGATGGCGGCACCACGTGGCGGCCGCTGACTCAGGGCCTGCCCGGGTTTGCCGAAGGCCTTGGACGCATCGGCGTCACGGTTGCGCCAAGTGATCCGCGGCGCCTCTACGCCGCGGTGGATGCGGGCCGCAACGGCGGCATCTTCCGGTCGGACGATGCGGGCGAGACGTGGACGCGCGCCAACAGCGACACGCGAGTGGTCGCCCGGCCCGCTGACGCCGCCGACATTCGCGTGCATCCCGCCAATCCAGACGTCGTCTTTGTGCCAAGCATCGTCACGTGGAAATCCGTCGATGGGGGCCGCACGTTCACCGCGCTGCGGGGCGCACCTGGCGGCGACGACTATCAGCGCATGTGGATCAACCCCACCATGCCGGATGTGATCCTGCTGACCGCCGACCAGGGAGCAATCGTCACGCTCAACGGCGGCACCACCTGGAGTTCCTGGTACAACCAGTCCAGCGCGCAGTTCTACCACGTGAGTACGGACAACGCGTTTCCGTACCGCGTGTGCGGTGGCCAGCAGGAGAGCGGCTCCGCGTGCGTCCAGAGTCGGGGAGACGATGGGCAAATCACCTTCCGCGAATGGCATCCTGTCAGCGTTGAAGAGTACGGCTATGTGGCGCCCGATCCGCTGGACCCGGACATCGTCTATGGCGGGAAGGTGACGCGATACGACCGGCGCACCGGGCAGGTGCAGAACGTGAGCCCGCCCCGCGACCCCGGCTTTCGAACCGTGCGCACGGCACCGTTGCTCTTTTCGCCGCTCGACCCGCGCACCCTCTTCTTTGCCTCCAACACCCTGTGGAAGACCGTCAACGGCGGCCGCGACTGGACGCAGATCAGCCCCGATCTGACCCGCCCAACCTGGGAAGTCCCGGCATCGGTGGGTGCGTATCGCGGACAGCCGAACGCGCGCGCAACACAGCGTGGAGTGATCTACACCATAGGTCCGTCGTACGTGGACATCAACACCATCTGGGTGGGAACCGACGACGGGATGATTCATGTCACCCGCAGCGCGGGCAAAGCGTGGAAGGATGTGACGCCGCCGGATCTGAAGCCGTGGGAAAAGGTGTCGCTCATCGAGGCCTCGCACTTCGACGTGAACACGGCCTACGCAGCCATCAACACGCTGCGTCTTGACGACCTGCGACCGCGAATCTACCGGACAAGGGACGGCGGCGCGTCGTGGACGCCCATCACCAACGGCCTTCCGAATGGAGCGACGATCAATGCCGTCCGCGAGGATCGCGTGCGACGCGGGCTGCTCTTCGCGGGCAGCGAGTTGAACGTGTCCGTCTCGTTTGATGATGGCGAGTCCTGGCAGCCATTGCGCCTCAACATGCCGGCGACATCGATCCGCGATCTCGTCATCAAGGACGATGACCTGGTGGTGGGCACGCATGGACGCGGCTTCTGGATCCTCGACGACATCACGCCGTTGCGCCAGATCGCCCCAGCCGTTCTGCAGACGGAAGGCTATCTGTTCCGGCCGCCAACGGCCTGGCGATTCAAGTGGAACAAGAACACCGATACGCCGCTGCCGCCCGACGAACCATCGCAGCCCAACCCGGTGGACGGCGCAATCATCAGCTTCTACCTCGGGCCGAACGTGAAGGGTCCGGTCTCGCTCGAGATCACGAACATCGACGGGTCCGTGGTTCGCAGATACTCGAGCGACGATCCCGATGAAGCGCCGGTGCCGGCGCCCAACCTGCCCGACTACTGGATCCGCCCGGGGCAGAAGCTGCCGGCGACTCCGGGCCTGCACCGGTTTGTCTGGGATGGACGATACGCGCCGCCGGCGATGTCGAGCTTCGGGTATGCCATCGCGGCGATCGCGCGAAACACACCGAAGACACCTCAGGGCCTGTGGCCGCTACCGGGTCAGTATCAAGTGCGGCTGACGGCCGGCGGCAAGACCTATACCCAGCCAATCCAACTGAAGCTCGATCCGCGAGTGCGGACGCCACTGGCTGACCTCACGATTCAGTTCAAGTTGTCGAAGGCCGTCGATGACGCGCTCCGCTCACTGGAGGCGGCACGCGCAGGCGCAACGCCGGAACGACTCCAGGCGATTCAGGCCGCCGCGGGACCGTTGGGCGGGCTGCTGGCCACACTGCAGCAGGCCGACGTGCGGCCGACAACCGCGACCGAGGCGGCTGTGGCGGCGGCACTCGCGAGAGTGGCGGAGGTGCTGAAGTGAGGATGACGATGACAGCCAGACGCCTGGCCGCGGCGGTGACCGTGGCCGCCGCTACGGCCACCCTGTACGCGCAGAATCCCGCCGTCACCGTCACGATTGATGTCAGCGCGAACCGCCGCGCCATCAACCCGGCGATCTACGGCGTGGCGTATGCAACGGCGCATTGAGTTCGACGCCCCAGCTCGTCGAACTCAATGCGCCGTTGCATCGCTATGGGGGTAACAACACCACGCGTTACAACTGGCAGCTGAACGCCGACAACCGCGGCGCCGACTGGTACTTCCAGAGCATCGCCGAAACAAGTGCCACGGCCGGTCAGCGCGTCGTCGACTTCGTCGCCAACAGCAAAGCCGGAAATGCTGAAGCGATGATCACGGTCCCCATCATCGAATACGTGGCACAGCTCGGCGCCAATCGCGGAAAGCTGGCGAGCTTCAACAGCAACGTCTACGGGCCGCAGGACGACTGCGACTGGCAGTGGTTCCCGCAGGCCTGCAACGGCATGCACAACGGGCAGCCAATCGTCGGGAATAATCCACTCGACGCCAACGTCCTGAATAACCCGACGTTCGGAAGCGGCATGGTCGCGCATCTCGTGAGCCGGTTCGGCTTCGCCCGTGATGGCGGCAACCGCTACTACGTTCTGGACAACGAGCACAGTCTCTGGCACTCGACGCATCGTGACGTCTGGCCGACCGGGTTGACAATGGAACAGGCGCGCGATCGGATGGTGACGTACTCGGGCGCGATCAAGTCAGCCGATCCCGACGCGCTTGTCGTCGGGCCCGAAGAGTGGGGATGGAGCGGCTACATCTTCAGCGGTTACGACCAGCAGTATGGATCGCAGCACGGCTGGAGCTTCCTGCCGGACCGCGCGGCTCACGCAGGAAAGGACTACCTGCGCTGGCTGCTCGAGGAGTTCAAGCTGCGGTCGGACCTGGACCAGCGGAAAATCATCGACGTCTTCACCGTTCACTACTACCCACAGGGCGGCGAGTTCTGGCCGGCCAACGACGTCAGCGCCAGCATGCAGCTCCGGCGCAACCGTTCAACGCGTTCGCTGTGGGATCCGAATTACGTCGATGAGACCTGGATCAACGACCGGGTACAACTCATCCCCCGAGTGCGCGCCCTGGTCGACACCTACTACTACCCGGGCACGCCAATCGGCATCACCGAATACAACTGGGGCGCAGAGAACCACATCAACGGCGCCACCACGCAGGCGGATATCTACGGCATCTTCGGGCGGGAGGGCCTCGACCTTGGCGCCAGGTGGACCACGCCGGCAACGACAACGCCGACCTATAAAGCGATGAAGATGTATCGCAACTACGACGGCAACCGGTCGGCGTTTGGCGATACCAGCGTGCAGGCGACGTCAACGGCCAATGCCGACAACCTATCGGTGTTCGCCGCCGAGCGTAGCAGCGACGGTGCGTTGACCGTCATGGTCGTGTCAAAGGTGTTGTCGGGTGTCTCATCGGTGACGCTCAACCTGTCGAACTTTGGGCCCGGAGCCGCGGCGCAGGCATGGCAATTGACGTCGGGCAATGCCATCAATCGGCTTGCCGACGTCGTCGTGTCCGGCCAGAGCCTCACGGCGACCGTGCCGGCCCAGAGCGTGACGCTCTTCGTCATTCCCGCAGGCGGTGGTCCTGTAAATCAGCCGCCCGTGGCGAACTTCGTCGCATCGCCCACCACGGGCGTCGCCCCGCTGGCCGTCAGCTTCAACGCGAACCTCTCGTCGGACGCGGATGGCACGATCACAAGTTACGGCTGGGCATTCGGCGACGGCGGCACCGGAACGGGCATCACCACGTCGCACACCTACGCCTCGGCCGGAACCTACAATGCCGTCCTCACGGTCCTCGACAACCTCAACGCAAGCGCCAGCAACACAGTGTCGATCATGGTTGCGCCGGCGGCCGGACCGCCGGCGGCACCGACGAACCTGACCGGCTCGGTGAGCGGCGCGAATGTCACGCTGCGATGGACCGACAACGGCTCGAACGAGGCCGGGTTTTATGTGGAGCGCGCCGTCAAGGCGAAGAGTCTCGTGTTCGCACGCATCGCCACTGTGGGCGCCAACGCGGCCACATGGGTGGCGTCACAGCCAGGCGGCCAGTACGTCTATCGCGTGCAGGCGTACAACGCGACCGGCGGGTCGAACTACACGGGCAACGTGACACTGCGGGTGCGGTGAGGCGACGAAGGGTGCGTGGGTGCTCTGGTGCACACCGTGCACCAGAGTGTCGAACGTAGGGCGTCCCTTCAGGGGCGCCGAATCCGAATTGGCGCGGCTAAAGCCACGCCCTACGTTCGACACGCCAGTCGAGACTGCTCTACCGCGCTCGCGACCGAATCGTAAACTGCGTTCCGCGCACGAGCTGCGACTGGCTTCCGCCGATGAGCACGGTCGCCGCCGCGCCGCCACCACCCACGACCGCACCGATGGCCGCACCCTTACCACCGCCGACGATGGCGCCCAGGATGGCGCCGACCGCCGCGCCGATCGCGCCGCGCTCGATCGACTCGCGGGTCTGTCCCCGCTCGGCAGTTGCCTGCTCACCATCGAATGGGACCGTCTCACCGTTGGGTCCGGTCATCTGCTCGATGACACCGTCGAACTCCGATGTGCGGCCGTTGCGAAGCCGAATCTGATCGAACTGAAAGACCACGCCCTTGTCGTCATTCGTCCGGCGGACATAACCCTCGATCGTGGCGCCCTCGAGTTCCGCGCGCTGCGCGTTATGCACCACCAGCGACACGCGGTCATCGTCTCGAGCCGAGCGCAGGCTGACGGTCTGGTCCAGCGTGGCCACGACCGTGGTGCCGTTGGGCACGAGCATGCCGGAGGGTTCGGCGGACGTGTTTGTCTCGCGGTCCATCATCGTCCACTCCGGCGTTTCGGATGTTCGCCGATAGATCGTCCGCAGGGTGACCGGCTGACTCAGCGCCTCGTTGTAGATGCGTCGAGTCACCTGCAGGTCGCGCCCGCCAGAGAGCGGTTCGAACGTGACGGAATAGTCCACGTTGGGTCCGCCGCTCGTGGTGACTTCGAGCTGATCGCCATACAGCGTGGCTCGCGTGTTCACAGTCCCACCGCCACTGTTGGCTTCACTGCGCGCCTGGCCGTCGGCCTCGAACGTCACCTGGGAGCCCATTGACGAGCCGATCGTCACCTGACGGTTGTTGCGGTCGATCGCCAAGACCTCGGGTGGATCCAGGCGACGGGTCAGCTGGCGGGTGATGCGCGCCCGGTTGGCCGCCGGCACTGAGCGCAGGGCCGTATCGATCACCCGCTGCGGATTGTCGCTTCGGGCTGCGTCCAACTGGAACGTGCCAGTCAGGCGCTGATACACACCGCTGCCAGGGATACCGGGATACTGCGGGTTCTGCCAGTCCCACGTCACGGAATACGCCGACGCCAGGCTTTCCACGTCCCGCCTGACGGTTCTCCACGCGGTCTGTGTCGCGGCCGAGCCGGGCGTCTGCGTCAGCGCCTCGTCAACGGCCTCTGCGCGGCCCAGTAAATCGTCCAGGTCCGTGCGAGTGGCTTCCCTTCGCGTGACATGGTCGCTCATGTGAAGGGTGGCTTGCAGCAAATCGTCCACCAGATACGCCACGTCGCCGGTCTGACGTGACCGGCTGCCGAAGATGCGGCCGCGGGGCCGCGCGCCATCGATCGAAGTGACAAGCGATTCCGCATTGGTGCGGATTCTGGTGAGGATGCCTTGCACCTGGCGATCCGAGAGTTGCGACCGAATCTGACCCTGCGACTGGACCGGTGCTTCCGCTGAGACGGCTGCGCCGTAGTGGCCGAAGGCGATGACGCCTGTCAGCACAACAGCTGATGTGAGCTTGTTCATAGTGATACCCCTTTTCGACTCCATTGAAAGAATCGAGGCCAGTGTCACACGCCTACGTCACATGCTTCTGTACACTTGTGCACTCGCACTCGCGGCCACAAGTGGCGCCCCTGAAGGGACGCCTACGTCACGTTCTTAACTACGTCATGTCCTTCAACCGAACGTGATGCCCTGAGCCAGTGGAAGCTGATCAGACCAGTTGACCGTGTTGGTCTGTCGGCGCATATAGGCCTTCCAGGCGTCCGAGCCGGACTCTCGTCCGCCGCCTGTTTCCTTCTCGCCCCCGAACGCGCCGCCAATCTCCGCACCCGATGTGCCGATGTTGACATTGGCAATGCCGCAGTCCGAGCCGCGCGCGGACAGGAACTCCTCGGCGCGACGCATGCTCTCCGTGAACACGGCGCTCGACAGGCCCTGCGGCACGTCGTTGTGCATGGCGAGAGCTTCCGGAAACTGGTCGTACTCCATCACGTAGAGGATGGGCGCGAATGTTTCCTGTTTCACGATCGGCGTTTGCGCCGGCATGCGGATGATCGTCGGCTCCACAAAAAAAGGACCGATGTCGGGCCGGCGCCTGCCACCGCACACCACTTCCCCACCTTCGGCTCTGGCTTGATTGATGGTTTTGAACATCGCATCAACCGCCGGCATGTTGATGAGCGGTCCCATCAGCGTGCCTGGTGCCGACGCATCACCGATCGGCACCTGCGCGTAGGCTGCGACGAGCCTTGTGACCAACTCCTGTGCGATGCTCTTCTGCACCAGGATCCGCCGTGTGGACGTGCATCGCTGGCCGGCCGTCCCGACCGCGCCAAAGACAATTGCGCGCGTTGCCAGATCCAGCGCCGCGTCCTCAGCCACCACGATGGCATTGTTGCCGCCCAGCTCGAGGATCGTGCGTCCGAATCGCTCCGCCACTGTGGACGCGACCCTGCGGCCAACGGCAGTCGAACCCGTAAACGACACTAGGGGCACGCGGGGATCGCGAATCAGCCGCTCACCAACCACGCTGCCCTGTCCCACCACGAGCGAGAAGATGCCGCTCACGCCGTGATCCGCCATCACGCGATTGGCGATCCGCTGCACTGCGATGCCACAAAGCGGCGCGGGCTCTGCGGGCTTCCAGATGACGGGGTCGCCGCACACGGCGGCGATCGCGGCGTTCCACGACCACACGGCCACGGGGAAATTGAATGCGGAGATGACGCCGACCGGCCCCAGAGGATGCCACTGCTCCATCATGCGGTGGCCCGCCCGCTCCGATGACATCGTGAGACCGTACAGCTGCCGTGACAGGCCCACGGCAAAGTCGCAGATGTCGATCATCTCCTGCACTTCGCCATAGCCCTCCGCGCGAATCTTGCCGGTCTCGAGGCTGACCAGGTCGCCCAGCGGCGCCTTCATCTCACGGAGTGCTGAGCCAAGGTCCCGTACAAGATCTCCGCGCTTGGGCGCCGGCACTTCACGCCATTTCCGGAACGCCTCTGCCGAGACTTCCACGACGCGATCACAGGTATTCTCTGAAGCGAGCAACACGCTGGCGAGCGGCTCGCCGGTGGATGGATTGATTGACACCACGCGTCCGGCGTCATCGTCACGAACCCACCAATCGTGGCCCGTGCTGGCCCCTGCGTTGACTTCTTCGATCCCGAGCTTCGCGAATAACGCCCTAACATCTGTCATAGGAGTCTTCCTTTTGCCTGCCCCAACCAGCAAAGATACCTCAAAGCCCAAGTCGATGAGGAACTGACAGAACTGGCGGAACTGAGGAAATAGCGGAAAGTGACAGACAATGTTGCCGATGCGCCACCGTCGTTCCCTGCTTCCCTGCGTCTGCCTTCTCCTGCTTTTTTCTTTTGCCTCTCCAGCCTCGGCCCAGTGGTACGGCGTGGTGTATCTGGGCGCCAACAAGACGCAGCCGGCAGATATCACCGTCAAGGGCGACGGATATGACCTCACCTTTCCGAAGGTGGACTTCGAAGCGCGACCGTTTGAATCGCCGCAGTACTACGGTTGGCGGCTGGGCCGCTTCCTGAACGACACTCGGCGCCTTGGCGTCGAGTTGGAGTTCATCCACCTGAAGGTGATCGGCAATCCGGTTCAACTGGCTCCCGAAGTGCAGCAATACCGGATGACGCATGGCCTCAATTTTCTGGTGGCGAACCTGACCTCGCGCGTACCCTTTGGGCGCTCCTCCTACGGCGATGCACCTTTCGCGCTTGTCAGCCGCATCGGTGGAGGCATCACCGTGCCTCACGGAGAGACCACGATTCTCAACGTCTCGAAGGAGCAGTACGAATACGCAGGCCTGGGCGCGCACGCCGCGATCGGCCTCACCGCCAGACTGAAGGGGCGGCTCTCACTCGTCGGCGAATACAAGATGACGTATGCAAAACCGCGCATCACCACCGCGCACAACGGAACGGGACAGATGACCGCGCTGACGCATCACGTCGCGGTTGGCTTCGCGTTCGGCCTGACACGCTGATATCCTCGCGCCCGTGTCGCTAGCCGCCCTGCTCATCGCCGTAAGCGCGGCGCTCGCGCCTCAGGCGCAGGCGGTCCCCACGCAGACCCAGCCGCCGCCACCCGATCGGCCCATCACTCGTCTCGTTCAGAATCTGGGCGAGGACCTGAAGCGAATGGCAGCGGTTGACACGCTGGTGATCCTCGCCGCCGGCGGCGCTGCGTCCATCGTCGCCTCCAACTCGGACGAGCCGCTGGATCGCTGGACCATCAGTCATCCTGCCCCTTCATCAACCGCCATCGGACGCGTCGTCGGAGATGGCTGGACGATGGGCGGCTTGGCGCTTGGCACGTGGGGGATCGGCGAACTGGCGCATTACCGGCTGGTGGCCCATGTGGGCAGCGATCTGATTCGCGCGCAGGTCATGAACGGCATCTTGTCGCGGGGCATCAAGATAGCCGTCGATCGGCCCCGGCCCACGGGAGGTGGACACGCCTTCCCTTCGGGTCACACGTCTGCGTCTTTCACCACGGCGGGCGTCCTGCATCAACACTTCGGCTGGAAAGCGGGCGCCCCTGCCTATGCGGCCGCCACGTTCATTGGCTACACCCGCATTCGCGACAGGGCCCATTGGCTCAGCGACGCCGTGTTTGGCGCCGCGCTCGGCCTGGCATCCGCCCGCGCGGTCACGCGCGGCCACGAGTCCCGCACCTGGACGATCGTGCCGGTCGCCGTTCCTGGCGGCGCCGGGATCATGTTCACTCGCCGATAGGCGGACCGCGATAGGGGGGACGGGTCTGATTTCCACAGGCTCGTCGTCGCAGAGCGAGCCTGTGGAAATCAGACCCCTCCCCCCCCTTCGAAAGTTGTACCATCTCGGTCACGTGCGCCGTTCCCTCGGCCGCGCCTGGAGGACCGATGTCTAGTTTCACAACCGTTACAGTCCGCGCCGCATTGGCGCTGGTGGTCGTTGCCGCGATGGCGCCACTGGCCACGCCGGCCGCACAGTCCACGCCGCCCCCGCAGCGCCTCAGTACACAAAAGCTTGACGAGCAGTACACCGCGCTCATCAAGTCCACGCTGACCGATCCGCGTATTTCCACGGAACTGGTCGACCACTTGCCCGCATCGGACCGCGTGCCGACGCCGCTGAAGTTTCCGGCCGTGGGACACATCTCGGGCCAGCCCGGCGTCCTGACCTACGCAAAAGATATTCACGCCTACATGAAGGCTGTCGCCGATGCGAGCGGGGGCCGCGCAAAGTTCTGGACCATCGGGCAGACCGAAGAGGGGCGCGATCAGATCGTGTTGGCAATCGCCAACGAAGACACGATCAAGAACCTGGACAAGTACAAGGGTTACCTGCAGTCGCTCACTGATCCCCGCAAGACCACGGAAGCGCAGGCACGGCAGATCATGACCGTGGCGAAACCCATCTACTGGCTCACAAGCGGCGTGCACTCGACCGAACGCGGCGGCCCGGAGATGCTCATGGAACTGGCGTACCGCCTGGTTGTGGAAGAGACGGCCTTCATTCAGCAGATTCGCAACAACGTGATCACCTTCATCACGCCGGTTGTTGAAGTGGACGGCCGCGAGCGCATCGTGGATACCTTCTACTACAACGGCAAGCGCGCGGCCGAAGGCCTGACCGGCCAGCTCGGCATTCCGTATTGGGGCAAGTACGTGGCCCACGACAACAACCGCGACGGCATGGGCCAGTTCCTGTCGATGACCAAGAACGTGATGAAGGTGGCGAGCGAATGGAAGCCCACCGTTCTCCACGACCTGCATGAAGCGCAGAGCCTGCTCTACGTTTCCACCGGTACGGGTCCGTACAACGAAGAACTCGATGCCATCACCATCAACGAGTGGTGGATGTTCGCCCAGAACGACGTGATGGAGATGACCAAGCGCGGCGTGCCAGGCGTGTGGACCTACGGCTTCTACGATGGTTGGACGCCCAACTACATGTTCTACGCGGTGCACACGCACAATGCGACCGGCCGGTTCTATGAAGTGCAGAGTTACAACGTCGGGAATCCGACGACGTATCCGGGTGCGCCTCCTGCCGCTGCTCCGGCCGGAGGACGAGGAGCCGGTGGCGGCGCGGGCGTGGTGGCGCCTGGGGCGGGCCGGGCCGGCGGCGGCCGCGGGCGCGGCAACAGCCGCGAGTGGTTCCGTCCGAATCCCGATCCGGGCGACGTGAACTGGGGACCCAGAGCGCACGTGAATATGAGCCAGTCCGGTGTGCTGTTCGCACTGAGCTTCACCGGCAAGGACAAGGAGCGGTGGCTCGAGAACTACTGGATCAAGAACAAGAACGCGATGAACAAGGCGGTCAACGGCCCCACCTTCGGCTGGGTCGTTCCCGCCACGCAGGTGAGCAAGGCCAATGCGGCCGAAGCCGTGAACGGCTTGATGGCGCAGGGACTGGAAGTGCACACGGCCACGTCGGCGTTCAAAGTCGGCAACACAGACGTGAAGCCTGGCGACTGGATCATCCGCGGCGACCAGCCGTATCGCACCGTGGCCGACATCTACTTCGCGGTACAGGACTACTCGATGGCGAACCCGAGTCCGTATGACGACCTGGGCTGGACCTATCCGAT
>JBKJJZ010000282.1:0-2959 GCA_046597705.1 Vicinamibacterales bacterium | reverse complement strand
TTGGCGAACAACGTCCTCGTTGTCCCGAGCTCGACCGCGGGCGTCGTCCGTACCGATACGGCCATCACCCTCAAGTCCGAGGATAGATAGACAATCTCGCGGCCGTCGCGACTCCAGCGCGCGTCGCTGCCGCCGCCGTTCGAAACCATAATCTTCCCGCCGCCGGACACGCGTGACACATAGACCTCGGCTCGCCCCGACTCGTTTGAGGTAAAGCAGTAGTGATCGCCATCGGGAGCGAAGCGAAGCCGCGTCTCGCTGAATGGTGACTGGCGGATCAGGGACGGGATCGCCGGACCTGTCAAAGGCATCGTCCACAGGTTGAATGTCCCTCTGTCGGTCCGCTCTGTATAGGCCAGCCGCCGTCCATCCGGCGACACATCTTCGGGTCCTTGCATCCGGCCTTGTGGCAGCAGCGGCTCGTCGCGACCGGTTCGCAGATCGCGGCGCATCAGACGCGGCGGCCGGCCGCGCGCGGCGGCAAAAACCATGGCCTCTCCGCCTGGCAGGATGATGCCCTCCATCACGGTGAACGCATCGTCCAGGGTCACCCTGGTCTCGGTACCGCGCTCGAAATCGAACGACCAGATGTCGTAGGTCCCCGTGGCGGGCAGCGTGCGGCTGGCGAGCGCCGTCCGGCCGGCCGGCTCGATTCGCACCTCGAGGTAATTGCCCGGCGAGCCGACCGTCCCCACCTCGCGGCCGGAACGGTCGAGCCATGCCAGTCGCGACCGATTCGCGTGAGACTGAAACACCAGCGACCCGTTCGGCGACGCAGAAAAGTCGGCGGCCGCTGTTGAGAGGAAGAACCGGACCCTTTCAGCGATGGCAAACGGCTCACCGACCACCTGAGCACGGGATACGTCGAACGCTTGACCAACGAGCGCCCCTCCTCGCGCAAACACGAGCACGCCGGGCTCGACGTACTGCGCGTTCGATTCAATCGGCATGACCACGCGGGAGGGCTTGTCGCGTTCACCGAGCATCAGGGAATTGCGCGCATCGCTATGGCGTGCCACGTAGAGATACCGGTTGCCGTCTGGCAGAAACGAAGGAAACCCGACTTTCACTTCATCACGTGACGGATCGGGCCTAACGAAAACGGAAGGTTCATCGCCGGCAGTGGACACGCGATAGAGGGCATCGCCGTCGTTTGATGAGAACAGGATCTCGCCGTGTCGGCTCCACGTGCCGTAGAAACCGGTGCGGTTCGGGACCTTGCAGATGGTTACGGCCACGCCAGACGCCAACTCCAGGCGCTTCAGCGTCTCGCCCGTAACGAATCCGATCGAGCGACTGTCGGGCGACCAGAACACCACCGCCGCTCCATCGGTGCCAGGGATTGGCCTGGCGTCGATGGACGCCAGCGGCCGCACCCACACGCGACGGTCGGTTCCCGGTGCGCCCGCGACGAACGCCAACTGCTGGCCGTCCGGGGACACCGCGAAGTGGACGGTCTCGCTCGTGTAGGTGAACCCAGTCCCCGCTGGCGGGCTGATGTGCAGCGCGAGCCGGGGTGCCGGGGCGACGTCGGTCCACGTGAATCGCATGGTCATCGCCGCCGCCAGCAGGGCCGCGGCCGCAGCCGCACCCAGCCACGGAAGCAACGCCATCTTCCGTCGGCGCGCGGCCGCGGGCGTCTCGGGCGCGATGCTGGCGTCGCGGATCGCCGCGAGCTGAAGGGCGACATCGTGGGCAGATTGCCAACGCCGATCCGGTTCCTTCGTCAGGCACTCCCGGACGAGGCGGTCGAACGATGCAGGAAGCTCAGGCCGCATGGACGAGGGCGGTTGCGGATCAACGCGCAGGATGGCCGACGCGATGCCAGCAGTGGTGTCGCCCGCAAATGCCCGATGACCGGTCGCCATTTCGTACAGAACCGCGCCCAGTGCGAAGATGTCGCTGCGCCCATCGACGGGACGCCCGTTCAACTGCTCCGGCGACATATAGGGCGCCGTTCCCATCCACGTGCCTGGTATCGTCAGGTCGGCCACGGTCGACACCTCCGTCGCACTGCCGATTCCAGATGCGGGCGTGAGCGTCTTGGCCAACCCGAAGTCGAGCAGCTTGACCCCGGCGCGTGTCAACATCACATTGCCAGGCTTGAGATCGCGATGCGCGATCCCTTCCCTCGCCGCCGCCGCCAGCGCTTCGGCGATCTCGCTGCCGATCCGGAGTACGTCCGACATCTGGAGCGGGCCTTTACCGATCAGCGACTTCAGCGTCTCGCCGTCGAGCAGCTCCATGACGAGAAACAACGTATCGCCTTCGCGGCCCACGTCGAACAGGGCGCACACATGCGGATGTGACAGGCGGGAGATGGCGCGGGCCTCGCGTTCGAACCGATCCCGCGCGTCGCCGGAGCTCGCCATTGCCGGGGACAGAATCTTCACCGCCACGAGTCGATCCAACCGGCTGTCGCGCGCGGTGTACACCTCTCCCATCCCGCCAGCACCCAGCGCGGCGAGCACTTCGTAGGGACCGAGCCGCGTGCCAGGAGCCAGACTCATAGGCGTGCCGCATTGTACTGCTCCGCTCCGGAGATCGCCGCGTGTATAGGACAGTCGGCGTCGCACGACGCAACATCGCGATCTCGGCTGCCTGCTGGGGCACCCCGTTCCTTGGACACATCGCGGTCGCCGGTCGGCGTCCCCCAGCGGGCGATGCTAAGAGCTGCCAGGTTCAGCGTCCGACGTAATCGCCGCCGTGGGTGCGCTAGGTCTTGAGGGTGTAGTTGCGAAGCGGCGCGAATCGAACTACGAGCCCGCCCGGAGCTTACGGAAGTCTGTCGCTCGACCCTCCGCGCTGATCCAACTACGCCCCAACGAAAACAGCATTCGATTCGCTGCGTATCGGCGTGAAGCGAACGTTGTCGACATCTCTTCCAGGCCCCGTGGGCGTCAAAATGGGCGTCTACCCGCGCAGGCAACGCTCTCCACGTTGTCAAACAGTCTGTTTT
>JBKJJZ010000010.1:0-22387 GCA_046597705.1 Vicinamibacterales bacterium | reverse complement strand
CCTTGGATATACCACCAGCGTCGCGGTCCACGAGGTGAGGCTCGGCGTGCAGACTGAAGTGACGCTGATCGTGCGTGCCGCGAGTGTCAACGGACCGGAGAGCCCTTCGCGTTGAGGCGTCTCGCTGCTTCCTGTAACGCCGCGTCGGATGGCCCGGCCGCTATCACCGCGATGATCTCCTGGCCGTACATGGCGCGCCTTGTCGGCCCGAAGTCTACGATGCCGGCCAGGTCGGCGAGCGTGCGAGGCGGCCGGCGCGCGAGATCCCACAACGTCGTGCGCGGCACAATGACATCCGATTCCACGCCGCGAGCCTGCGCCCGTGTCTTGCGCCAGTGCTGCAGCTGGTCATAGCGATGAAGCACATCGTCTGACAACTGTTCCACGACTGGCGATGTCGGGGGCGTCGCGCCACGGCCGTCCTGAACGGCTCGGAGCAGCGCGCGGCCATGACGGTGAATCTGGCCCGGGGTCATGGCGACAATGCCCTTGAAATCATCAAGGGCCTGCGGCGCGCGCTGGGCGATGTCGAGCAGCGTCGGCTCGCCGATGACCTTGAAGGGCGGCAGATTCGTTCGCGCCGATTCGGTGTCACGGTACGCGAACACTGCCCGCAGGATCGCCGCTTGCTGAGGTGTCAGACCGCGGGCGCCCTTCACGCGCCAGAACGCGTGCGGGTCCGGCGTCGGACTCACCGCCGGTGATTGCGTTCTGGAAATTCGCTCAAAATCCTCCTGCGCCTCGGTCCAGCGGCCGCCCTCGGTGAGCGCGGCGTACAGCCGATCGCGGAGCGGCGCCAGGTAGTGCGTATCCAGCCGCGCGTAGTCAAGCATGTCGGCCTTCAGCGGGCGTCGTCCCCAGTCGGCGCGCTGATGTGTCTTGCTCAGGGTGACGTCGAACTCGGCCTTGAGCACTGCCGCCAGGCCCACGTGCGGCCAGCCCAGCGTACGCGCAGCTGACATCGTGTCAAAGATGTTCGCGAACGTGAACTGGAAGTCCCGCCCCAGGCCCAGCAGGTCACCCTCCGCCGCGTGAAAGATCTTCTCGTGTGCCGGACTCGCGAAAAACGGCGCGAGTGCGCTCAGGTCAGGAAGCGCGAGTGGATCGACGATGTAGTCGGCGGTGGCTGTGGAGAACTGCAGGAGACACACCCGCTCGCGATAGGCGTGGAGGCTGTTGGACTCCGTATCCACGGCGACGGTGGTGCAGGCTGCAAGTTCGGTGACCAGGTGCGACAGCGTCGCGGCATCAGAGACAAGCACAGGGGGAGGAAGCACTGACCCTCAGCCTATCAGGCGGGTCCCATTCTGGCTCGGTCCAGACCGTCTCGGCGATCCACCCGGACCAGCTAGCGAATCCGGTAGTCCTGCACCTTCCGCTCGCCCTCGGCGATCGCGACGTGGACCGCGGCGGACACCAGTGATTCGAGGAATGACGCCACGCTGAGTTGCGCGGGATCGAAATCGGCGCTCACGGCCAGGTAGTACTCGCCGGGGGGGAGTCCCGTGATCGTGAAGCGGCCGTCCGACGAGAGGCGCGTGACACTGCTCACGCGACGCGGCACGGTCCACAACGTGCGATCTGTGGAGAACGCCACGATCGAGTACTCCGACGTCGGCTGACCGGCCGCGTCGTAGATCGTGCCGGTGATCGTCGTCGGTCGATCCGTCATCGTCACCGTGAGATCCGCGGTCGGCTGCCCGAGCCGCACCTCGAGCGGCGCGTCGAGCGTGTCACGTCCGTCCATCACAGCCGAGCGGAGCGACCATGTCGGCGGCAGGGACGCGCCCATCACACGCCACTTGCCCGGTCCCACTCCATCGAACATGAAGGTGCCGTCCGGCCGTGTCGTCGCGATGACACGCGCCGGGACGAGTGACGCATAGGAACCGACAGGCGTCGCACTCAGTCGAACGTCTGCGACAGCGCCCGGGCGCGCACCCGCCGGCGGAACGATCCGGCCTGCAATGGCCGCACCGCGCTCGAACTGAAGCACCAGGCCGGACAGGTTCTGATCGGTCAACACGAACTCCGCCTGCGCGAAGTACGGCATGGCGTCGCCTTCGCCCGCGCCGTTCTCCGCCGCGCGGCCCATGAGCGTGTAGTGGCCGGGCGGCAGCGCCGACAAGCTGAACCGGCCGTCGGGTCCAGGCATGATGACGCCGCCGCTGCCGATCCTGGAGCCCGTGGCGGTGTTCACGACGGCCACCATGATGTACCGCATCGGCGCGCCACCCGGTCCCAGCGACGTGCCCGACACACTGAGCGCCCGCAGCGGACCAATGAGAATGTCGGCGCCTGTCCGTTCCTCGCCGACCGCAAGCGCAATCAGTTGCGCGTTGTCCGCGTCGGGTACGCCCGGCAGATACCCGCCCGAGAGCGAGACCTGCCTCGAAGGGGCCGCCGCAACCGCGGCCGCGTTCCGGCCCGCGCGCAGTTCCCGGAGAACAGCATCAACGTCGGCGCTGTTGGTCTCGCGCACGTTTCCATAGTTGATCGCGGGGATCGAGCAGAAGACGGCGTACTCACCCGGCGGCAGGCCGTAGATGCGATAGCGGCCCTGGTCGTCGGTGGTGGCGACCGGCACGCGCAGGTTCGGCACGTCGGACATCCGGCGGCCGCCGTTCACGACGGCTACCTGCTTCACGCTGACCTGCGCTCCACTGACCGGCGTCCCGAACTGATCACGCACGGCGCCGGCGACCACCGCGCCGCGCGGCACGCGTATCGTGATGTTTGGCGCCGGCTGGCCCGCAAGAAGCGCGACGGGCGTCGCCGGCATCCCGCCCGGACGCCTGTTGCCATAGTAGGTCTTGACGTAACCGGGCTTTGCGACCACAAGCGAGTAGCGGCCCGGTGGCAGATCGGCGAACGTGAAACTGCCGTCATCGTTCGTGACAACCTGCCGCGACCCCTTGAGTTCAGCAGCCGTCACCGTGACGACCGCATGCCGCAGCGGCCGGGCCGGGGTGTCGTCGCTGGTGACGACGCCCGTAAGGACGACGGTGACGGCCGGTGTCTGCGCAGGTGGCGTGCGTTCCGCCAACTCATCTGAGAAAGGGCCATGTGGAAGGGACTCACCCACGGGAAAATCATTCTCGAACGGTGACGGACGTTTCACAGCAGGTGCATCAACGGTGGTCAGCGTCACGTTCGCAGTGGCACGGGCCTCGACACGAATCGTCTCTGCCACAGCGGCCAGTGCTTCCAGGAATTTCGTGTCCGGGAAGTCGGCAGTCGCGTCGTCGGCAATGGCAGCGATGAAGTACTCACCTGGCAGCACGGGCTTCAAACTGAACGTGCCGGCCTTCGACACACGCGCGGTGCGGAACATCCGTGCTCCGGTCCGCGCATCGGGCCAGCGGGTGCGATCCGTCGGGAACAGGACCACGCCGGCGTCGGGATCCGGCGAGCCGGCCCGCCTGCGAGCGGTTCCCGCGATCTCTGCCGGACGATCCGTTAGCTCGACTGTCACGTCCGAGAGATCCTTCGCCTCGATGGTGATCGGCCGCTCGGTCACGTTCCTTCCGCCCACCGTCACGGCGAAGAGTGACACGTCGGGTCTGTCAGAGATCGTCACGAAGTACCGCCCGGGTGCGACGTCGCGCATGGAGAAGCCATCCTTCGCATCGGGGTTCACCGAGTACGGCCGGGGCGGAAAGCTATGCGAAATGGGATCGAGCGGCGAAAGGAACACCAGCAACTGGCGCATCGCGTCGGGGCCCGGACGTTGGCCGCGGAACTCCACGCGCCCGGACACCTGCGCGCCGAGGCCCAGCTGCAGCGCGATGTCGGTCACATCCTGATCGCCGACGACGATCGCCTGCTGCGCAGATGCGCCCACGCGGTCGGCAGCGCGCGGCGGTCCAGGCGGCGGCAGCACCACGTCCGGCCCGAACCGAGTCGTCGCATACCGCTGGGCCACCACCCGGTACGTGCCGGGCGGGACCAGTGGAAACACGAACCGGCCGGTCGCGTCGGTGGACGTCCTGCCGAGATCGAACGGAACGGAGCGGGCATCGCTTTCGTGCGTGAACAACCGGACGCCGAAGTCCGGCAGGGGTCCGAGGTCGTCGGCGAGGGTTCCAGACACGGCGACCGGACGCACCGGCGTCATCGATACGTCCACGCCCATGCGGGCCTCGCCGGCGCGGATCGGCACCGGCGTCGCCATCGCGAGCGACGTCGCCGAGGGCGCGAATGTCGTCTGGTAGATGTGCAGGGCGTCATTCCCCGGGACCGGCCGCGGGACCGGAGGCAGTGCGTTGGTGTTGGGCCACGCCTCGGTTGAGATGAGCGAGTTGCCGACCGCGATTCCACCCTCGAACGCCCGTGCTCCCGTGTTTGCGAGCTTCGCGCTCAGCGGCCTGTTTGGTGTGGACGCGAGCGAGTCATTGGTGGCTGCAGGCATCGCGGCCTGAACCTGCGAGACGATCACGACGTAATCGCCCGGCACGAGCGTGCCGAAGTGATACGCGCCGCGATCGTCGGTGCGCACGGTTGGGCCATTCTGCAACAGGCCGTCGGCGCTCAGCCTCGGCGCGGCCACCACCACATCGACCATCGGCTCGCCCGCTTCGTCGAACACACGCCCGTCGATCGAGCCGCCCTGCCAGAGCTTGATGACCACATCGCCGATCTGCTCGTCGGCGGCCAGCTCGATCGACTGGAGCAATCCGCCCGGTCGCCGCTGGCCATAGCCTCCGTTGAGATAGGGCCCGACCGGCGGTCCGAAGCTGGACCACGAGAATCCACCACCCTCAATGTTGGCACCGATCGTCGCCCGCAGTGTGAAGGAGCCTCCGGGCACGTTGCGGTAGAGGAAGCGGCCCTGCGAATCGGTGAGCACCCGGATGCTGCTGCCGAGTGTCGCGCCCGCCAGCGTCACAATCACGCCGGGAATCGGGGCGTTGGAGGCCGCGTCGACGACGCGGCCGACGATGAGCCCTTTCGGACCCGACGCGCCTCGCGCCGGCGTTCCGGGCACCTGGGCGCCTAGGCCCGCCACGAACAATGCGCTCGTGAGTATCGCGAGAACCATCACGGCAAGATTCTAGTCCCTGTCGAAATCGCGCGAGAATGGCAACGTGAACATCATTGCGATCGACAGCGGCGACGATCCGCGGCTGGCCGGCTACATCGGTGTGCGCGACCCGGACCGGTTCATCGAGCGTGGGCTCTTGTGCGCCGAGGGGCGATTCGTCGTCCGGAGATTGCTCGAACAGCGGCGGATCGTCTTCAGATCGTTTCTGCTGAATCAGGCGGCGCTCGACAGCCTGCGCGATGACATCGAGCGGCACGCGCCTCATGCGGACGTCTTTCTCATCGCGGCCAGCAGCTTCGTTGCCGCCACCGGGTTCAGCATTCATCGCGGCTGTCTCGCACTCGCGGAACGGCCGACCGCGATGACGATGCCTGCGCTGATGTCCTCGTCCCGGTTCGTGGTGGCGCTCGAGCGCATCGTGGACGCGGACAACCTCGGCGGCATCTTTCGGAATGCCGAGGCGTTCGGTGTCCAGGCCGTCGCCCTGGGCCCCGGCTGCAGCGATCCGTTCTATCGCAAGGCGATTCGCACCTCGTCCGGCGCGACGTGCGTCGTGCCGCACGTGCCCGTCGAGTCGTGGTCTGACTCGCTCGACCAGCTTCGGACGGCTGGATTCGTCTTCGTCGCGACGACGCCCGCAGCGGACGCGGTGCCGATTGGGGAGTTCGCGAACTCGACGCAGGCCCTCGGCCGGGTCGCGGTGCTGTTCGGCAACGAAGGACAGGGCTTGTCCCAGGACACGTTGGCCCGCGCCGACGTGCGCGTGCGGATTCCCATGTCCGCAGCGCTCGACTCGCTCAACGTCGCCACCGCGGCGGGGATTCTGTTGCAGCGAATCAGCGAGGCTCGTACGTAGGGCGTGGCTCTGGCCGCGCAAGTTCACGGCGCCCCTGAAGGGACGCCCTACGTATCGCGACATCCTGAGGGTTCACCGGCGATCGCTACACGATTACCGATTCAAGCTTCCAGCTTGCCGATTCACATCGCGTCAGACCACGCCGCCCTCGACGACGCCTGACGGCCGATCGAAACGCTCAAGACTGAACGGCGCCAGATCGCACTGAGGGTTCCGGCCGGCGATGAGGTCAGCCACGATGCGCCCGGCCGAGGGTGAGTGCTGGAATCCGTGGCCGCTAAAGCCGGCGATCGCGTACAACCCTTCGGGCCCAGTCGGACCAATGATTGGCATGGCGTCCGGCGTCATCTCGTACAGCCCGGCCCAGGCCTTGACGATCGCCGCATCGGCAAGCGGCGGCAGCCGCCTGGCCGCAACCGGGGCAATGTCGCCCAGCAGGTTCCAGTTGACGGAAAGGTCAAACCCTTCACGCTCGGTGGGATCGCCCATCCCAAACAACAGGTTGGCGCCCTCGCGGTGAAAGTAGAACGACGTGGCGAAGTCGATAACCATGATGCGCGAGGACGGCCACGCATCTGGCGCAGGGGGAGCGGCGATGAAGATGTGACGCCGAAGTGGCACTATCGGCAAAGAGACGCCGGCCATGGCGCCGATGGTGCCGGCCCAGGCACCCGTCGCGTTAACGACGATGCGCGAATGAATCGGGCCCTGCGACGTGTCGACGCCAGCCACGCGATCGCCATCCAGTCGAATACCGGTGACTTCGCAATTGCGTCTGACAAGGACGCCCGCCCGGCGGGCCGCCGCCGCGAACCCCATCGTCACACCATTGGGATCGCAAATGCCATCGCGGGCACAGAAGGTGGCCGCAGCCACGCCGTCGGTGCCGAGCCCCGGCGCGAGTCGCGTCGCCTGGTCTGCGTCGAGCCATTCGACGTGCACGCCAAGTGCGCGCTGCATTTCGACGGCTCGACGAAATGCGTTCACGTGATCGGGATCCGACAGAAGGAACAGGTAGCCGTCCTGATGAAAGTCGATCGGGGATCCGACGATCTCCTCGAACTGTTCGAACACTCGAATCGATTCGATCGACAGCTGCACGTTGGCGGGTTGCGAAAATTGATGCCGCACGCCTCCGGCATTGCGGGCCGTCGACCCGGCACCCAATTGCGGATCGCGTTCGACGAGGACGACGTTGGTGAGTCCGAGGCGCGTCAGGTGATACGCCACACTGGCGCCCATGCACCCGCCGCCAATGATCACCACATCCGCGTTCACGGGCTTCGATTCTATCGTGCTGGAGTAATATCGAACGCGGCCGGGGCATATCTGGCTTCCGCCCTGGCGAACGTCGATCCGAGGCGCAACTGTGAGAATCACCGGCGTGTTCAAAACAAGACATCAGATCACCAGTCAGACACGTAGCCTCAGGGCAGTCTGGCTCCATCCTCGTCGGTCACCGGCCGGAGCGTCCACGGGAGATACTCGTCACCATGTCTAAGAGCGCCGCAGGGGCGGAAGAGGCGCTGCTCAAGAACGACGCCTTGCAGCGCGCGATCTTCAACAGCGCGAACTTTTCGAGCATTGCCACTGATGCGAAGGGCGTGATCCAGATCTTCAATGTGGGCGCGGAGCGCATGCTTGGCTATCCTGCGGCCGAGGTTGTGAACACCATCACGCCCGCAGACATTTCGGATCCCCAGGAGGTGATCGCTCGCGCCACGGCATTGAGCCTCGAACTCGGTACGCCCATCACTCCCGGTTTCGAGGCGCTGGTGTTCAAAGCCTCTCGTGGGATTGAGGATATCTACGAATTGACGTACATCCGCAAGGATGGCACCCGCTTTCCTGCCGTGGTATCAGTCACGGCACTGCGCGACCCTCATGAAGCCATCATTGGCTACCTCCTCATCGGTACCGATAACACCGCCCGGCAGGAGGTCGAGGAGGAGCGGAAAAGGCTCGACCAGCGCCTGCGCGATCAGCAGTTTTATACTCGCTCGTTAATCGAGTCCAACATCGACGCCCTGATGACCACGGATCCTCGCGGCATCATTACCGACGTCAACAAGCAGGCCGAGGCGCTCACGGGCTGCACGCGTGATGAGCTGATCGGCGCTCCGTTCAAGGACTGCTTCACCGACCCCAATCGGGCCGAGGCCGGTATCAACCGTGTGTTAAGCGAAGGTAAAGTCACCAACTACGAACTCACGGCGCGCTCGGTCGACGGCAGGGAAACGGTCGTGTCCTACAACGCCACCACCTTCCACGACCGGGGGCGCCGCTTGCAAGGCGTGTTCGCCGCCGCCCGCGACATGACCGAACTCAAGCGATTCGAGCACACGCTGCGGCAGAACGAAGAGCAACGTGAGCGCGACGCCGAGCACGCGAAGGCACTGGCGGGCCTGAATCAGGAGTTGGAGGCCTTCAGCTACTCGGTCTCGCATGACCTGCGCGCGCCGTTGCGGCACGTCCACGGCTACGTGGAAATGCTGCGCGTGGCGACCGAAGGCCAGCTCTCCGAAAAAGCGACGCGTTATCTCAAGATCATCACCGAGGCCAGTGTCGAGATGGGCGACCTGATTGACGACCTGCTCGATTTCTCGCGCGTGGGCCGCGCCGAGATTCGCAGCGGCTCGGTGGATCTCCGCGCGCTTGTCGAGATCGTCATCAGTGGGCTGGAGATGGCCACCAGCGGCAGGCACCTCATCTGGACAATCGCGCCGCTACCAACAGTGGTGGGCGACCAGTTTTTACTCAAGCAGGTGCTGACCAACCTGCTCGACAACGCGCTCAAGTACAGCCGCCCGCGAGATCCGGCAACCATCGAGATCGGGTGCGCCGGTGAGGAAGCCGGCCGGACGATTATCTTTGTGCGCGACGATGGCGTCGGCTTCGACATGCAATACGCGCACAAGCTGTTTGGCGTGTTCCAGCGACTGCATCGTGCCGAGGAGTTCGAAGGCACGGGCATCGGCCTCGCCACGGTCCGCCGCATCATCGGCCGGCACGGCGGACGCGTCTGGGCCGATGGTCAATTGGACCGTGGCGCCACCATCTATTTCACTCTCGAACCCACGAGTTCCGCACTACCGCGCTCATCAGAGGCCCCAGCATGACGACACTCAGCCACGTCCTTCTTGTCGAAGACAGTCCTCGCGATGCGGAGTTGATTCTGGACGTCTTCAACGCGAATCAAGTCGCCAATAAGCTCGTGCACGTACGGGACGGGGCCAATGCTCTGGACTACTTGTTCCGGCGGGCGGAATTTGCGGGCCGGGTGGACGAACAGCCCGCGGTGATTCTTCTCGATCTCAAACTTCCGAAGGTGGACGGACTTGAGGTCTTGCGACAGATCAAGGGCGATCCGGCTCTGAAGATCATCCCGGTCGTGATGATGACATCGTCGAGGCAGGAGCAGGATCTCGTGCAGAGCTATCAGCTCGGGGTCAACGCCTATGTCGTCAAGCCCCTGAAGTTCCAGGATTTCGTCGAAGCGGTGAAACAGGTGGGCAGATTCTGGGCCGTGCTCAACCAGGTGCCCGTGGATCTACGGCCGTGACACGGCGTTATCGAACGCGGGTTGCGGAGTCTAGACGAGACGGGCGCGCGCGACGTTGGCAATCGCCACGACCGCGGGATGTTTGATTCGGCGCTCGGCAGAGATGGCGAAATACCGCTCGTGCACATCGGGAATAATGGCCACCGGCACTACGCCGTGATGCCGCCGCAACTCCGACGTCAGGAGTGACGGCGCGGCAAAGGCGCCCGCGCCATGTTCGCCAAAGGCCTTCATCAAGGCGCTGTCATCAAACTCGCCGACGATCTTCGGCCGCACGCCCTCGCGCTGGATCCAGTCGTCCAGTTGTCGGCGAAGCACGGTGCCTTCCCCCGGCCACAACAGGGGCGCCCCGGACAGCGACGCTGGAAAACGCATCTTCAGGCGGGTGGCCAGCGGCGGCCTGGCAAACAAGGTCACCGAGGACTGCCCCAACAGGTGGCTGTACGCCTGCACCCGCACATGCGGAGGCACCGGCGTATCGGACAACACCAGATCCACCTCATGCAGCGCCAGTGACGCCAGCAGCCGCTCGACACGATCCTCGCGACACAGGATGCGGACCGGGTCGGGCAAGCGCAGCGCCGGTGACAACAGCCGATACGCAATCAATTTGCTCAACACGTCGGCGACGCCCACCACGAACCGGACGGGTCGTCCCCCGCCGCCGCTCTTGATGGTGCTCATCAACTCGCGTCCGATCGAAAACATCTCGTCGGCATAGCGAAACACCTGCCAGCCCGTTTCGGTGGGCACCAGACGCCGGCCTTCCCTGGTGAACAGCCGCACGCCCAGCTGCTGCTCCAGTTGGCGAACCTGGGCACTCACCGTCGGCTGCGACAACCGCAGGCTGTCGGCTGCTTTTACGACGCCGCCTTCTTTGACGACGGTCCAGAAGTACAGCAGGTGGTGATAATTGACCCAATCCATACTTAGAAATTTACTATGTATTCATGTCCATAATCGTATTTGTCTATACACACATCGCATCCTAACCTCGAAGGCGGAGTGTGAATGCGATGTTGTTCCCGTTGGTAGACTATTGGACCTGGTATGCGGCGTTCACGGTGGGCGTGCTCGCGGTGCTCGCGATTGACCTTGGTGTGTTTCACCGCACGGCCCATGTGGTCTCATTCAAGGAGTCGGTGGCGTGGTCCCTGGTCTGGGTCGCGCTGGCGCTGGTCTTCAACGTCGGGTTGTATCAGTACGCGCTCACGCAGTTTCCTCCGGACGTCGCCACACGAATCGGCCTCGAGTTCCTCACCGGCTACCTGGTAGAGAAGTCGCTGGCGGTGGACAATGTCTTCGTCTTTGTTCTCGTCTTCAGCTACTTCTCGGTGCCGCTGCAGTACCAGCACCGCGTGCTGTTCTACGGCATCATCGGCGCGCTGGTCTTTCGCGCCATCTTCATCGCCCTGGGCTCGGTGCTGATGCAGTACGCCGTCGTCGTCCTGCTGTTCGGGTTGGTGTTGATCGCGTCGGGCATCAAGATGGTGTTCAAGCCGCAGGGCCAGCTCGACCCTGGCAGGAATCCGATCATCAGGTTGTTCCGTCGGCTGATGCCAGTCACGCCTGACCTGCACGGCCAGTCCTTTTTTGTCCGACTCGGTGGTCGCTGGCACGCGACACCGCTGCTGATCGCGCTGTTGTTCCTGGAACTGTCGGACATCATCTTCGCTGTCGACTCCGTCCCGGCCATCTTCGCACTCACGAACGAACCGTTCCTGGTCTTCACCTCAAACGTCTGCGCCATCCTCGGATTGCGGGCGATGTATTTCATGCTCGCCGGCGCCATCGAGCGGTTTCACCTCCTGCACTACGGTTTGGCGTCGATCCTGATTTTTGTCGGAGTGAAGATGGTCTGGCTCAACGACGCCTTCGGCGGCAAGTTCCCCATCGCATGGTCGCTGGGCATCATCGCGGGCCTGCTCCTCACGTCGATTGTCGCGTCTCTGCTCTTCCCTCGCTCACACGCAAAGGAGATCTCAAAATGAACCGTCCTGTCTGCCACGGAACACTGACGACGGTCGTCCCGACGTTGCGCCCACGGCGGGACGATGCCTCGCCGCGCTCAATGACCCTGCGCCTGATCAGAACCCGGCAAGGTAGCCTTGTCGCGCGCGAACGCTGACGTTTGGCTGCTTCACGCGAACGTCGATTCGATGCCAGCCGGCCTTGCCGACGCCTGTCGGCGTGTAGCTCAGAAGGTAGCGCTGGCGGTATTCGTTCAGCAGCCGCAGAAACGTGGCTTCGACGTCAGTGGTGCCCTTGACCTCGATCAGGTCACCACCCGTCACGCCGGTGAGGTCGCGCAGGAACGATTGCCTCTCTTTGTCCCCCGCCACCACGGCGTATGTCACCACATCGGCGCGACGCGCGGTGGAGATCACCGCGTCTGCGGTCAGCCAGCTCGCGGTATCGACACCGTCACTGAACACCAGAAGCAGCGAACGTCCGACCTCGGATGCGCCCAGCATCAAGCCAGTGAAGCAGCCATCGATGAGCGACGTCTGCCCACCGCCGGCTGGCTGCGCCAGCGCTGAAGCGACGGCCTTGCGATCCAACGTCAGCCGTTGGGCTGCCGTCACCGCAAAGCCGAACGTGACGAGCGCCGCACCATCGCCAGGGGTCAGTGCATTCAGTAAGCCGAAGCCGGCCTTCTGCAGATCCGACAACCGGTTGCCGGTGACGCTGTCCGACACGTCGAGCCCCAGCACGACATTGAGCGGCAGCTTGTCGGCGGTGAGCAGGGTCACCTGCTGCAGGACACCGTTGTCCCGGATCTCGAAATCGGAGGGACTGAGACCCCGCAGCGGCTTGTTGTCCCTGGTCACGAGCACGTCCACGCGTACGGCCTCGGACCGGCTGGAGAACACCGGTTGTTGGGCGTCAAGACGCGGGTGCACCGCAAGTGCCGTCAAGATGACCGCAGCCAGTGCAAACCTCATTTGCGGACGTGCTCCGCGACGAGTTGCGTCATCCTTTCGACGAGCGTCCCCGTGTCGAGAACCGCCGACACTGGGTATGACCACCAGGGGTCCTCACGCTCTGCGGGAACTCTTGGCAATGCTGCCAGCCGCTCGAACGCCGCCTGGGCGCCAGCACGGTCGGAGGATTGCCACGCGAGCTGGCCAAGAGCCAAATACGGCGCCTGGGCATTTGGAAACAGGATGATTGCCCGATCGAAGGCACGCTTCGCCTCGGCCGTCCGCCCCGAAGCCTGCTCTTCGGCACCAAGGAAAAGCTCGGCGTAGTAGCGCTGGCGCGCATCCGTCAGCGAGGACAGAGCACGCCGAAGCTCACCGGCCGCCTGGTCGTGGCGGCTGCGCAGGCCAACGACGCGCCCCAGGTGCACCCGCGCGATATCCAGGCCGGGATCGAGTTCAAGCGCGCGACGGAAATAGCCTTCTGCCTGCTTGAGTTCGTCAGCCGCTGACTTGGCGGTGGGCTGGAACCCTTCCGAACTCAAGGCCTGCAATGCCTCCTGCACTACGGATGAGGCATAGGCCTCATGCAAAACGCCATCGTACATCTGCAAGTGCGCATCGTCGGGCAGGATGGCACGCCCTTGCGCCAGATGGGGCGCAAGGTATCCGTACTCACGCCGAGATACCAGGTAGGCCGACGTTGCCAGGTACCACACCGCGACCACTGGATCAGACTTTGGCAAGGGACGCACGCCGCGCAGAGCAATCCGGCCAATCTCCCAGTGAATCGGCCCCGGGTCCCATCCGGTCACTTCTCCATCCGTGATCCGCCCCGCTGGAGCAGATTGGTCGAGACTCGCCCGTGGCCGGGGCAATCCAGTGGGCGGCTCTGACAGCATCACGACATCGGTGTGAAGCATCGCGGCGAGTTTCATGAAGTGCGTGATACCCGTCTCGTTGACGCGACTGGTGCGGCGATCGATGGGCAAGGAGACCAAATCTGACACGTCAGCCATTCTGATCGCGCGCAGGTTCCCGAACGCGCCCATCCGCGCAGGGGTGATCTCACGCTCAAAGCCGGTGTACCGAATCACCGCACCGGGCTTCGCCCCCCTGCTCACAAGCGTGGTGAGGGCCCAGATATCCGTTTTCACTCCAGCCACGTCGCTCTCGCGCCAGGCCGCCAGGGTGCGCACCGAAGTGTCGAACTCACCTGGATTGTGCTCCCACACAAGTCGCGACCATACCTGGAATGTCTCAAACCCTGCGATCGCTTTGATCTCCGTCTGTGGAGCCTGCGCGCGTGAAGCAGCAGGCGCGTGTGTTCCAGCGAGCAGGAGAACACCAGCCAGCATCGTCACACACCTGTTCATCGCGGAAGGATTATAGATCCCTGCGCTACAACGACCGGCTTCGGAGCGTTTAGCCGATTAAGCGCGGCCTCACGCGAACGGGTTGAGAAGCGTCACGCCGAGGTTGGCAAAGTCGCGCGGATTGCGAGTCACCAGAGTGAGTCCGTGGACGCGTGCGGTTGCCGCGAGCCCGTCCAGCACGGGAACCGACCGCCGCGCTCGTAGCCGGCCCCACTCCTGGGCGACACTGCCATCAACGAACAGCAGGCGATCCTTGAAAGGCGCTCTAACAACCGTCGCGCATGTTGACGGGATTGATTGTGATGCTGATGGCGTTTCCGGCATCGTCAACCCCCGTCAAAATAACACGGCCCCGTGAGTCCTCCACATTGACGCCGCCCGGGTAACCTGACTCCACGGTGACCGTCCGGCTTGCGCCAGGACCGACAATGTTCGAACCCGCGAGCGTGGTAATGTCGGCCGCCGAGAGCGCCTGGTGGTAGCGCTGCACACCGTTAATGTCCGTCATCGTGATTTCGAGCAGCGTGACTCGAAACCCGATGTTGTTGCTCGTCTCCCGGATCGTGACCACCATCTGCGCCCGATTCGGTGAACACAATCTGGAGAAGGTTGGCGTGACCTGAGCCGTGGCGCGCATGGCCACCGTGGCGCCAAGCGTTCCGATCTGGCCCAGGTGAGTGGCCGTGATGGTGGAGGCACCGTTGGTCAATGCGGTGACCAACCCCGTGCCTGACACGGTGGCCACGGTGGAATTGCTCGATGCCCACGTGGCCGTGGCGGTGACATCCGTGAGGGTGCCGTCGGTGAGCCGCGCCGAGGCCGCCAACTGCGCGGTCTGGTTGCGATTGGCAAACGTCACGGATGAGGCGCCGGCGGCGGTGACCGTCACCGTCTGCACGGTTGGTGTGGGGCTGGATGAACCGGACTCACACGACGCAGCCACCAGGCCAAGCGCAAGGATCGCTATCAGGTTTCGCATCATGGCGCACATCGTACACTGAAGTTCGTCGCTCATGACACACTGAGGCCGTGCTGAAACCGCCAACGCTCGTCGCCGTGGCCGTAGTGCTCGCCGTGGGGGTTGGCTGGTGGGCGATGCGGGGTCCGGACGCGCCGGCGGCCAATCATCTCTCAGGCGTCACGCAGGCCGGATGCGATCCGTTGCCCGTTCCCCCGCCCCTGCCCGCGGTGCTCACGCCGTCAGCGCCTACGGTGGAAGCCGTCGTGCAGGCGCTTGACGCCGCGCTCACCGACGCGCACAAGGCATTCCTGCGATGTTTTCCCGATGAAGACGATCTGGTGACGCGCGTGCACTTCGGTTTTGGCCGCTGGCTGCGCAATACGCTGCACCTCTTTTCTGACAATCCTCTCACCACGTCGTTGCGGGCAGCCGGTGTCTCGCACGCCGACCAGATGTCGAGCGTGATCCTGCGCGTTTACTCGCACTCCTTGCACGGCCGGCCGCTTGATATCCCGAGCGCGGTAGCACGGGCCAGGCTCTCCATTGAGGCCCCGGAAAAATGAAACGCGCACGCCAGATCGCAGTCCTCGCGTTGACGTCGATACTCGCCAATCCCTGGGCGGCCGCGGCGCAGGGCGCCTGCCCTTCATCGAACGTCAGCGACGTTCTGAAAGACCCGGCGGTGCAGGCGGCACTTGACCGCGCGTGGAGTGATTCGCACGAAGGCCAGCCGGACGAGCACGAAGAGGGCGGCTGGATCTATCAATGCCGGATGCCGAACGTCATTGATGGAACGTATCGCTACTACACCGAGATTCAGCGCTGGCCATCAGGCACGGTCGATGGCATCCATGAAACATCCCCGCGCTCGGGCGACGAAGCCTGCCGCCTGGTGGCCGACTTTCATACGCACCCTGGCGGCGGCGTCACCCGCTCGGGCCGCCCGGACAATCCGAGCGACGATGGCGCGACGAACTGGGAAGCCTCTCCCGACGACCGGCGCATGAGTGCCGAGAACGGCTTGCCGGGCATCATCCGGTTTGGCAGCGGCACGGACACCACCGACTTCACCTACGGCTACAACGGCATGCAGGAGCCGCGCGACCCCACCTGGGGCTGCCCGGGAGACGACGCGAGCCATGGATGGGGTTTTGGTGACCCGCACGTGAAGACGCTCGATGGCTATACCTATGACTTCCAGGCCATCGGTACCTTCACCTATCTCGCCTCGTCGCGCAACGACTTCGAAATCCAGGTGCAGCAGCAAGCCTACAGGAATCTGGCTTACGCGTCGGTCAACAGTGCGCTGACCGTTCGAGACGGCATCGATCGCGTGGAGTGGGCGATGGATCGGCCGGACCCGTTGCTGAATGGCGTGGCCCGCCCGATGGACGCAGGCACCCAAGTGAAGCTGCGGTCGCGTGGCACGTTGCGGCGGACCGAAGACGGCTACCTGTTCATCTCGTCGGTTGGCGATCGGCTCACCATTGTGGTGTCGAGCGAGATGGTGGATTTCTACCTGCGGCTCGCTTCCCATCGTCGGGGCAAAGTGCGCGGGTTGCTCGGCAACTTCGATGGCGATGTGGACAACGATCTGAAGACTGCAGACGGCCGTGTGATCGTTCTCTCGGCCGGTGTGATGGATTTCACGCATCCGCTTTATGCGCAGTTCGGAGCGAGTTGGCGCGTGACGGCCGAGAGTCTCATGGTCTCAAGGCGCATGCCCGCCGTGCCGGACCCTCAGACGTTTCCTGGTGTCGAACCCGAAGCCGGCGGCGAGGCGGTGGCTGCGGCCCGCGCGAAGTGTGAGGCCACCGGCGTTACTCAGGCGGAGGCGCGCGATGCCTGCGCGTTCGATCTGGCCGCCACAGGCAATGAGGCGTTTGTGCGGTCGGCCGAAAACGCCAGCCAGCAGGTGGCGGCCCGGCTGAAGGCCATCGGCAGTGTGCTGGCGTTGAATGTGGAAGCCCTCGGATCGCTTGATGGTCGAGAGGCGCGCGCGGTGTACACGATCAGGCTTACGCCTGGCCGGTACGTGCTCGATTCTACGGGGTCAGAGCGCACGTCGTGGACCATGGCGTCGCCAGACGGGGCCATGCTCCTGACGGCCGAGCAGGGCCGATTGATGGGCGAAGCGCCGACGCGCGTGACCATCACGACCGCTGGCGTCTATCGCATCGTCGTAAGCGTGCGTTTCGAGATGCTCGACGGCAGTTTCCGTTTCAAGGTCGCGCCGGCCCGCCCCTGACAATCTCCGCCCCTTCGACGGGGCTGAAGTCGAAGACTGAGACCGTCATTTTTGCGTTGCGGGAAGTCATTCGCCGCAAGCGGCTGGAGGAACTCAAGTCGATGTTCGGCAACACGAATATCAACGTCGACCTCAGTCACGTGCGTGGTCGAGGCCAGAATCCGGCGTGATCGTTGTTGACTCGTCGGTGTGGATCGCCGCGCTTCGCCAGCCGGGCAGCGAGGAAGGTGACGTGCTGCGACAACTGCTCGACGCCGATCTGGTCGCGCTCCCCGTGCCCGTCCGCACGGAACTCCTCCTTGGCACCGGCGGACGCACGCGCGAACGCCTCGCGCGCACGCTGGCAGCGCTGCCGCTGATCTATCCCACCGACGACACGTGGCGCACGATCGACACGTGGACGCTGCGCGCCGGCGAGGCGGGCGAACGATTCAGTCTCGGCGATCTACGGATATGCGTCCTTGCCGCCAATGAGCCCGCACTCGTGTGGTCGCTCGACGACGACTTCCGCCGACTGGCGAAGCTCGAGCTGCTGACGCTCTACGGCTGACCAAGCGTCGTCCAGCTCCGCGCGCAGGACCTGATCTTTCCGAAGCCGCGATGACTGTCATTGTTCGAAAGACTCTTTCGCGGTCGGTCGCGTTCATCAGGCATCTGGTCTTCAACGGCCCGTGCCCGCCCCGGCGATTTCATGGCATCATGGCGCGCATCTTGAGCTTGACGCCGTCTGCCTCTCGGATCGATGCACTCGCCTGGGCGCTCGGAGCGAGCCCGAACGTCGTGTTCGCGGCTGACGCGGGCGGACACCTCGTCTTCGCCAACGACGCGGCGCGGCAGCAATGGAACGCGGCCGTCCCGGGCGCGCCGGCCGTGGCCCTGTTCGGCGACGAGACACGCGAGCAACTCGGCTCGGTCGCAACCCGCGTCCTCGCCTTGGGCGAGTCGGGCACCTTCGAGGCCGGTGAGCACGGTCCCGCCGGTGTGCGCGCCTGGTCGTGCTACACGCTCACGCCGCTCCGCGAGGGCAAGGACGTGGTCGGATACCTCTGCATCGGGGCAGACACCACGGACCTCAAGCGCTCCGAGCTCCGCTTGAAGCGCAGCGAGCAGCTGATGGTCGACACGCAGGGAGTGGCGCACCTCGGCACGTGGGAATGGGACGTCAGCGAGCCCACGGCCGTGTGGTCGGACGAGCTCTACCGGATTTACGGCCTCACGCGAGGGCAGTACACGCCCAGCTACGAGGCGTACCTCACGATGGTCCATCCCGAGGATCGGCAGCGGGTCATCGACGCCACCAACCGGGTGTTCCACGAGTACGTCCCCTACTCCCACGATGAGCGCATTTTCCGTCCCGACGGCTCGCTGCGCTACCTGCACACGTGGGCGCATCCCGTGCTCGACGACACGGGCACGCTCACGCGGCTTGTGGGCGTCTGCCAGGACATCACCGACCAGAAGCTCGCCGAAGAGCAGGTCAAGGAGCTGAACGCCGACCTCGAGCGGCGCGTCGCCGAGCGGACTCGTACCATCGAGAACTCGATGCGAGACGTCGAGGCGTTCAATGCGACCGTCAGCCACGACCTGCGCGCGCCCCTCTCGGTCATCGCGCTCGGCTGCTCGATGATCCTCAGCGGCGACGGCGCAGATCTGCCGCCGCGGGTCACCGAGAACCTGACCCGGATCCAACGCTCGATCGCGTACATGACTGAGCTCGTCACCCATCTGCTCACCCTCGCGCATGTCGGGAGTGCACCGCTGACTCGGTCCAGCATCGACCTCAGTGCGCTGTCCGAAGAGATCGTCGCAGACCTGCGGCGGGGCGCGCCAGGACGGGAGGCCACGGTCACGGTCGCTCCCGGTCTTCGCTGCAGCGCCGACGCCGGCCTCATGCGCGCTGCGATGGAGAACCTGGTCGGCAACGCGTGGAAGTACTCGTCGCGTGTCGGTCATGCGCACATCGAGATCGGCAAGACGGAGGTCGGCGGTCGCGATGCGTTCTTCGTCCGCGACAATGGCGCAGGCTTCGACATGAGCGAGGCCCATCGATTGTTCGCGCCGTTCGCGCGCCTCCACAAGTCGACCGAGTTCGAGGGCACCGGCGTGGGGCTTGCGGCCGTCCACCGCATCATGGAGCGCCACGGAGGCCGCATCTGGGCCGAGAGCGAGCCTGGAGGCGGCGCGACATTCTTCTTCGAGGTGTCCTGAGCGACGGCGCACTGCATTCTGAGGCCTTGTCGTTGCGTCGCTTTCCACCGTAAAATGGTGCTCTCAGTCTCACCGCAAGCCCATTCTCGAGCCGAGTCCCGACACCCATGTTCAAACCAAGCGACTACTTCATTCTTCTGGCCGCATTTCTCTCTTTCCTATTTTCGGTCTACCTCTGGTTCGGTGGCGACAAGGACGCGGGAGTTTTCGTAGGTATCTGGGTGCCTTCGATCTTGGGCTTCGGGGCGTTCGTCAAGGCCGGGCGGAAAGCCTAGATGTCGATCCTCACTATCTTTCTGGTTGGATGCTTCGTGTCCATCCTGTGCGTCGCCTTCCTCGTGATATCAACGGTCGAACTGCGGCGGGCGGGAAAGGAAGCCGACGAGCGATCTCAGCGGATGCCGATCGACTCCTCGAACCGCTGACCGCGGCAGAATGATGCCAGATTTGATGCGCACGCTCAGCCTGGTGGCTGGCCGGGCGAGGGAGTCACGTTGGAAATACTAGTGAGCGTCAATCAGGTGGTGATCGGGCTGAGCATCCTGAACGTCTGGCTGCTTCGCTCCAGGAAAGCGACGGCTTGGCGCGGGCAGCAAGCCCGGAACCTGAAGGAGGAGTTTGATGTGTATGGACTTCCTCCATGGTTCATGCGTGTGGTCGGTTTCTTCAAGATCCTGTTCGCCGTGCTTCTCATCCTCGGGGTCTGGCTTCCCGCGCTCACTCGACCCGCGGCTGCAGGGATGGCCGTCTTGATGCTGGGTGCGGTATCGATGCACATCAAGGTCAAGGATCCCCTCAAGAAATCCCTGCCCGCCTTGACGATTCTGGCCCTTTGCGTCGTCGTCGCGCTCGTGGCTGCATAGCGCCGCGCGCGGTGCGGGATGTATCTTCGCGTTCGCGTCGCCGCGGATGCACCGCCGCCGCCACCCTTCCGACGGCCGCGCATCCAGATCAGATCGACTTGCGTGCCCGACCGAGTGCGCCAGCAAAGGGACGCGAATCATGAGCGGCCTGCTCTTCGCGCGCTTTTACCCGCCCTCTGTAAGCAAGTAACCACTTGCTTGCCTGCCCAATTCCCGATAACCTCAGGACCATGGTTGCCGTTGACGTCCACGAAGCCCTCCTGAAAGCCACCCTGAAGCTGTTTGCCGAAATGGGCAGCCGCGGTGCCACCACCCGCCGAATCGCCCAGGAAGCCGGGGTCAACGAAGTGACCCTGTTCCGGCACTTCCCCACCAAAGAAGCCCTCATTCACGCCGCGCTCCATGCCTTTGTGGAACAGACCCAATACCTGCGACTCCCGGCAGTACCCGTGGACCCGGCCACCGAACTCGGTGATTGGGCGCGCGACCATCACAAACATCTTTACAGGCTTCGCTCCCTGATTCGCACCTCCATGGGCGAGTTTGAGGAACACCCGGAACAATGCAAACAGGCCATGTGCGTGTCGATCACGATCAACAACGAGCTGGCCAACTACCTGGCCGACGCCCGCAGGCGGGGGCTCCTGACGGCCGACTTCGAGCCACGCGCCGCCGCCGCGATGCTGATGGGCACTCTGTTTGCCGATGCCATGGGCCGCGACCCCATGCCGGAGCGCTACCCCTACTCGATGAAGCACGGCATCGATCTGTATCTCGGCCTCTTCCTCCGCGCCATTGGCGCGCGCCCGGTGAATCTGTAATGCGTATTGTTCCCGCGTCAGTCGTTTTCGTCCTGTTCGCCTCCGCGGCCTCCGCGCAATCAGCGCTGGTCCTGTCGCTTGAAGAGGCGCTTCGCCGCGCCGAGACGCAGAGCGAGTCCCTGGTCATTGCCGGAGCCGGTGAGACCCGCGCCCGTGCCGGCCTCGGGCGCGTCAACAGTCAGCGTTATCCACAAGTCACCTTCGCTGGCGCCTACGATCGCACCCTGGCGTCCGAGTTCAGCGGCATCTTCAGCAACAGCAACACCAGCGATGACGATGGCACGGACTTCAGCGAGTTGCCCTTCGGCCAGGCCAACACGTACCGCCTCACGCTTTCCCTGTCGCAGTCGTTGTATTCGGGCGGACGCATCTCGGCCCAGCGACAACAAGCCGCGGCGGGTATTCGCGTGGCGGAACTGGGCACCTCATCCGCGCGCGCGCTGATGCAGCTCGACGTCACGCGCGCCTACTACGACGCCGCGCTCGGCGACCGGCTGGCCGCCATCGTCGAGTCGGGCTACGAACAGGCCGACGCCACGTATCTGCAGACCCGCCAGGCGCACGAAGCGGGCCGCCAGGCCGAATTCGAAGTGCTGCGCGCCCTCGTGCAACGCGACAACCAGCGCCCGGCCGTGATTCGTGCGCGCGCCAATCGCGACGCCGCCTATCTGCGCCTTCGCCAGTTGCTGGAGCTGCCGGCCGACACCAGCCTGCGCCTGGATGTGGACCTGGAAGCGGCCGAACTGGCGGCGCCTGCGCCTTTCGCGGGCGCCCTCGATGAAGTCAGGGCTTCGGCCGACACCGCCTTCCGCACGACGCTCGAACAGGCCGAACTCACGGTGCGCGTCCGCGAACTCGGCATCAAGGTCGTTGAATCCGCCAAGAAGCCGGCCGTCAATTTCGTCTCGAACTTCGGCCTCACCAACTATCCCACCAACGTCCTTCCCGACCTGAGCAAGATCCGGAACAACTGGACCCTTGGCGCGCAGGTCACGATGCCGGTGTTCATGGGCTTTCTGGCCCAGGCCGAGACGCGCGCGGCTGGCGCGGATCTGACCGAAGCCGAGGCCCGCCTGAAACAGGCCCGTGAAGCCGCGAACCTGCAACGAGACACGGCTCTGCGCGATCTGGAAGCCGCCCAGGCAGCGTGGGAAGCCACCGCGGGCACCATTACCCAGGCCGCACGCGCTTTCGAAATCGCCGAACTTCGATTTCGGGAGGGACTCTCGACTCAGCTTGAACTTTCGGACTCGCGCCTCGCGCTGCAATCAGCGCAGGCCAATCGCGCCCAAGCGGCGCGCGATCTCCAATTGTCGCGGGCGCGCGTCGCGCTGCTGCCATACCTTCCGGTAGGAACCGAATAATGCGTCACTCACGAATCGTACTTACGGCAGCCCTGACTGCCATCGCCGCCGCCCTTGCCGCCTGCGGCGCGTCACCCGAAGCCACCACAGGCGCCGAAGCCGCGCCCGCCGTGGTCCAGCTGGCGCCCGAGCAGGTCGCGACCGCGTCGGTCGACGACATCAC
>JBKJJZ010000542.1:0-7190 GCA_046597705.1 Vicinamibacterales bacterium | reverse complement strand
GCGGCGTCGCCAAAGGATACATCCTGCAGGCCGCGATCGACCTGCTGCGCGGCTTGGGGATTCGGGTCGCGATGTTCGAGGCGGGCGGTGACATCGTGGCCGGCGATGCGCCACCCGGCGCTGCGGGGTGGCGCATCGCAGTACCAAACGCTGAAAAGACGTCGGGAATCTTTTTCGACGAAAAAAATTCCCCACGTCTTTTTCAGCTCATTTCAAACGCCGCCCTTGCCACCTCCGGACCCACCGCCCAGTTCGTCGAGATCGACGGTGTTCGGTACTCCCATGTCGTTGACCCCCGCACCGGGTGGGCGTTGACGTCCAGTGTCACCGCGCACGTTATGGCGCGCGACGGGGCCACCGCCGACGCCCTGGCCACCGCGGCCACGGTCATCGGCAGGGCCGGTCTCGATCGATTGCGCCTGCGCTTCCCGGACGCGCGGATCGATCTGGCGCAAGGTCTGTCGAACAGAAAGTAAAGTGCGATAACCTCAGCCGCATGACGAAGGCGCTCACGGCCCTGTTGGTCCTCTCCGCATCACTTGCGGCCGTGGCGGCGCCCGTCCAGATGGGGCCGAAGTTCGAATGGATCCAACTCTTCAACGGCAAGGACCTTTCGGGCTGGACTCCGAAGTTTGCAAAGCACGACCTGGGTGAGAATCTGCACGACACATTCAGGGTGGAAGACGGCCTGCTCAAAGTGCGGTACGACAAGTGGACCAGTTTTGCCGGCGAATTCGGACACCTCTTTTACAAAGACAAGTTCTCGTACTACCTGATTGCCGCAGAGTATCGATTCGTCGGCGAGCAACTGGCGTCTGCCGGTTCCGGTCTGGGGTGGGCGGTGCGCAACAACGGGTTGATGCTGCATTCGCAGGCGCCCGACACCATGGTCCGTGACCAGGACTTTCCAATTTCCATCGAAGTGCAGTTGCTTGGCGGTCCCGGAGACGGCACCGAACGTCCGACCGCGAACCTGTGCACGCCAGGCACCCACGTCGTGATCCGGGGGCAAGTGCGGACGGCGCATTGCACCAGCGCAAAATCAAAGACGTACGACGGGGATCAGTGGGTGCGAGTCGAAGTGCTGGTGCAGGGCAACGAAGTAATTCGACACATCGTCGCAAACGAACCGGTGCTGGAATACGAAAAGCCCCAGATTGGCGGCGGCAACGCATCGCCCACCGACCCGGCGGTCAAGAAAGACGGCACGATGCTGAGCGACGGTTTTATCGCGATTCAGTCAGAGACCGCGCCGACTGATTTTCGCAAGATTGAACTCGTGAACCTCGAAGGCTGCGCGGATCCAAAGGCCACGAACTATCACTCCTACATCATCAAGGCCAACTCGGACGTGTGCAGATATAAATAGCTGGGGAACTGGGGAACTGGGGAACTGAGGAACTGGCGGAACTGGGGAACTGAGGAACTGAGGAACTGAAGAACTGAGGAACTTGGGATAACCTCTGGCGCATGGCGAAGACACTCGGTGTTGGCCTGGTGGGTCCGGGCTGGGTGGCGGCGCAGCACCTGCAGGCGTTCCAGGCCAATCCTCACACTCGTATTGTCGCGCTCTGCGGCCGTGAAGAATCTCGTGCACGCAAGCGCCTGGCTGACGCCGGAGTCAGCATCCCCAACGCGCGATTTACGACGCGCTACCAGGATCTTCTCAGCGCGCCTGACGTGGACATCATTTCCATCGCCACGCCGAATCATCTGCATGCGGCCCAGGCCGTAGCGGCGGCGAGAGCGGGGAAGCACTTCCTGCTCGAGAAGCCTACGGGGCTGGATCTTGTGGAACTGACGGCCATTCGAAAGGCCGTCGAACGCGCCGGTGTCCGGACGATCGTTTCCTTCGAACTGCACTACAACCCGTATCTGCGATTCGCGAAGTGGCTGCGCGAGTCGGGCTGGCTCGGCCGGCTGGTGTTTGCGCGATTCCAGTACCTGTCGCGCGTCACGGACTGGTATTCGGGCTGGGCGTGGGTGCGCACCACCAGGAGCGGCCGTAGTCACTTGCTGGCCGCGGGATGTCATGCCGTGGACGCGCTTCGATGGTGCACGGGACTCGAAGTGCTGGAGGTGTCGGCGTTCCACGCCAGGGTCACGCGGGGCTACCAGTGGCCCACTTCGATCGTGGCCAACCTGACGCTCGACTCCGGCAGGAAAGCGCCTGTGCTGGCGCAGCTGACGAGCTCGACCGACCTCCAGCTGCCCTATACCTTTGGCGTGGAAATGATGGGCGATCGCGCGTCCCTGCGCGATGACATGATTCTCTGGAAGGATGTGCCGGTGGATATTGACGCGCTGCGTCGCGCCTGTCCGTTCCCCGACGTCGAGTTCCACCCGATGACCACCCGCACCGGCGCGGCCGCGATTCGCCTTGAAACCGGGATGCCAGGATCCGCGGAGGTGAGTGCACATCCTTTCCAGGGAGAAATAGACGAGCTGGTCTCGTGCATCCTCGAAAACCGCGAAACGCACTTGAATGTCTTCGACGCAGAGCGCACCATGCGCGTGTGCCTGGCCGCGGATGAGTCGGCGGCCAAAGGTGGACGACCGGTACGAGTGGCACGTTCTCGGAGGCCGGGTCTTTCGACCCGGCAGTAAGGGTGATGAGATGACCTTGGATTGGACGCGACGGCAATTCCTGGCGACAACCGCCGCTGGCCTGGCGGCAGCGCCCGCGGCTCGGGCTCTGGGTTGGGCGCAAGCGCCACAGCGCCCTCCGCTGTTCAGAATCTCCCTGGCGCAGTGGTCGCTGCACAAGGAGTTGGGTGCGAAAACGCTCGACCACCTCGACTTCGCAAAGACCGCGAAACGAGGCTTTGGCATCGAGGCCATTGAGTACGTGAACAGTTTCTTCAAGGACAAGGCGCGCGATGCGGCGTACCTCAAGGAGATGAACACCCGGGCCGCCGGTGAAGGCGTGACGCAGTGGCTGATCATGTGCGACGGCGAGGGCAACCTTGGCGACCCTGATGAGGCCAGGCGTATTCGAGCCGTCGAGAATCACCGCAAGTGGGTGGAAGCCGCAAAGACGCTGGGGTGCGTGACCATCCGGGTGAATGCTGCCAGCACCGGCTCGTTCGAAGAACAGCAGAAGCTTGCGGCCGATGGCCTGCGGCGGCTGACGGAAATTGGCGCGTCCATGGACATCAACGTCGTGGTGGAGAACCACGGCGGGTTGTCGTCGAATGGCCAGTGGTTATCCGGCGTGATGAAGATGGTCGGTCATCCACGCTGCGGCACGTTGCCCGACTTTGGGAACTTCTACGAGTACGACCGCTACCAGGGCGTTGTGGACATGATGCCCTTTGCCAAAGCTGTCTCTGCAAAGACGCACGACTTTGACGCCGCGGGCAACGACACCAACAAGGACTATCGGCGGTTGATGAAGACCGTCCTCGATGCCGGCTATCACAACTGGGTTGGCATCGAGTACGAAGGGGAGAAGCTCTCCGAGCGGGAAGGCATCCTCAAGACGAAGCAATTGCTCGAACGGGTGCGCGACGAGTTCTCGCGCGCGGGAGTGCTAGCGTAGGGCGTGGCTTTAGCCGCGCCAATTGGGAAGGACTGCTATGAGTGAAAAAGCATCGCGTCGCGACTTCTTGCGAAAAGCCACAGCCGCGGCAGCCGCGGCCGCGGCATTCAGTGCCGATGGCGCCGCGCGCGCCGAGGAAGTGGATGCCGAACCAATTCCGCAGGCCAGTCCGCGCGCCCCCATTGGCGCGGATGGAGTGGTGAACGTCGCGGTGATTGGCACCGGCGGCATGGGCACGGGACATGCCGATGCGCTGGCCAGGTTCGCCGTGGAGTCAAAGTCAATCCGGCTGGCCGCCCTCTGCGATCTGTGCGACCCGCGCGTGCAGAACGCGAAGGCGAGGGTGGACAAAGTTCAGGGCGGGGACGTCCCTGTCTATCGCCACTACGAGGAAGTCCTGGCTCGGCCCGACATTCACGGTGTGCTCATCGCATCGCCCGAGCATTGGCACGCTCGCCTGGCCGAGGATGCGATCAAAGCCGGCAAGGACGTCTACGTCGAGAAGCCGATGACCATCAACCTCAAGGACGCGCTGCGCCTGCGGAAGGTCACCCGCGCCAACCCGGACGCCATCGTCGTGGTCGGCACGCAGTTCGTGATGACACCCAGTTATATGGCGGCGGCTGATCTCATCAAGGAAGGTGCGATCGGCAAGCCGGTGTGGAGCCAGACAAGCTACTGCCGGAATTCGAAGACCGGTGAGTGGAACTACTACGCGATTGATCCGGCATGGAAGCCGGGTGTGAACCTGGACTGGGCGAAGTGGTGCAAGCCGCTCGGAAAGGCGAACTGGGATCCTGAGGTGTACGCGCGGTGGCGGCGGCACAAGAGGTATTCGTCCGGCATCATCGGCGACTTGCTGGTGCACCACATCACGCCTACCGTCAAGGCGCTCAACGTGGGGTGGCCCATCAAGGTGGTCGCCACCGGAGGACACTACATCGACAAGAAGATGGAGAATCCCGACCAGATCAACATCAACGTCGAGTTTGAACACGACCACACCATGGTGATTGCGGGCTCAACCTGCAACGAGCTTGGCGTGGAGCGAGTCATCCGCGGGCACAAAGCCAATCTGTTCGTGGGTGGCCGCAACGCCGTCATTCGTCCCGAAGCCATCTGGGCGAGCGAAATCGAAGAGCGTGAAATTCCTCCGCCGCCTGGCCCGGTGCTTGATCCACAGGAGGTGCTGCGACGCCACTGGATCGACTGCATCCGCACGCGGCAGAAGCCCCGCAGCGACGTTGAGCTCGGTACGATGGTCATGGTGATCGTCGATTTGGCACAGCGATCGTTCTGGGAGGGCGGCGCGTTCGGCTTCAACCCGAAGACGGGAAAGGTCAGCCGGCTCTGACGGAGCGCATCATTCGGTTTGCCACCTCAGCCATGGGCACGCGCTTCGAGCTGGCGCTTGTCACGGACACGACGCCTGACTTGCGTGCGGTGGGCGAGTTGGCCCTGCGGGAAATCGACGAATGGCATCAACGCCTGACTCGGTTTGAGCCTGACAGCTGGCTCTCTCACGTCAATCGTTCGGCGTCGCGCGAGTCCATCCGGCTCGACGATGAGACGTTCCCACTCTTCGCAGATGCAGAAACTGTGTGGCGCGATTCCAACGGCGCCTTTGACATCGCGCGGGGTGACGGCGAGGCGCTTTCGCTTGATCACGTTGCGCGCACACTCAGGTTCCTCCATGACAATGTCACTCTCGATATGGGTGCCATCGGCAAAGGCCATGCGCTCGATTGCGCCGCCAACTGTTTGCGGTCGCACGGTGTGACGCGAGCGTTGCTGCAGGGCGGCACCAGCAGCGGCGTGGCCCTGGGCCGGGCGGCGGATGCCGTGGCGTGGCGGATTGGCGTGTCTTGCCGTGAATGGGGCCCGGACCTCGACGTGATCGATCTCGCTGATGAATCATTCTCGCTCTCCGATGAAGCAAGTCAGCCCGAAGCGCCGTTTGGCCGGCACATCGTCGATCCGCGTATGGCCGGGGGAGTTGCGCCAACGCGTTCGCCAAGGCGGGTCATCGTGACCGGTCCGTCAGCGCGCCTGTCCGATGCGTGGTCCACGGCGTTGGCCGTGCTGGGTGAGATCCCTCCCGCATTTCCCGCAGGCTACAAGGCGCGATTCCTGAGAAAGTAGTGGCGATGGCCAGCTCACCCCACGACCGCCGAAAATTCATCACCCGCACACTGGGCGCCCTCGGGGGCCTGTCGCTGGTGCCCAGTGCGGACATGTTGTGGCCGCGCCTGGTGGCGCAGTCGCAGTCGCTTCGGGTCGCCGTGGTCGGGACCGGCCGTCAGGGCCGCGCGATCCTCACCGAACTGCAGAAGATCCCACAAGTGGAGATTGCCGCCTTGTGTGATCGGTCAGCGAGCCGCCTCGAAGCGGCGAAGGCCCGTGCTCCCCAGGCGGAGCTGTTTCCGGACCATCGGGCGATGCTCGACAAGCGCACCGACATCACCGCGGTCATCGTCGCCACGCCCACTCATCTGCACCGGGCGATCGTGACCGATGTGATCGGTGCGCAGCGTCACGTCTTCTGTGAATCGCCGCTGGCTTCGACCGCTGAAGACTGCGATGCGATGGCGGCTGCGGCGGCATCGGCCAAGACCGTGTGTCACGCCGGGTTTCAGGGTCGATCGAACCCGACCTACCGCCGGGCACAGCCGTTGGTGCGGTCAGAGCTGCGCGATCTCGTGTCGGCGTTCGGGCAGTGGCACCGCAAGACGACGTGGCGCTTTCCGGCGTCGGACGGTGAAGGCGAGCAGGACGCGAACTGGCGCCTCAACCCCGCGGTCTCAACGGGCCTTGCTGGAGAGGTTGGTGCGCAACAGATGGACGTCTTGTGCTGGGGCCGAGGCAGTTATCCCACTCAGGTCACGGGCCGGGGCGCCGTGCGTTTGCACAAGGACGGCCGCACGGTTGCCGACACCATCGAGGTGGATTTGAAGTGGGACGACGGCGTGGGCATGCGGTACGAAGCCACGCTCGCCAATTCGTACGGCGGCGCGTTTGAGATCGCGCACGGCATCAACGGGTCGATTCGGTTCGCGTGGACCCACGCGTGGCTTTTCAAGGAGGCCGACGCACCGACTCAGGGCTGGGAGGTCTACGCCACCCGCCAGCAGGTGATGGACCAGGAAGGCATCGTGTTGATCGCGAATGCGACGCAACTGGCCGAGCAGGGTCAATTGCAGTCTGGAGTGGGCCTGCCACACCCTTCGCTGTACTACGCGCTGATGGACTTTCTGAAGAGCATCACCGAAGGGGCGCCGGTGGCGTGCTCGTTCAAGGACGGGGCGCGGTCATCGATTGTCGGTATCCTCGCCAATCGTGCTGTGACGACCGGCGAGACGATCACTATCCCGAAATAATCGCCCGGAACTTGGCCTGGTGCGAACCCCGTCGTTGTCCTGAGCCATGCGTTGTGGACGACCAGGTTCGCGGCCGACGCGTCGATCGCCGGCACGGCCATGACGATCAACGGCCGGCGCCCGCGTGGGCCAACCAGATACCGTTACGGCCGTCTGATATGTACGGTTAAATAGTACATATGCCCCCACGCAACAGCCTCGGTGAACTGGAACTGGTCGTGTTGATGGCCCTCATGCGCGCCGACGACGGCGCACATGGCGCGGCGATCAGG
>JBKJJZ010000406.1:0-8531 GCA_046597705.1 Vicinamibacterales bacterium | reverse complement strand
CATCGGCGAGCACTTCATCAATCCCAAGCTGTTTCGCCACGGCCTGCGCGGTCGTCACGTTGTCGCCGGTCAGCATCACGATCCGGAGACCCTCGCGACGAAGTTCCGTGATCGCCTCGGGCGTGCTGGCTTTGATGGGGTCGGCCACGCCGAGCAACCCGGCCGCTTTGCCATCGACGCCCACGAACATCACCGTCTGTCCCTGACCGCGCAACGCCTCGGCCTGAGCCGCAAGCGCACCGACATCGACGGTCAGACTCTGCATCAACGCCAGATTTCCAAGAGCGACATCGTGCCCCGACACACGGCCACGCACGCCTTTGCCCGTGACGGACTCAAAAGTCTCGGCATTGACCAGAGTCAGTCCCCGGCCCTCGGCGCCCTTCACGATCGCTTCGGCCAAGGGATGTTCACTGCCCCGCTCCAGACTCGCCACCCACGTGAGGATGTCGGACTCACTGAGGCCCGCCGGAGTACTGCCGGCCACGACGCTGACCAGCGCGGGCTTGCCTTCGGTGAGCGTCCCGGTCTTGTCGATCACGAGCGTGTCCACGGTGCGTAACACTTCAATCGCTTCGGCGTTCCGGAACAACACGCCCATCGTGGCGCCCTTCCCGGTGGCGACCATGATCGACATGGGCGTAGCCAGGCCCAGCGCGCACGGACACGCGATGATCAGCACCGCCACGGCGTTGATGAGCCCATGCGCCAGCCGCGGCTCCGGTCCAAACAGACTCCACACGATGAACGTAACGACGGCCGTCGCGATGACCGCCGGTACGAAGTAGCCCGACACGCGATCGGCCAGCTTCTGGATGGGCGCGCGGCTGCGCTGCGCCGCGGCGACCATAGAGACGATGCGCGCGAGGAGTGTGTCGCCGCCGACCTTTTCCGCCCGCATCACGATTGAGCCGGTGCCGTTGATCGTGGCGCCGACCACCTTGTCGTTGGGCCCCTTCTGCACGGGGACGGGTTCTCCGCTGATCATGGACTCGTCCACGCGGCTCGATCCTTCGATGACCACACCGTCCACCGGCACTTTTTCGCCAGGACGCACTCGCAGCCGGTCCCCCACCATCACGTGCGCCAGCGGCACATCCTCTTCCCGGCCGTCATCGCGCACGACACGCGCGGTGGCAGGCGCCAAGCCCAGCAGCTTGCGAATGGCGGAACTTGTCTGGCTGCGGGCGCGCAGCTCCAACACCTGCCCCAGCAGGATGAGGGTCACGACCACGGCCGCAGCTTCGAAATACACCGCGACGGCGCCGTCGTGCGTGAATTGATGCGGGAAAATGCCTGGCATGAGGGTGGCGATCACGCTGTAGCCATACGCCACACTCACACCCAGACCGATGAGCGTGAACATATTGAGGTTGCCGGTTCGCACGGAGTTCACCGCGCGCACGTAAAAGGGCCACGCCGCCCACAGGCACACGGGCGTGGCCAGCGCCAACTGCGCCCACGACACCGTCTGCATCGAGAGTTGACCAAACGGCGTCGCGATTTTCAGCATCTCGAACATTGCCAGCAGCATCAGCGGTGCACTGAGCGCGGTCGAGATCCAGAACCGCCGCGTCATGTCCTTCAGCTCGTGGTTCTCCGGTTCCTCAGCCGTCACGGTCCGGGGCTCAAGGGCCATGCCGCAGATCGGACACGACCCGGGTCCGGCGCTGACCACCTCAGGGTGCATCGGACAGGTCCAAGCGGCTTCGCCGGGGTCGAGGTTCGAGGTTCGAGGTTCGATGTTCGAGGTCCGAGGTTCAGGGTTCGAGGCCTTCAGCCAGCGGTCTGGGTCCGCCTCGAACTTCGTGCGGCAGCCCGGACTGCAGAAGTAGTACGTGCCTCCGCCATACTCGAATGAGCCGCCCCTGTTCTTTGTGGGGTCGACGGTCATGCCACAGACCGGATCGATGACGTGGTTTGTGTCCATGGATTTCTCTGATTTCATTGTGCGTCTCCTACGGCGTTCGGCCTATGCCCAATTGAACGCCGCTGACCTAAGAAGACGCAGACGGGCTTGAACCCTTACAGTGGCAATCCACGCAGGCCGTGTTCGCACAATGGCGGCAGAGGGCTTTCAGCCGCTCAGCCAGCAGCCGGCGGGCGCGGTGCAACCGCACCGCGGCGTTTCCAGGCGTCAGCGACAACCGTCTCGCCACCTCGACGACGGCCAGCCCCTCAAGCTCCACCGCCTCAATAATTTCGACGTACTTGGGCTGAAGCGCAGCGAGGGCTGTTCGCGTACAGGCACATTGCCGCCCTTCCGAGTGTGACCCTGCAGAGCGTGTGGGGTCCCGTTCCCAGGCATCTCGTCCGCGCCGCTCGACGTCCGTTCGCCGATACCGGTCAATGATCGCGTTTCGAAGCACACGGTAGAACCACGGAACCAACCGCGCATCCCGCGGCACGTCCGGCTGACGCTCCAGTACACGGGCATACGCAGCCTGAAGCAGATCTTCAGCGGTCTCCCTATCGCTCACGCGCACCCGGACGAAACTGAGAAACCTGGCACGCTGTTCCAACAACGCATCAATTGACGCATCAGCCGGCACCATTGCTGAAGCCTATCGCGCGACCGCCGTCACCACGCGCGTCGTCGGAGACTTGCCTGCGGCGCCGGGGGTGACCTCTGTCCAGGCGAACACGAACTCCGCGCCCTGTCGGGCCATCCTGGGGTACCCGCTCGAACGGCTGCTGGCCACCTTGGCGATCGTCTGGGGGCTGCCGAGCACGCCGGACGCAGACACCTTCCTGGCTCTGAACTCAGCACCGCCCTTCCCCATCTCGATCCACGTCGCCATTGCCGTCCCATCAGGAAGCAGTTCCACATCCACGCGCCCCAACGAGGCGTCTGTATCTACGCGAATCGGAGCACCAAAACTCTCGCCGGCATCTGACGAAAATGCGACGAACGCACGACCCGGTTCAACTTTCCCGGTGAACCAGGCGATGGCCACATCGCGGCCCCTGGCACTCAGCGCTGGTCCATTGACCGGGCATCCAGAAATCTGCCATCCATCGTCGTGTACGGCTTTCGGCTCGGTCCACGCGCCCTTCACCAGGCGAGACACGTAGATATCCCGGATCTCATCGTCAGTCCGATTCCTGAACGCCACCAGGGGCCCCTGCGCGGTGACCGCGGCGGTCGTGGGACAACAGTCACACACGCGGGTGTCCACGGGCTGGTCAGCCACTTGCTTGCCATCGCCATCAAACGCTCCGTATCGCAACGTCATCGCCCCGCCCATGTTGGCCGTGGCCCGGCCGTCAAGCCAGACCGCGCCCAGTCCCATGCCAGGCACCTGGAACAGCGACGCGAATCCGTGTTCAGCCTTCGTGCCATCGTGATGGGGCGTGAACGACTCGGACCACGTCCGGCCGTCGTTCTTCGACTGCGCGAGCCGCACATCATACGCGTAGGTCGATGGCCCGCTCTTCTGCAGCCACTGTCCCACGAGCGTGCCATCGGTGAGGCGCAGCACAGACGGGACGTCTGCCCAATTGACGAACCAGTTATCGCCAGACGCGACCGCGCGTGGCGGCGTCCATCCACTGGTCGTCCGTTCAGAGAACTTCAGAGCCGCGGTTCGGCCGGTCTGTTCAACCCAACTCATCAGCACGCCACGACTCGAGACGCTCAGGTTCGGCTCACCGCTCTCCGGGCCCGCCGGAGACTGCAGCGGCGCCACCCGAAGTCCGCCCGAGACTGGAGGCGTCTGTCCGGCGGCTGCCAACCGGATTTCGGTGGCCGCCGTGTTTCCGTCATCGTGATTGACAACCACGACGATCCGTTCGCCCTTGCGAATACCCGCGCCAGCGTATTTCACCGAGGCCTCGCCGCGTTTGACCTTCGTCTTCGTGTCCACGGCAAACCACAGCTGCACGTCCTTCTTGGTATCCGGGTCGATGGTCTTGATCTGGATGCGCGCCGCTTCAACGGCCAACACGGTTCCCGGGTATAACACGTCGTGCGCAAGCACACTGGCTGAACTAAACACCACGAGCCCGAGCGCGGCCAGGACCGTCACGACGCGCGTGGTCAGCGCCCTCATCGCAGAACTCCTGCCGGTGCCCGCCGTTTGGAAGACGTGTGGCTGTGCCGGATCTTCCACTGTCCTGCTTCACGAATCATCACGTACGTGGCCAACCCGCCTGAGCGAACCTCACGGGCCTCTGTATTGGCATCCAGCAGATATTCGCCAGTGACGTACGCCGCGTCAGGTCCGATCAGCCGCACGACAATGTTGATGTGTTCGAACTTCAGGTTGTTGAAGGCCTTGAGTTCAGGTCCGAGGTGCCGGTCGCGATAATCCACCCAGCCGGGATTGATGCCGCCCCCTTCATAAACCGTGACATCGGGATGATAGAGCAGCGCCAACTGTGCCAGATCCTTCGCGACGAAGGCCTGATCGTACTTCTTGAAGAACTCCACAATGGCATTTTCATCAGGCGTCTTTTGCGAGGCCTGAAGATGGCGATTCCCAACCACGCCGGCGGCCAGCCCCAGCATTACACCCAGGCACAACACCCGTCTTCGTAACGTCATCACACTACCCTCCACCCTTCAAGAAATCGCGCATGCGCTTCTCCATCTCGAGTTGCGCCGCGCTCTTTGGATTCAGCGTCTCCATTTTTGCAATCTGCTCGGCGGTCAAGCCCGGCAAATACCTGATAAACCGCACGAGCTCCCATGAGGCCTGTTCACCAGCCGGGGTCCCGTTGCCCCAGGCCGGCATGCCGGTAAACGGAATGCCGTGCTCAGTGACGTAGAACAACTCACCATCGGTCATCGCCTGACTGCGGCCGCCGCGCATGTCGGGCACCGGTGGATAGAAACTTCGCCCCAGCGAGGTTCCACTGCCGTCGTTCCCGTGACAGCTCGCACAGTGATCGGCCCAGTGGGCCATGGCGGCCTCCACCACCTCTGGCGTCGCGGCAACGGGATTCTTCATCGAGCGCGCTGACACCGGCGTGGCCCATCGGCGAGCGCCGTACGCCAGGCTCGTCTCGATGGACGATGGCGTCATGCGAGTGGTCAACCCCATGCCGCGCGTCACGAGCGCCGCACCGAGTCCTACGGTCGCGATGACCAGCAAGCCGATCCAGACTGAACGACGCCGCATCTACTTGCCGTCTGCGGGCAGCAGCTTCGTGGCGGGCGTCCAGTTCGACATCGTCCCGTCGGTGTAGTGCTGCATGACCTTCCAGGCAATTGTCTCGCCCTTGTCCGGGTTCTTTGCGACGAACTCGAACGTGGCTTTGGCGCCAGCCTTGATCTCCATCGTCCACATGAGGCTGACGATCCGATCGCCCACTTTCTTTTCAGTGTGGGTGGCCCCTTCCGGAGCGGCAACAGACGTGACCGAGACGCCATCGGGAATATCCAGTATGACGGACGTCGTGGTCTTGCCTCCTTCACTGGGCACGCTGACGGTGTAGGTCTGCGTGGCCCCCAACTTGGCTTCGCGAGGTTGAATGCTCACATGGGCTAGAAGCGGTGTGGCGACAACCAGCACGGCGATCAGGGTTGTTACGACTCTCTTGTTCATGACTCTTCTCCTATGGAACGACACCAGCGAATGGGCAGAACGCCCGCCTAAAACCACGTCCTCAGTCCAAACGTCAGGCGCCCACGAAAGGCCGCCTCACCACCCGCACGAGCCAAGTCAGCTGTGCCGAACAATTTGCGATCCCAGGTCACCCCCACATAGGGGGCCAACTCAGGACGGATTTCGTAGCGGAGGCGAAACCCCGAATCCAACGAGGACAGCCCTGAACCAAGGCCGCGTGCCGAATCAGGCTTTCCGAACAGGTTGGCTTCGATCCGCGGCTGCAGAATCAGCCGGTTCGTCAGCAGCATTTCGTATTCCACTTCGAGCCGCAGACTCGTCCGGCCGCCCTCGCCGATGTACGCAGTGCCTTCAACCTCGAACCAGTAGGGCGCCAGGCCTTGAATACCAACCGCCGCCCACGTTCGACCTGGACCTGGAGAATCGTGTCTCACGCCAGCCACCACATCCCACCACCTGGCGAAACTGTGCCCCCAGAGCGCCTCGACCGAGGCGTCTCCAAGGCGGCTCTTCTTTGACTGCCCTTCCAGACGCAGCCAGAGGCGATTCACATCACCACCGATCCACGTGCGATTGGACAACCCGAGGCCGCCGTTCGACTTGCCCTGCCACTCCAACTGGTCGAACAACACCATGAAGTTGATCACGCCTGAGCCCATGCTGTGGCCCTGGAGGCCTTTCGGAAATGCCGCCTCACGGTCTGCTTCCGTCACCGGCGGAATCGGTTCTTTCGGCGGCGGTGGTGTCTGAGCCCAGGCTGCTGGTGCGGCCACCAGCAAGCCGATCCAGACCAGCACGCGTGCAATCACCCGGCGCATCACTCCACCACCTTCACTTCCCGAAACATCCCGGCTTCCATGTGCATCAGCAGATGACAGTGGTAGGCCCATCGACCCAGCGCATCGGCGCGCACGCGATAGGCGCGTTTGGTGCCGGGAGGCATATCCACGGTGTGCTTGCGCAACTGAAACTCGCCTGCTTCATTCTCAAGATCGCTCCACATGCCATGCAGGTGAATCGGGTGCGACATCATCGTGTCGTTGACCAGAACGATGCGGAGGCGCTCGCCGTACTTCAACTCCAACGGATCCGCGTTGGCGAACTTCACACCATCAAACGACCACGCAAATTTTTCCATGTGCCCGGTCAGGTGCAGTTCCACCGTACGGCCAGGATCCCGCCCGTCGGGATCGTCGAACACGCTGCGAAGGTCAGCGTAGGTGAGCACCTTGCGGCCGTTGTCGCGTAAGCCGACTCCAGGATCATCGAGCCTCGCCATTGGCATCTCCGCCTGAGCGTCAACGAGGGGATTACCCCGTTCGCTCTCAGGGTGGGTCTGCATGCCCGCCGGGGCGGTCGCAGGCGTCGCCGGCATTCCGGGCATGACATGGCCGGCATGGGGATCGGCGGCTGCCGCGCCGCCCATCGTCGCCATGACATGGCCAGCCATGGCGCCCATGCCCATGTCGGCATGGGTGAGTAGCTGGCGGGGATCTGTCTCTGGAACCGGCGCGCGCAACCCGTCTCGCACCGCGAGGGTCCCGGCGGCATAACCCGAGCGATCGATGGACTGGGCGAAGATGGTGAAGGCGTCCTGACCGGTCGGCTCGACAATCACGTCGAACGTTTCGGCCACGGCGATCCGGAATTCATCGACGCTGACCGGGTGCACATATTGACCGTCCGCAGCAACTACCGTCATTTTCAGTCCGGGAATGCGGACGTCAAAGTACGACATCGCCGAGCCGTTGATGAATCGAAGCCGCACTTTCTCGCCGGAGCGGAACAGCCCGGTCCAGGTTGCGGCTGGTGACATGCCGTTCATCAGGTAGGTGTAGGCGATGCCAGTGACATCGGCCAGGTCGGTCGGCTCCATTCGCATGTCGCCCCACATCTCGCGATCGGCGAGCGTGGCACCCAGGCCCTGACGCTTGATGTCCTGAACCAGGTCACCCAACGTTCGCTTGTTGCGATTGTAGTAATCGGACTGTTTCTTCAGCTTGCCGAAAACGCGATCCGGATTCCCGTCGGTCCAGTCCGACAACATCACGACGTGTTCGCGGTCGTACGAAAACGGCGCCGGCTTAATCGGGTCAATCACCAGCGCGCCATAGAGACCGAGCTGTTCCTGGAAGCCCGAATGACTGTGGTACCAGTAGGTCCCGGCTTGCTTGACGTCGAACGTGTACGCATAGGTCTGGCCGGGATGGATGCCGTGAAAGCTGAGCCCCGGAACGCCGTCCATGTTGGCCGGCAAGATCATGCCGTGCCAATGGATCGACGTGTCTTCCTCGAAGAGGCCATTCGTCACGCGGAGGGTGACGCGATCGCCCTGGCGCAACCGCAAGGTTGGCGCCGGAATCGAGTTGTTCACCGTCACCGCGGTGCGCGTACGGCCCGTCAGTGAGACGGGGGTCTCACCGATGTGGAGGTCGAACGACGTCCCCGACAGTTCCCGTGTCGCCTGACGGGTTGCCGTTTGCGCCCAGAGCGGCGACTGCCACAGGCCGAGGCCTGTCACCACGCCGCCGGCCGCCATTCCCTTCACAAACGTTCGGCGGCTTGGCGAGCCGTGCGGACTTTCTGCCTTTGAATTCTTCATGTCGCTCCTTCAATCCGTCTATCCATGACGCGTCCGTTGCTCGGGCTCTGTTCCTGCCGGGCGTACGGAACCGAGTGCTGACGCCGACGGGCGGCAGATGCCGGCCGACAGCGCGCTACTTGAGAACGGAGACGATCAGATTCTGAGAGGAAGGGCCGAACGAATGGGAGCGGGCGGTAGATCGTGTGGTGGCGACGCGGAGGCTGCGGTGCTCACCTGCGTGGGCTGAACAAACAGCGTATCAGCCGCGCCCTGGCACACATGCCCTTTGCTGTGAATGTCCCGGAAGCTTGATCGATTTGAAGCCAGGGTCAGCGTTGGGGTCGAACAGCCGACACCGAGGTTCGTGACAACCGCCG
>JBKJJZ010000405.1:0-8568 GCA_046597705.1 Vicinamibacterales bacterium | reverse complement strand
CGGCGGGCCGCCCAGGTACGGGAAGTCATCCGGATGATCCTGCGGCTCGAACATGTCGAGCACATGGGGCCGGAACGCCTGGGCGGACTTCACGACGTAGGAATTGGCCGGGTACTGCTTGCCGCCGACGCTGAAGGGCGCCGTCGCACGATGGACGGTGATGCCGGTCTTGATCAGTGTGTTCATGAAGCGCGTGGCCGTGCCGAAGTCCGGCTGATCGGCGCTCATGATGAATCCGCGCGGGTCGCGGGTCTCGGGCGAGTGCAGGTCCGCCCAATAGGGACTGGGCGCTCCGCCACCAGGCGCACCGCCGCCGGGCGCACCGCCGCCGCCACGACCGCCTCGGCCCCCACCGCCCCCGGCCGCCGCCATCTTGGCTTCGATCGCCTCCACATGCCTCGGCGTCATCGTCCAGGAGTCTTCGCTGCCGCGTTTAATGTTGTCGCGGCCCATCTGATAGATGTTGAAGAGGTACGTCTCGCGGTAGCGCGACGCGAGATCGAGAATCGCGTAGTTCGCCGTCAGCGAGTATTCGATCGACTGCCGGAAGTGCCACACCTGCGGCGCGATGGGCGACCACAGGCTCGATGTCGGCAATACCTTGCTCACCTGGAACGGAATAGCCGTCGGCGTGGGATTTCCGATCGTCTCGGTCAGGATGCCCACCATGTTGTGAAAGTACGCGGTCGTCCGCAGCCCGCCGTTCCACCACGTCGAATAGCTCGACCCCTGGCGCGTCGTCACACCGGGTTTGCCCTCGGCAAGAAACCGCGTGGCCATCGCGGAGCCCACCATGTCGATCATGGCGGGAATCATCGGATGGAAGTTGTAATTGAAAGGATCGCGGAAGGGTGGCGCGAACATCACCGTGCCAGCGGGGCCGGTCTGATGATGGTTGTACATGATCTGCGGGAACCACTCTTTGTACATGACGCGGTTCATGTTGGTGGATTCGTCGAGCGCCGACATGTAGAAGTCGCGATTGTTATCGTGACCTGCGTACTTCTGATAGAGCACCGGGATGCCGCCCGTGCTGCGCTGCTCCGGCACCGGATTGCGCATATACCAGTTCGACACAAGCTCCATGCCGTCCGGGTTCGCATGCACGGCGAGGACGATGACGTCGTTCAGGATTCGCAGCGTCTCTTCGTCCGTGCGGCTGGCCAGTTGATAGACCGTTTCGATCAACTGCTGCGCGCCAAGGACCTCGGTCGCGTGCAGGCCGCCGTCAATCCAGACGATCGACTTGCCTTCCTTCGCAAGCGCCCTGGCCTGTTCGTCGGTCAATCCCTCAGCCGCCGCCAGACGCGCCGAAATCTCCTTGTAGCGATCGAGCTTCTTGAAGTTCTCAGGCGCCGTAATGATCGTCATCAGGTGCGGGCGGCCTTCGGCCGTCTTCCCGATCTCGACGACCTTCAAGCGCGGCGACTCCTTCTCGAGCTTGCGCCAGTACGCCATCAGCTGCGTGTAGTTGGCGAGGTAATAGTCGTCGCCGATGTTGTTGCCGAATTCAGCCTTCGGCGCTGTGACCGCGCCGAGCGCCTGCGGTGCGTTGCGAGCGGGCTGCGCCGGACGCTGTGCGGCCTGCGGCGCTGCGGGAACAGCGTGGACGACGAGCGACGAACCAGCGGCGACGCCGACCAGCACGCCGGCCAGAATCCAATGTTGTCGTGATGTGTTCATGGTGACTTCCTCCGAGGTCGCGTAACGATAACACGCCGTCTAAAGCAGTTTTCACTTGCCTGTAGTACGTAGGGCGTGGCTTTAGCCGCGCCGGGATCGGGACAGGGTGAACTAGCGCGGGCGCAGCACCAGCGCGAGCACGACCAGCACAATGCCGGCGATGTCGGCCTGGGGCGCAGGGTGGACCAGCAGCAAACCACCGGCACCAAGGCACACACGCACCCACGTGCGAGTGCGGAACCCGTATGCGCCAGTCATCGATACTGCGATGGCCGCAACACCGATGAGCGCCGTGGTTGAGCCAACGACGATGTCCGTCCACGGCCCTTGCAGGAGCAGCCCCATGCCGCGCGGATCGAGCGTGAACGCGATCGGCACGAGGAAAGCCGGCAGCGAGTACTTCCACGTCAGCATCATCGTGCGGAACGGTTGCCCTCCCGTCAGCGCCGCGGCGGCGAATGGCGCAAGCGCGGTCGGTGGACTCACCTCCGACAGAACGGCGTAATAAAACACGAACATGTGGGCCGCGGTCGGCGCCACACCCACGGCTGTCAGCGCCGGCACCACCATGACCGCCGCGATGATGTACGACGCGGTCACGGGAACGGCCAGGCCCAGGATCCAGACCGCGACCGCGCCAAGCACCACGGTCATCGGCAGCGATCCACCAGCCATCGCCACGATGAGCCCCGCCGCCTTGAGACCCAGCCCCGTCAGCGTAACGACGCCGACGATGACGCCCGCCACTGCGGTGGTGGAAAGTACGGAGAGCGCGTCCTCGCCGCCGGCCGTCAACGCTGACGATAACCGCGATGGGCCCAGCGGTGTCCCAATCACGAAACTGATGCCGACGGCCGCCACGGTGGCCCAGAACACTGCCTGAAACGGCGAGAACCCTCTCGCCATGAGGACGGCGACGATGAAGAGCGAGGTGAAGTGGAGGTATTGGCGCCACGGCAGCTTCACAGCGGGCGGCATACCCGGCGGCTCCAGAACGGGCGGGGACGGCATCGCCCGGGCGTCGCCGTCGATCATCAGCACGATCGATGCGTAATACAGCACCGTGGGAACTGTGGCCATGAGCAGCACTTGCAGGTAGGACACGCGCAGGTACTCGGCGATGAGAAACGCCGCGGCGCCCAGCGTGGGGGGCGAGAGGATCGCGCCAATGCCCGAGGCCGCAAGCATCGCGCCCGCCGTGTTTGCAGTGAAGCCCGCGCGGCGCAGCATGGGCCACGCCATCGAGCCCAGCGTGACGGTGGTCGCCACACCGGAGCCGGATACCGTGCCCAGCAGAAACCCGGCGAGCGAGACCGACCGGCCTGTGGCAGCCGGCGACTGTGAGCGGCCTGACAAGGACAACGACCAGTCGAGGAAGAACGTGCCGGCGCCAGAGGCTTCAAGCACGGCCCCGTAGATGCTGAACAGCGTGATGTACGTGACGGCCACGTCGAGGGGCACACCGTAGATCCCCTCGAGCGTCATGTATAACGTGCCGACCAGCCGCGGCAAGTCGTAGCCCCGATGCGCGATGTCGACCAGACCAATTGACACGAAGAGCGGGCCAAACAGCGCATAGAGCAGAAACGTGATGGTCACGATGGGTAGCGCCCAGCCTGTGGTACGGCGCGCGGCCTCGATGATGACCAGCAGGGCCGCCACACCCGCCGCCACATCGCCGCCGGTTGGATTTGCGGTGCGGTACCAGAACGCTTCGCCCTGGGCGAGCGGCCAGCCCAGGCCAAACAACGCGAGTATCACCCAGAGGAGATCGACCGCCGGTCCGAATCTCCCGGCCGTCGGCTTGAGGCGCAGGGTCGCCCACACGCCCACCAGCAACATGAGCGGGCGATAAGTCTGCGGACTGATGACGGTCAGGACCCAGGCGAGCGATAGGACTGACAGCAGGAACGACAGGGCGGACGCGGAGGAAAGGCCGCGGAACCGCGACACCGAACCCACGCTAGAACGCGGCGCGGAAAGCGAAGCCCACGCCGTTCTGGAAGTACGTGACGGCGCGCGCGCTGGTGGCGTGGGTGCCGGTCAGCCCGAGAGACCCGCGTCCGAACTTCTTCGACTGGAAGATCTGGCGGGTGACATCCCACTCAACGGTCATGTGGGCGAATGGCACTTCGCCGCCCCTGGAACGCCCGGCGCCAATCACGCGGACACGCGCCCTGGCATCGAGCGCCCAGAACAACGGACGTCCCGCCGTGAAGCCGAGCATGCCAACCGGTGCCGACGATTCCAGGATCGGATCAGGCGACGCGCTCAACCGGGCGGCGCCAGCCCGCGCGGAGACCAGACGCCAGACATGCATGCGGCCCGTCCCAACCTCGAAGCCGTTGACAAGTCCGAACAGTCGCGGCTCCCGCAGTGTGACCGAGGCCGTCCCGAGTGACAGCTGATGCCGTTCGTGAAAATCGAGTTCCCATCCCGAACCGCGGAACCCGCGACGAACCGGTCGCGCCTGTGCGTGCTCGAGATCAAGGGCGAGTTGCCAGGTCTCTCGCGTGCGAACGCGGACCCCAAGGGCCGCGTGAATGAATCCCACACGGCCCGAGGCTGTCGGCTGATACTCCACCGCCGCGCGATACGCGCCGGTGCGAGCCAGCCCCACGGCTACAGCCAGGTGCTGCGGATCGGTGGTGGTCACCGGCCCAAGCGCGCGCAAGGAGAGTGCCCACACCGGGGGAGTCCCGTCGGCTTGAGGCGCCGGCACATCGGCCTTGACCGGGGCGCTCGGCGCAGCCTCTGCAAGGGGAGGATTCTGGCTGAGGCCCGAAATCAACGCGAACGCGGCGACTGTCAGTGTGAAGGCCATCGGATTACCGAAACACGTCGACGCCGTTATTGAGCAACCACGTCAGCGAACCGACCTGGCCTTCCGGCAGATTGACAGCCGTTGAACCCACGCCAAGACGGTCGGCGGACCAGTCCTGGAAGACCGCGGCGAAAGGCTTGCCAACAGCTCCGCTCACTTCGTAGGCCAGCGCCATGGCCGACGCGACCGCGCCGGCGTCTGTCTTGCCGTCGTAGCCGGTCACAATCAATTCGAAGTCGATGCCCTTGCCCGCCAGAACACTGCGAAGCCGCCTTAAATCAGCGGTGGCATTCGAATCGGTATTCCGGCGATGGCGGAGATCAAAGTCGATCCTGAAAAACGGCAGGTGCACGCCGGCGTCTTCGAGCGCCCCGATGAACGTGATGATGCTGTCCATCGTGAAGTAGGGGTACGGCTCGATGAGTCCGATGCGGATTGCCGGGTAGCGCTCATGCACCGTGTCGATGAATGCCTTGATCTCGATGACGGCCCGGTTGATTGAGAACTCGCAACGCGCCAGCGGCGACGGTTCCTGCGCGGCCAGCGCGGCCGTGAAGGGCTCGTCCATCGCGATGAAGGTCACGTGGCTCGCCACCGCATACACCGGCGCCATGTCTTCGAGGACCACCCTCGCAAGCTCACGCCCGTCGCAGGTGTGTTCCTTGACGGCCCCGGCTTCGACACCAATCTGGATGCCCTGCGCGGAGAGCCACGCAAAAGGGCCGCCGGTCCGCGAGGCCAGGAGGCGCTCCAGGGAATTCCCGCCGCACGTGGGACAGAAGTTGCGGAGGCTCTGCTGATAGAACTGAAACCCGCGCAGCTTGCTTCGCGCCTGGACCCACTGCGCGGCACCAGCCTCGGTGAACATCAATCCGAGATCCACGGATGCGCTTGCCGGAGCGAGAATCGCAAAGCGATCCTGTGCTGTTCCGGTCGGACCCGTGGCCCGGCCGCAAGCGGTGGCCGCAGCCAGGAGAACGAAGGGGTACCACAAACGCTGCATGAGCCGAATGAGTCTAGGCGACCTGACCCGCGCTGTCTAGCGCCAGCCACGGGCCTGGTAATACCGGAGGGAACCCTCATGAAAGGGCACCGGAGCCGCATTTGGACCGGCGGCGGGCGCCAGATGCCGGGCCTCCGGATGGGCCGCGGTCAGCTCGGTTTTGGCTTCAAACAGGGCCGCGGTGATTTTTTCAACCAGTTCGGGCTCGAGTTTGGCCGATGCCACCAGGACGTTGCTCACGCCGATGACCTCGACCGCGTCCGGCGTGCCGCGATACGTGCCGCCGGGCATCGATACGGTGCGATAGAGATCGGGACCGTAACGCTGTTGAAGCGCGGGCAGCAGGTCAGCCTGCGAGATGAGGGTGATCGAGAGGCCGGGCGTTGCCGCCAGGTCCTGGATCGCGGAGGTGGGTAACCCGCCGCTCCAGAAGAACGCGTCGACCTTTCCGTCTTTGAGCGCTCCAGCCGACTCACTGGCGCCCAGCGCGTGCCGAGTGATTCCCTGCCGGGGATCGATGCCGGCCGCCGTCAGCAGACGATCGGCGATGAGCTCCGTGCCGCTGCCGGGTGCGCCCGTGGACACGACACGGCCTTTCAGATCCGCCACGTGCGTGATGCCGCTGCCCTGGCGAACCACCAGGTGTGTGTAGTTCGTGTAGAGCACGGCAATCGACCGCGCGTCCACTTTCCCGACGTCCGCAAACGGTCCCGTGCCGGCGACGGCCTCGAGCAACGTGTCGGCCAGTGTGAACGCCAGGTCTGCACGACCTTGCTGCATCAGTTTGAGGTTATCGACGGACGCGCCGGTGACCTCAGCCGTGACCTGCGTGTCCTTGAGCTTCGCGGTCAGCACGCGTGCAAGCGCGCCGCCGTAGGGGTAATAGACGCCACCGGTGCCGCCGGTGGCAATCGAGAGAAACCGCACCTGCGATCCATTTCCGCCACACGCGGCGGCTCCCGCCACTGCGGCGCACATGATCATCGGCTTCCACTTAGTCAAGGTGCCCTCTCTCTGCGTCGCCCATGCGCACATCACGGTGCGGAAAATACTCGCGCCAGCGGCGGCTCACCGTGGCCGCCACTTCGGGCCGGCAGCTCAATTCCTTCGGATACCACGGCTTCATGCGCGCATCGATCAGCACCGGCTCCTGATAGGCGATGTGATTACGCACGACACGCGTGGCGCCGGCATGAATATCGGCCGCGGGCTCAAACCTCGTAAATGTCGTCCACAGGAAATTCATCGTGCTGCGCGTGGCACGGCCCGCGTCATCGCTCAGGACCACCAGCGGCCAGCCGGCGAAAGCAGGATGCGCGGCCAGCCGTGCCGCCGCGTTGGGCTCGTCTGCATACGTCGGGCCGCTGACCACAAGGCATCCACCGCAGAAGACGCGCACGTCGCGCACGTCGGACGGCGGTGGGACAGGCGGCCGGAATTCGCGCGCCAGATCGCGGACTGGATCGCCCAGGCCGAGCCACACGCCCTTCGAGCCTTCGTTGACGGACGGGCCCGTGTAGTCGAGCGTATCCATCGAAAGATTGGAGAACACGAACAGGTCGGTCTGCGAATTGGTGCGCGCCAGCAGGTGTTCGAGCGTGGCGCGAAAATCACGGACATCCACTGGCTGGTCCGTGACCAGCAGGAACTTCTGGAGCGACAGCTGCCCTTCTCCCAGAATCCGGAACGCACTGGCCATGGCTTCCCGGGCGTACCGCTGCTTCACGACGGCCGCGGCCAGCGAGTGATATCCGGTCTCGCCGTACGACCACAGATCAATTACAGCCGGCATCACGAGCGGAAACAGTGGGGACAACAGTTCCTGCAGCAGGTCCCCGATGAAGAAGTCCTCCTGCCTCGGCTTGCCGACAACGGTGGCCGGATAAATCGCGTCACGCCGATGCGCGATTTGATTGACCTGGAACACGGGATAGCCGTGCTGCAGGGAGTAGTAGCCGTAATGGTCTCCGAAGGGGCCCTCCGGCTTGCGGACATGCGGTGCGACCGACCCCATCAGGGCAAACTCGGCACGCGCTACCAGAGGGTGCGCGTGGCCGTTGGGACCATCCACCCGGGCGATTTTTTCACCAGCGATGAGCGACGCGAGCAACATCTCCGGCACGTTCTCCGGCAGCGGCGCGATGGCCGAGAGGATTAACGCCGGCGGGCCGCCCAGAAACACCGTGGCCGGCAGCGCTTGCCCTTTCGCTTCCGCCACGGCGTAATGGAACCCGCCCCCCTTGCCAATCTGCCAGTGCATGCCCGTGCTCGTACGGTCATGAACGTGCAGGCGATACATACCGAGGTTCGGCCCGCCCTTCTCGGGGTGCGTGGTGTAGACCAGCGGCAAGGTCACGAACGGCCCGCCGTCTTCCGGCCAGCAGGTCAGCGCGGGCAGCTGGTCAAGGCGAACGTCGCGCGTCACCACTTCGGTCACGGGCCCGGACGAACGATGCTTCGTACCGACCCGCAGCGCCTGCCACGCCATGTCGCGGGCGTCCCAGAGTTTGGCAGGCGTTGGCGGCAGGATGGTTTCAGCCAGATGCACCAGCCGCTTGATGAACTGCTGAGGGCGCGATCCAAACGCCAGCTCCGCGCGCCGCGCCGTGCCAAACAGGTTGGTGACCAGCGGAAACGCGGCGCCCTTGACGTTCGTGAACAACAGCGCCGGTCCGCCGCCCGCGATCACGCGCCGGTGAATCTCGGCGGCTTCTTCGACAGGATCGACCTCGGTCTCGACGACGACGAGGTCCTTGTCGCGACGCAGCTGATCGATGAACGCGCGAAGGTCAGTGAACATCGATTGTCTGGGAAAGATTCTTACCGCGTGAGCTTACGGTATTTGATGCGGTGCGGCTGATCGGCCGCGGCGCCGAGGCGGCGTTTTCGATCGGCCTCGTATTCCTGGTAGTTGCCCTGGAACCACTCGATGCCGCTGTCACCTTCGAACGCCAGGATGTGGGTGGCGATGCGGTCGAGGAACCAGCGATCGTGCGAGATGACTACCGCGCAGCCGGCAAATTCGTCGAGCGCCAGTTCGAGGGCGCGCAGGGTATCC
>JBKJJZ010000385.1:0-3533 GCA_046597705.1 Vicinamibacterales bacterium | reverse complement strand
GATGAACAGGCGCCCAGCGCCATCAGGCTCAGGATAACGACGGGCTGCCGAAGGCGAAGCGCCACCTACCGCATCCACTCCCGAACCACATCGAGCACTGCGGCCGATACCGGTTTCGCGCGACCCGTCACCAGTGAATGATCGCCGCCCTCAACGATGTTGAGCGTGGACGTCGGGAGTTCGTCGATCAGTTCGCGCATCTCGTCCTTGCTGCCAAACGGGTCTCGCGTGCCATGAAGAAAGAGCATGGGGATGGTGATCTGCGGCAGGTGGCGATCCCGCCGCTGTTCCGGGTTCCCCGGAGGATGCAGCGGATAGCCGAAGAACACAAGGCCGGCCGGAACGGGGGAGAAACCCCCAACTGCCGCCACCTGCGAGGCAATCCGGCCACCCATCGACTTGCCGCCGGCGTACACCGGCCCCGTCGTCGTGGCTGCGACCCTGGCCCACTCGGCGGCAAATGCGGCCTCCAGCACATGACCGCGGTCAGGCATCTTCCGGCCTTCGGCCATGTAGGGGAAGTCGAACGTGACCACCCGGACGCCGCGCGCCTCCAGTTCGGCTGCGACGTGCCTCATCCAGGGGTGCGCTGAACCTGCCCCAGCGCCGTGGGCGAGTACGAGAACGGGTGATGTCTCAGACAAGTGCTACGACCTCGGTTTTGCGAAAAACTCCTTCTGTAGTCTGAGCAGAAGCGGGATAGACATCAAGACCGCAAAGAGGTTCGGGATGGCCATCAGGCCGTTCAGGGTGTCTGCCACATCCCAGACCAGATGCAGCGAACCGACCGCGCCCAGGTAGATGAAGACCAGCCACGCAATCCGGTAGGGAACGGCTGCCTTGGTGCCAAAGAGGTAAACCGCTCCGGTCTCGCCGTAATAGCTCCATCCCACCAGCGTGGAATACGAAAACAGCATGACCCCTGCCGTCACAATGAGGGAACCCCACGTGCCTGGCAGGCCCGTTTCGAAGGCTTTGGCTGAGAGCGCCGCGCCGCTCAGGCCCTGGTCCCAGGTGCCGGTGAGCAGGATGACCAGGCCGGTCGTGGTGCAGATCAGGATCGTGTCCACGAAGACTTCGAAGATGCCGTACATCGCCTGGCGGATGGGGTGGTCCGTGGTGGCTGCCGCGTGCACCATCGGCGCGCTGCCCAGGCCGGCCTCGTTGGAAAACAGGCCGCGCGCAATGCCGTAGCGCATCGCCATCATGATGGTGCTTCCGGCGAAGCCGCCAGTGGCCGCCGTGCCAGTGAAGGCGCCCTCAAACACCAGTCCGAGGACGCGCGGAATGTCTCCGGCGTGAATCGCGACAATCGTCAGGCCGCCCGCCAGATACAGAATGGCCATGAAGGGCACCAGGTATTCGGTGAACTGGCCGATGCGCTTGATGCCCCCGAGGATAACCACGGCGGTGATGATCACCATGAAGATGCCGGTGTAACTGGGCGGGATTCCGAACGACGCGTTGAGAGCGCCGGCCACCGAGTTCGCCTGCACCATGTTGCCGATACCGAATGCCGCCACGGCCGTCAGCAGCGCAAACATGGTTCCCAGCCAGGGCATGCCAAGCCCGTTCTTCAGGATATACATCGCTCCGCCACGCATGGTGCCCGTCGAGTCCTTCTCGCGGTAGTGCATGGCGATGGCGATCTCGGCGTACTTGGTGCACATGCCGAGGGCGCCCGAGACCCAGAGCCAGAACAGTGCGCCGGGTCCGCCAATGCCGATGGCTGTGGCCACGCCGGCAATGTTGCCGACCCCTACGGTGGAGGCCAGGGCGGTTGAGACGGCCTGGAAAGGACTGACGCTGCCGTCGCCTTTGCTCTTTTGCGTGATCTTGCCCAGCACTTCCGACAACGCGCGGCCCAGGTAACGAACCTGCACCACACCCGTCAGGAGGGTCAGCAGGATTCCCGTGCCGATGAGCAGCACGATCATCGGCCATCCCCACACGTATCCGTTGAGCCAGGCGTTCCAGTCGGTGATCTGTTGAATCATGTGAATCCTCGGCCGCGAAATTGTAGCTGGCCCGGATTGCATTTAGGGTATCAGTGAATGTAGATTGGTAGATATGAAAGCGGCTTCCTCCCTGATGCGCCTGCTTGGCGACGAGGCCAGATTGCGGTTGCTGCGGCTGCTGGCTCGGGAGTCGCTCAACGTCACGGAGCTCACGGCGGTGATGGGGCTGGCCCAGTCGGGCGTGTCGCGGCATCTGGGTCTTCTGAAGGAGGCCAGGCTCGTGACCGAGGAGCGGTCCGGCAACTTCACCTGGTATCGGCTCAATCCCGAACTGCAGTCCGGCGACGGATCATCCGCGGCGCTATGGCCCTGGCTCAGCGCCACGTTCGAGATCGTCACGGCCGCCACCCGGGCTGACGATGGGCGGTTGGAAGAGATTCGGCGCTTGCGGAGGGAGAACTTCGACCAGCATGGCGGCGGCGAGGAGAAATCCCAGCTCGTACCCGGTCGAAGCTGGGCGGCCTGGTCTCGTGCGCTCGGGTTATTGCTGCCACAGGTTGACGTGGCCGATCTCGGGTGCGGCGAGGGCTACCTGACGATTGAGGCCGCGCACTGGGCTCGTCGCGTCTATGCCATCGACCACTCGGCCGAGGTGCTCGCGCGCGCGAAGCAGATGGCGCTCCGGCGCCGAGTGAAGAACATCACATGGAAGCGGGGCGAACTGGAGAAGGTGCCCATGCCCGACGCCTCGGTGGACATCGCCATCGCGTCGCAGGCGCTGCATCACGCGCAGGATCCGGCAGTGGCCCTGGCCGAGGCGCGACGCATCCTGCGGCCCGGCGGCCGCGTGCTGGTGCTCGACTTGCGGCAGCACCAGGAGGCGTGGGTGCAGGACAGCCTTGGCGACCGCTGGCTGGGCTTCACGCCGGAGCGGCTCGAGGCACTCATCACTGGAGCGGGCTTTGACCATGTCACCGTGCGCACGGGCGCGCGCAAGACCCGTGACCCGTTCGCGGTGCTCATCGCCGCAGGAACCCGAAAGAAATGACGACACTCGATCAGTTGTTGAGGGATCGCATCCTCGTGCTCGATGGCGCGATGGGCACGATGATTCAGCGGCACAAGTTGACCGAAGCCGACTTCCGCGGTGACCGCTGGGCATCACACACGCGCGATCTTCGTGGGAACAACGACATCCTGGTGCTCACGCGTCCGGATGTCATCGGCCAGATTCACCGGGAGTACCTCGAGGCGGGCGCGGACATCATCGAGACCAACACGTTCAGCTCGAACGTGGTCTCACAGCGCGACTACGGTCTGGAGTCGGCCGTCTACGAACTCAACCTCGCCGGGGCGCGTGTGGCACGCGAGGCCGCCGACGAATACACGGCGAAAAATCCGGACAAGCCGCGGTTTGTGGCCGGGTCGATCGGGCCGACGAACACCACGCTCTCGATATCGCCGGATGTGAACAGCCCGTCGTTTCGCGCACTCACATTCGACCAGCTCAAGGATGGCTATCTCGACCAGATTCGCGGACTGATTGACGGCGGCGTGGACATGCTGCTTGCGGAA
>JBKJJZ010000484.1:0-13237 GCA_046597705.1 Vicinamibacterales bacterium | reverse complement strand
GCGTGGTCTTGCCGGCTCCGTTGGGACCCAGCAGGCCCAGGATCTGTCCGGTGGCTTGAACGGTCAGGTCGATGCCGCGAAGGGCCTGAACGTTTCCGTAGGACTTGCGAAGGTCGTGAACGTCAATGGCGATCATGGAGCCATCCTCGCCGGTGGCGAGGCATGGCACCAGTGACAGCCATCACGACTTCAGGTGACGTTTGTCACCAGGGATAGGCCAGTGCGTCGAAGTTCGTCCAGCCCTGAGAGGGAAGAGACGAGCCGCCGGCCTCGAGACGTTCCTTGAAGCGCTCGAGTTCCTCCCGCACAACTTTCGACGGGTCCATGCCCGAGAGCCACGCCAGCGCGCTGCCGGCCCTCCCACCGGGCACGTCGTACTGCATCCGAACGGTGACGTCGGTCTTCCGGCCATGCTCGTCGAACGAGACTGAGCCGGCGCTGGCGATGTCCGAGTCAGGCAACGAACGCCACGCGATGAGTTCATCCTTGATGTTGTTGATGATCTCCGCGTCCCACTCGAACGTCGTTCCGGCTGGCCCATTCATGACCCAGTGCGATGTGCGGGGACCGGTGGTCTCCACGCGGCTGAGATGCGAGAACACCTGGGGGAGAGTCTCAAGCTGGCGCCAGAACCGGTACAGGTCTGCCGCGGGGCGGTTGATCGTGATGCTCTCTTCGATCAGCACGCCGCTGTTGCCGCCCAACGCCTCGCGGGTGTCACCCATCTCGCGGTGACGCCCCAGGAGGCTGTTGATCGGGCAGAACCCCGAGAGCCCCCGGGCAACAAGGCCTACACCGGTAATTGTGTTCATGGGACGGCTGCGACCCTGATAGGCACGAATCAACATCACGGTGCCGGACAGGACGGAGACCATTCGTTCGAGGTCGTTCACATTGGCCGACGAAGTTCTCATCATGCCGTGATGCGCTGCAAGACACCTGCCAGTCCCAGGGCACTCCGGGCTGACCGTCTCACCCCTTACTTACCGGGTGCCCGCACGCAGGGCGTCTCTCAGGGGCGCCGGAGAGCACAAAGTTACTCAATATCGACCCGCGACTACCGCAGAGACTGGCGCCGGGGGATGGCGGGTCTCTTGCAACTATCCTGGCGTGGATAAACCGCTCGTTCGTTATGCTGTGGTCGGCCTGGGGCACATTGCCCAGAACGCCGTTCTTCCGGCCTTCGTGCACGCCCGCGCCAATTCGAGGCTCACGGCCCTGGTCAGCGCAGACCCAACCCGGCTCAGGCGCCTGGGACAACGGTACGGCGTCGAGACGCTGGGCAGCTACGCTGACTTTGAAACCTGCCTCCAGAGCGCCGACGCCGCCTACATCTGCACCCCGAACTCGACGCATGCGGACCTCACCGTGCGCGCGGCTGAGGCGGGTAAACATGTCCTGTGCGAAACGCCTCTGGCCGTGACCGACAAAGAGTGCGCACGCATGATCAACGCCTGCCGCGCCAACGGCGTCCGGCTGATGACCGCCTATCGGTTGCACTTTGAGCCGCTCTCACTCGAGATTCTCGCGCGCGTGCGGAACGGCGACATCGGACAGCCGCGATTCTTCACGTCAACGTTTTCGATGCATGTCAGGCCGGGCGGAATCAGGACCCGCAGGTCCACCGGCGGCGGAACGCTCTATGACATCGGCATCTACTGCATCAATGCGGCTCGTGTGCTGTTTGGAGAGGAACCCACCAGCGTGTTCGCGACTGAGGTGGACGACACCACCGCAGCGGTCCTGAAGTTCAGCGGCGGGCGGCTTGCCACGTTCACCGCCAGCTTTTCCGCCGCCGACGTCTCCTCCTACCTCATCGTCGGCACGAAAGGGTCGATCGAGGTCAATCCCGCATATGACTACGCTGCGGCGCTGGCCTACACCATTACCGTGGGTGAACGAAACCAGCGCAAGAACGGCACGAAGGCGGACCAGTTTGCGGCGGAGCTGAGCTACTTTTCCAATTGCGTGCTCAAGGGGAATGATCCTGAGCCATCTGGAGAAGAAGGCGCACGGGATGTGCGCATCATCGACGCGTTGTACGAGTCGGCGCGCATCGGCGGCTCTGTGTCGTTGCGTCCGGTGGAGCTTACGCGCGCGACCGGTTGATCCTGGATTTTCGCGTCGCCAGGCTCGCCACGACTTCTGTCAACTCAATCGGATCGATTGGCTTGGCCAGATGAATCTGATATCCCGACCTCAATGCCCGAGTCCGATCCTCGGGCCGCGCGAACGCACTGACGGCCGCGGCTGGAGTCTTCCCACCCTGTTTCGGCGTGAGTGAACGAATCTGGCGAATCAGCGTGTAGCCATCCTCGTCCGGCATCCCGATGTCGCTGAGCAGGATGTCGGGCCTCTCGCTCTGGAGGACCTGCAGTCCCATCCGCGCCGATCCCGCAGTCAGTACCCGGGCGCCGCAATCTCCCAGCACCCGCTTCGTCAGCTCCAACGCATCGGGTTCGTCATCGACAACGAGCACCGAGAGTCCATGCAGTGAGGGCCGATCACTCGCGGGCTGCTGGCTCAGGGCCAACGAAGGCGCCTCGCGCTGGATGCCCGCAGGCAAGGATGTCGTCGCCATGGCCGGCACCGCGATGGAGAACGTGGCGCCCTTGCCCAGCCCCTCGCTGCTGGCCCGCACCGACCCGCCATGCAGTTCCACCAGGCTCTTCACGATTGACAAGCCCAGGCCAAGTCCACCGTGATACCGCGTTGAGGACGAGTCCGCCTGGCGGAATCGTTCGAACATGTGTGGAAGAAACGCGGGGGCGATGCCCTGGCCGTTATCGACGACCGTGAACTCGATTTGCCCTCCCGCGCGCCTGAGTGCCACCTGCACGCTGCCGCCTGGCGGCGTGAACTTGATCGAGTTGGAGACGAGATTCCAGAAGCACTGCTGCAATCGATTTGGATCGCCCCACACTGCACCGGCGTCCGGATCAAGTTCCAGGTCCAGGGCAAGATCCTTCGCTTCAGCCAGGTGCCTCACCGACGCTATGGCGGCGCGAGCGACGTCCTGAAGGTCCACCCGCTGGCTATCGAGCCGCACTTTGCCTGAGATGATCCGGCTCACGTCCAGCAAGTCCTCGATCAGCTGGGCCTGCACCCGGGCGTTTCGGTCGATCACCGCGAGGCCTTCCATGACCTCGGGGTCGGGGTGCGTGCGGCTCCGCAGCAACTGGGCCCACCCCACGATGGCATTGAGCGGGGTGCGCAACTCGTGCGAGAGGGTCGCCAGGAATTCGTCCTTCATGAAGCTGAGACGCTCAGCCTCCGACCGTCCGCGGCGCTCGACTTCCAGCAGTTCCTGTTCGGCGCGCCTGCGGGACGTGATATCGCGCGCCACCTTTGACGCACCCACCACGGTGCCCGTCGCATCGCGAATCGGCGACACCGTGAGCGAGACGTCGATGCGCACGCCGGTCTTGGTCACGCGCACCGTCTCGTAGTGCTCCACCCGCTCGCCTCGCCGCTGCCGGTCGAGGATGGTGTCTTCTTCGCTGCGTAACTCCGGTGGGATCAGGCGCAGGACCGATGTCCCGATCATCTCCGCCGCGGTATAACCGAAGATTCGTTCAGCGCCGGAGTTCCACGTTTGAATGATGCCTCGCAAATCCTTGCTGATGATCGCGTCGTCAGACGACTCGATCACAGCGGCCAGCCGATGCTGCACGAGTTCGAGCTTCTTGCGATCGGTGACATCCTGGACGACACCGATCATGCCGATCGCGGTGCCGTCATCGGCATACATGCCCCGCCCCTTCGAGGCAATCCAGGACTCGGTCCCATCGGGACGCATCACGCGATACTCGATGTCGTAGTCAGACCGATCGCGCATCGCGAGTTCGAAGGCTTCCCGCGCTCGATCGCGGTCGCTGGGGTGGAGCCCCTCGCGAAGGCGCTCCCATGTGACTGCTTCGGTACCAGGTACGCCGAGGCAGTCGGCCGCACGCGGCCCAAGCGTCACGCGATCACTTGTGGCGTCCCACGACCAGTCGCCGAGCTGGCCGGCCGACAGTGCAAGTTGCAGCCGCTGTGCACTTTCGCGCTCACGATTTTTCGCGCTTTGGCGCATGTGAGTTCGCGGCATAGGGTCACCTTAACGCGACTGCGGTTCGGAAAAGTGCTGTTTGGAACAGTTTGCCGCTTTTCTAAACCATGATCATTGCGAGGTATGCGGCGCGTCATCAACCCATTCAGCCGCCTGCCGTGGTGGACGGCGGTGCCGGCGCTTCTGCTTGCCATCGCGGTGGGGTGGTGGGTGTTCCTCGGGGACCTGCCAGGCGATTGGAGCGGCGACAGTTCGACGACCCCGCCACCCGCGAACGGGCTGCCGACCGTGGAGGCGTCCAGTATCGACAAGGACGGGTTGGCCCTGCCGAAGAAATCTGGGTCGTTGCGATTTGCCGTGATGGGCGACGTTGGCCGAGGCGATACCGCTCAGTACGATACGGCGGCCGAGATGGCGCGGTGGCGCGCGAAGTTCGAATTTTCGTTTGTCCTCATGCTGGGCGACAACATGTACGGCCCCGGCACGCCTGAAGACTACGCCGCCAGGTTCGAGCGTCCCTACAAGCCGTTACTTGATGCCGGCGTGCAGTTCTATGCGGCCAACGGCAATCACGACCCCGTCAGCATCCTCACGTACGGGCCGTACAACATGAACGGCAATCGCTACTACTGGTTCACGAAGACGGAAGGGCCGCTGGGTCCGATCGCCCAACGCACGGTGCGGTTCTTCGCCGTGGACACCGTCAATCTCGACGCAGCGCAGATGACCTGGCTTCGGCGCTACCTGGGCGAATCTGATTCCGACTGGGAGATCTGTTTCTCCCATCACCCGCTGTATACGTCCGGCCGGTACCGCTTCGCGGCAACGCGCCTTCGCCAGAAACTGGAGCCCGTGCTGGTGCGGTATGGCGCCGATGTATCACTGGCGGGTCACGAGCACTTCTACGAGCGAGTGACGCCGCAGAAGGGCGTGACGTATTTCACGTCGGGTGCCGGCGGCGCTCTCAGGTTGGGTGACATTCGGCCGTCCGACATCAAAGTGGCCGGGTTCGATTCCGACACACACTTCATGCTGATGGAGATTTCCGGAGATGACTTGTATTTCCAGGCCATCAGCCGCACCGGCCAGACCGTGGACTCGGGTCACATCAAACGCCTGAAACATCAGGCGGCGCCACCGTCAATCAAGTAGGGCCGGGCACGAGCGATCGGCAATCTGACGGACTTTGTCCTGGAAGGCCCGCACCCACCCGGTCACTTCGCCCTTCTCGTCGCCACTTGCCGGTGGAAAGTGCGCGCCTTCGAAGAGCGCATGGACCTGCTGATCCGACAACTGAGTGAGCTTCCCGGCAAGCAACCTGCGTCCCTCTTCCGAGATCTGAATCGGCGTGAAGTTGCCTCCCTGGTAGGGCATTGACTCCAGACTGACGACGCAGGTGGCCGGGTCTGTCCAGATGGGCGTGCCGGCCCACTTCTTGTACTTGACCTTGCCGGGCCCGAAGGTCGCGCCGACGTCCTGCAACATCAGCAACGGCGCTTCGCAGGGCGCAAGCGCGCTGTCACCGCCATTCCCCTCCTCGCACATGAGACGGTTGTTCGTCGCCTTGTTGTCCCAATGGTTCATGAAGATCGCAATCAAGCGGAGCGCGTCGAGTTCAGCGCGAGTGGCTCCACCCCTGGCCGGATCCACGGTGGGCAGTTCCCGCCAGTCCCAACCTTCATGGGGATCAACCTCGATCGCCCGCCCGGCCCTTTTTCGCTCCGCGGAGACCCATGTGAAGTCCCGATATTTGCCGCCGAACAGATTCAAGAGCCACGGCGCGTAAAACGCCTCGGCCATCTTCGACATCTCGAACGGGTACAGGGGACAGCCGATACAGCGCAGTCGCGGGAGCATGGTCACATGGTCCGCGCCAAACCCCAGCGCCGCGAGCAGGCGCGTGGCGGCCACTTCGCCGGACCGCTCCGGAGTCCAGCCGTACTTCACCTTGATGACGTCGCCACCCGGCAGTTCGCATTGGAACTTCGCCGTGGTTGCCGTGACCGCCTTGTGGACGTAACGGCATTCGACGATCTCGGCGGGATCGATCGGCTCGGGGTCGTTGGGCGTCCGGGACAAGTCCAGCGTGCGAATATCGGGCGGGCTGGCCACGAACACGCGTCCGCGGGTGACAAGTTCCGCGCGCGCCTTCCACTCCGGCCCATTGAAGTCGACGGTTGGCTTCGAGCCCCACTCCTGCTTCGCAAAATGGACGAGGGGGAGACAGAAGATCATCGCGACCACGAGCAGCACGACCCGTCTTGCCATGAGACGAGGATACGGGTCTGCGAAATTGGCGAAGTGTCTTTTGAGACAGTGAGCGCAATTGGCGCCCCTGAAGGGGCGCCCTACGTTGGACCTCGAACCTCGAACCTCGAACCTCGAACCCTAGAACCTCACTCCGATGCTGACTCCAAACGTCCGTGGTGCACCGCTCTCGCCGACAAAGCCGGATGGCGCCAGGCCGGGGTAGGAGAACGCGGTGGGGATGTAGCGGGTGTCGAAGGCGTTTCGAATCCAGCCTTCGATGGAGACCTTGCGAATGTCCACGCCGGCCCTGAGGTTCATCAGCGTGTAGGCGTCCTGTCCCTCAGTATTGGCATCGTCGTACTTGAATGCACCGCGGCAGACCAGTTCCGCGCGGCCGAATGCCAGCAGGTTCTGTCGAAGCGTGCGCGAGAACTGCACGCCGAGCGAACCGGTGTAGTCCGGTGTGAACGGGACCATCTTGTCCGACACGTTCACGCCCATTGACGTGCTGCCGTCCGAGAACCTCGCCCGCGTGTATCCAAAACTGCCGAAGACGTCCAAGCCCTGAGCGGCGCGCGCGGTGACTTCCAGTTCCACACCCCGGCTGGTGGCGCCGGCGATGTTCGAGATGTAGAACTGCCCGCCGCCTCCGGGAATCGGGAGGTTGAGCTGCAGGTCGGTCCAGTCGATGTAGAACAGCGCCGTGTTGGCCCTCACGCGACCGTTGGCCCACGTCGCCTTGAGACCGCCTTCCGCGTTCCACGTGTGTTCCTCGTCATACGTGGTGGCTGACGGCGGCGCCGCGGGATTGAAGCCACCGGCCTTGAAGCCGCGACTGCCGGACGCGTAGAGCATGTGGTTGTCGCTGACGCGGTAGGCCAACGATGCGCTCGGAGAAACGTTGGTCCACGTCTTTTCGGAATCGAGCGCGGCTTCCGGCGCCACCGACGGATCGAAATAGGTGCGCAGGTTCGCGGTCTTCCGCTCGCGATCGGCACGAGCACCCAGCGACACATCGAATCGGTTGTTCATCGTCAGCGTGGTGTGGGCGAAGGCGGCCAGACCGAAGTCATCGATCGTGCCCTTCGGCGTGTGCTGGTTGATCGGAAACGGCGCGAAGAACGGAGGGACCGCGGCCGCGATGGTGTTCACGGCATCCTGGTCGTAGTCTTGCGTGAACCCGAAAACACCGGCTTGCCACGAGAATGTCGCGCTGTCCGACAACTTGACGGGGGCCGCGGCCAGGCGGAACTCCTGTGTGATCTGCGTGGCCTTCTCGGTGTTCTCGCGCGTGACAAACGGCAACGGTGAATAGTCCAGGTCCGTCACGTCCACCGTCTTCCAATGCACGACCCCGGTGGTGCTCGTGGCATTGAACCTGGAGCCCTGGCGGCGGGCCAGGAAGGAGCCGGAGGTCACATCGCGATCCTGCCGGCCTTCAAAGTCACGAGCGACCGTGAACGGGTTCGAGCGGACGGCGGCCAGGTCGTTCAGCGCATAGTCGCCATCGCGTGAGCGCTCACCGCTGACAATCACACGCGTCTCCCACTGAGCGGTCGGTGCCCACAGGAGCTGGGCTTTGCCGAACGTGGCCTTGCGGTCGTCCACGAGGTGGCCGGTGACACTGTTGGTGGTGAAACCGTCACGCTCTCCGTGGCCGAAGGCCAGGGACACGCCAACCGTTGATGCGAGCGGGCCGGACACCGCAGCGCGCACCTCGCGCGAACTGAAGTTGCCGAACGGCGCCACAACCTGGCCGGTCCACGCCGAGAGCGAAGGCCGGGCCGACGTGACATTGACGAGACCGCCGAGCGTGTTGCGGCCGAAGAGCGCGCTCTGCGGGCCCCGCACGAACTCGATCTGATCGACGTCGAGCAGTTCCACGCTCGACGTGTTGCCGCTGAGTTGCGGCACGCCGTCAAGGAACGTTGTGACCGACGGATTCGCGGGACTGGAGCCGATGCTGCGAAAGCGCGCGTTGCTCAGTTTGCGCGCAGTGAACTCCGTGAAGATCACGTTCGGTGCGCTCACTGCGGCATCCGAAATGATGGAGACACCGGCGCGCTCCAGCATCGAGGCGGTGATCGCGGTCACGCTGACCGGCAGTGTCTGCGCCTTTGCCGGCTCCTTCTGCGCGACCACCGTGACATCCGGAAGCACGATGCGGTCAGGCTTCTGAGACGGTGGTGCTGGTGCCTGAGTGGGAGGCGACGCCAAGCCGAGAGTCAGGACAGCGGCCACGATCGAGTTGAGAAAAAGCATTCGGCATTATAATTCGCGCCATGCGAACAACACAGCGGGCAGTCTGCGTGGGTCTTCTTGTCGCAACAGTGACCCTTTCCGCACAGCGTCCGGTTGTAAGCAATGCGATTCGCCAGTTTGTCACCGTCGACAACGCCGTTGTTGCCCTGACCCATGTGCGGGTCATTGATGGAACCGGCGCGGCGGCGCGCGCTGATCAGACAGTTATTATTCGCGACGGGATAATCGCGGCGATGGGGCCCGCCGCAAGCACCGCGGTGCCCGAGGGCGCACGCGTGATGGACCTCACCGGCAAGTCGCTCATGCCGGGCATGGTGATGGTGCACGAACACCTCTACTACCCCACGGGTCCCGGTGTCTACGGCCAGCTGGGCGAAAGCTTCGTGCGCCTCTACCTGGCGGGCGGTGTCACGACGATGCGAACCGGCGGCAATGTGAACGGCTTCATGGACATCAACATGAAGCGGCTCGTGGATGCGGGCAGCAAGGCCGGCCCTGCCATCGATGCCACGGCGCCGTATCTGAATGGTCCGAACACCTTCATCCAGATGCACTCGCTGAAGGGACCGGATGACGCGCGGCGGCAGGTGAACTACTGGGCCGACGAAGGCGCCACGTCCTTCAAGGCGTACATGCAGATCACGCGCGCCGATCTGGGAGCCGCCATCGACGAAGCGCACAAGCGCGGTGTGAAGGTGACGGGGCACCTGTGCTCGGTCACGTACTCCGAGGCCGCTGATCTGGGTATCGACAACCTCGAGCACGCGTTTCTGGCCTCCACCGATTTCGTCCCCACGAAGCTGCCCGACGTCTGCCCGGGACAGGGCACGGGGCAGCAGACCATCGCGTCGCTCGACGAGAACGGCGAACCGTTCAAGGCGCTGGTGCGCAAACTCATCGAGAAGAAGGTCACGCTGACCACAACGCCTGCGGTGTTCGAGACATTCACGCCGGGCCGGCCCATGCCGCCAGGACTCGAAGTGCTCGTGACACCGCTTCGCGAGCAGTTCGAGCAAGGCTTTGCGCGGACGGCGAAGAGCACACAGTCCATCTACTCCACGTTGTTCCCGAAGGCGATGAAGCTCGATCTGGCGTTCGCGCGCGCGGGTGGGATGCTGATCGCGGGCACCGATCCCACCGGGGGCGGTGGCGTGATTCCGGGGTTCTCAAATCAGCGGACGATTGAATTGCTCGTGGAGAGTGGCTTCACGCCGCTCGAAGCCATCAAGATCGTGACGCTCAACGGCGCCGAGTATCTGGGCCGCAGCAAGACCGTTGGTTCGATCACGGTGGGCAAGCAGGCGGATCTCGTCGTCATTGCGGGAGACCCATCGAGTACGATTGCCGACGTGCGAAAAGTGGAACTCGTGTTCAAGCAAGGCCTTGGTTTCGACAGCGCGCGCCTGATTGCGTCGGTGTCGGGGCGGGTCGGCATCTGGTAGAGACCCTCATGAAGAGTAATTACACCTGGATCAACGGCGAGATGATCGCCTCGGACAAAGCTACCGTTCCCTTTCTTACCGCCGGCTTTCACTATGGCGTGGCGATATTTGAAGGCATCCGCGCCTACCAGACGCCAAAGGGCCTGGCCGTGTTCCGCCTGCGCGAGCATATGCAGCGCTTCGACGACTCCTGCCGCATCGTCGGCTTCCGTGACTTGCCGAAGTCAGTGGACGAGATGATGAAGGCGGTGTGCGACACGGTGCGCGCAAACGGGTTCGGCGATTGCTACATCAGGCCCCTGCTGTGGCTGGCCGATGGAGGATGGAGCCTCACGCTGGATACCGGTAAACCGCACGTGGCCGTCTCGGTGTGGGAACAGTCCGTGTACGTCTCGAAGCCTGCCGACCAGGGGCTGAAGGCGTGTGTCTCGAGCTTCACACGGCACCACCCGAACGCGATGATGACGAAGGCCAAGGTGAGTGGCAACTACGCCAACTCGATCCTGGCGAAGACCGATGCGCAGCGAACCGGATTCGACGAGGCAATCCTCCTGGATCCTGAAGGCTATGTGGCCGAGTGCACCGGCGCGAACCTGTTCGTCGTCCGCAACGGCCGGTTGATCACGCCGCCAACCGACGCAATTCTCGAAGGAATCACCCGAGACACCGTCGTCACGCTCGCAAAGGACCTGGGGATTCCCGTCGGCGAGTCACGGCTGAGCCGCGACCATCTTTACGTGGTCGATGAAGTCTTCGTGTGTGGCACTGCCGCCGAAGTTGCCGGCGTCACCAGCATCGACGGCCGGCAGGTTGGCGCCGGCGTCCCCGGCCCAATCACGCGGGCCCTTCGTGACGCGTACTTGTCGGCCGTTCGTGGTGGCCACGCGCGGTCAGAGGCGTGGCTGACGGTCGTGTAAGGGATTGCCGAGCCGCTGATGCGATCGCTGCTCTTCGTTCCTGGCACGCGGCCTGATCGGTTCGCGAGCGCACTCGCGTCGGGCGCCGATGCGGTCGTATTCGACCTCGAAGACAGCGTTGATCCCACCAGAAAGGCTGAGGCTCGGACTGCAGTCGTCGCGTTTCTTTCGCAGCCACCATCGACATCAGCCTCGCTGATTGTCAGGGTGAACAGCTTCGGCAGTGCTTGGTATAGCGAGGACATCGAGAGCATCGCCAGTCTGCAGTCCATCCGCGCGATCGTGTTGCCCAAAGCCGAAGTGCCGGCGCAGGTCGCAGCAGCGGCGAGGGCGACGGCATCCGGCCGGGTGATTCCGCTGATCGAAACCGCTCGCGGTGTGCTCAACGCAGCTTCGATTGCCGCTGCTGCTGAGTCAATTCCCGCCCTGCTGTTTGGCGCGGAAGACCTGACCGCGCAAATCGGAATCCCGCGCACCATCGACGGTGACGAATTGGTGTTTGCGCGTTCCCAGGTCGTGCTCGCGGCCACCTCGGTTGGTGCAGACGCTATCGATGCGGTGTTCATCAACATCACCGCGCTCGATGACTTGCGCCGCGATGCGCTGCGCGCGCGGTCGATGGGCTTCCGCGGCAAGATGGCCATCCACCCCAGCCAGGTACCTGTGATTCACGAGGTCTTCAGTCCTTCACCCGAGGAGCGCACGCACGCGCAGCGCATCGTCGACGCATTCGAGCAGGCACAGTCCGACGGGGAAGCCGTCATTCGACTCGACGATCGGATGGTCGACATGCCGGTCGTCGTGCGCGCGAAGCGGTTACTTGCGCTCGACTGAAGACGAGCTACTGGCTCAGTCTCGGCTTGGAAATCCGGGCCAAATCACACAACACATCGGCCATCGCCGAGAAGTCCCTGGCGCCCTGGCCTTGACCTCTGGCCGTGCTGAAGGCTTCGCGCGCGGCGGCGCCGATTGGCATCGGCACTCGAGCGGCATTCGCGGCATCCACAATCAGGGTCAAATCCTTATGCGCCAGGTCGATGGTGAAACCCGGCTCCGTGTCGCCCTTGAGCACTTTGGATGGCCAGGCGATCTTGAGTTGGCCGTTCGTCGCAGTCGTGCCATGAATGACGTCGAGTGTTTTCTGGAGCGACAGTCCGAAACGCTGCGAGAGTGCCAGCGCTTCGGCGTTGAATGCGCACGATACGATCGCCAGGTAGTTGTTGACGAGCTTCGTCCGCATGCCCGTGCCGGTTCCGCCGCAGTGGTGCACGGTGGTGCCCATCGCCTCGAGTAGCGGCTTTACCCTTGCGAACGTATGGTCGGCGGCTCCAACCATGAAGAGTGACTCGCCGCGCTCGGCGTGGCTGGCCAGTCTTCCCACCGGCGCGTCCACAAAGCCGCAGCCTTTTTCCGCCACCGCCGCTGCGAGGCGGTCGGTGACCAATGGGTCGATTGTGCTCATGTCCACCAGCACGCTACCGGGCCGCAGATTCGCCAGCAGGCCGCCCGGTCCCGTCACCACGTCTTCAACGACCGCCGAGGTCGGCAGCATCGTGAACACGACGTCGCTCTCAGCCGCAACCGCCGCGTTGGACGCTGCGATGTCGACGCCGATGTGTTCGAGAATCGCACGTTGGGCCGGGCTGACGTCGAAGGCCAGGACATGAAAGCCCTTGCGGTGGAGGTTGGACGCCATGGGACGTCCCATGTTGCCCAGGCCGATAAAACCGAGTCGTTCCATGTTAAGAGCTCCGTTATTTATGATTTGTTATTTACGATTTGTTATTTGAAACAAAGGATCACGGCTGCATGCGTGACATGAAAGACAGAAAGCGCTCGAATAACTAATCGTCAATAATAAATCCGTAAATAATGTCGGTTCAGAACTTGATGCAGACATTCTTGACCTGCGTGTAGCTGGCGAGCGACTCCAGGCCTTTCTCTCGACCGTAGCCGCTTTTCTTGTATCCACCGAACGGCAATTCGACGCCGCCGCCCGCGCCGTAGGTGTTGATATAAACCTGCCCCGACTTGATACGGGACGAGACCGACATCGCCTTGTTGATGTCACGCGTCCAGACGCCGGCCACAAGGCCGTACTGGCTTCGATTCGCGATGTTGATGGCTTCGTCAAGGTCCCCGAAGCTGATGATGGCCAGCACGGGCCCGAAGATCTCCTCCTGCGCCACGCGCATGTCGGCTGACACCCCATCCAGGAGCGTCGGCTGGTAGTAGAAGCCTCCGCCGAGCGAGGCGTCTGACGGGCGCTCGCCTCCCGCAGCTACCCGAGCGCCTTCGTTACGGCCGATCGTCAC
>JBKJJZ010000606.1:0-3197 GCA_046597705.1 Vicinamibacterales bacterium | reverse complement strand
CCCGGCCACCCCGCTGCAAGACCAGCTGGAGAAAGTGGGGCGGCTGCTGGTGCTCGCATGCATCGGGATCGTCGCCGTCGTCGCGGGCCTGGGGCTCTGGCGCGGCAATCCTCTGGCCGACGTCGCGCTGACGGCCATCTCGCTCGCGGTGGCCGCGGTGCCGGAAGGGCTGGCCACGATCGTCACCGTCGCGCTCGCGGTCGGGATTCAGCGAATGGCGAAGCGCCACGTGATCGTCCGACACCTTCACGCCGTCGAGACCCTGGGCGCGGCCACGGTCATCTGCACCGACAAGACCGGCACGCTCACCACCGGCGTCATGCGCGTGCGCGAGTTGTGGGGCCGTGACCACGCGCACCTGTTGCTCGCAGCGGCATCCTGTTGCGATGCCGAAGTCGGGCGCGATGGGCAGGGCGGTGTCGGCGATCCCACTGAATTGGCGATCCTGATGGCCGCCGCCGAGCGCGGGATTCATCGAGACGAGATTGAGGGGACGAACGCTCGAATCGCGGAGGTGCCGTTTGACTCTGTGCTGAAGCGGATGTCGATCGAGCGCGCCGACGGCCGCGTGTATATCAAGGGCGCCGTTGAAAGCGTCCTTCCGCTGTGCGAGGCAGCCGTGGAGGATGCCTCGAATACCAACACGCAGATGGGCGGGCGCGGCCTTCGCATTCTTGCCGTCGCGGTCGCACCGGCCGGCGCACAGATCAAAGCCACCCTGGCCGGGTTGATTGGCATCGCGGATCCGCCTCGAACCGAGGCGATCGACGCGGTGGCCGCGGCCAGAAGCGCCGGCATTACCACGGTGATGATCACTGGTGACCATCCAGTAACCGCCCACGCGATCGCGCGAGAGCTCGGCATCGTGTCACGCCCAGGCGAGGAAACCGACGTCGTGCATGCGCGCGCAACACCGGAGGACAAGATCCGGATCGTCCGCGAGTGGAAGGCGCGAGGCGCCGTGGTGGTGATGACCGGCGACGGTGTGAACGACGCACCGGCACTGCGCGAAGCGCATATTGGGATTGCGATGGGGCGCACGGGCACAGAGGTGACCCGCGAGGCCTCGGACATGGTGCTGGCTGACGATAATTTTGCGAGTATCATCGCGGCCGTTCGAGAGGGTCGCGGGATCTTCGACAACATCCGGAAGACGCTCGTCTATCTGCTGTCAGGCAACACGGCGGAGCTCACCGTGATGCTCGTGGCCGCGCTCGGCGGGCTCCCGCTGCCGCTGCTGCCGTTGCACCTGCTCTGGATCAACGTGGTGACGGACGGCCTGCCGGCGCTGGCACTGGTGGTCGACCCACCGGAGGAGGACGTCCTCCAGCGGCCACCGCGTCACCCCGACGAGCCCATGCTGGGCCGCGCGGAGTGGCGCTTCATCATCACGACGGGTCTGCTGCAGGCGGCCGCGACGCTGGGTGTCTTTGTCTGGGCGCTGAACGCACGCGATTTGTCCGAGGCGCGCAATCTCGCCTTCTCCGTGCTCGTCTTCGGCGAGTTGTTCCGGGCGTTCGCCGCGCGAAGTACGACACGTGTGTTCTGGGAAACTGGCCTGTTCACGAACATGCGTTTGGTGGGCGTGGTGGTGTTCTCGGTCGTGATGCAGCTCGGAATTCACTACATCCCGGCGGCCCAGGCGGCGTTTGATGTCGGGCCGCTCTCAGCTGCGGACTGCGCCTTGACGTTGCTCGTGGCGCTTGGACCGGTCACGGTGATCGAGGTGGCGAAACTGGTCCGTCGTCGTTCCACCGGTGGATGACAGGCTCATCCAGGCCATGGTCATAGCCCAACATGCTGACGGATGCTGGAACCAGATAAAAATAGCGCCCTTCGCGGGCAGCCAGACCCAACCAGCGAGCGGCGAGGACGCGCAACAGATCGCGATGTGCGAACAGCAGTACGTTGCCCTGACACGATCGCACTCGGTCGATCACACGATCGGCGCGGGTGCCGACCTCGTCCGCAGTTTCCCCACCAGGACACCCGTCTTCGAAACGGCGCCAGCCGGGGCGCTCCGCGCGAATGTCGGCCGTGCGCCGACCCTCGTACGCGCCGTAGTCCCATTCCTGTAGATCAGGATCGGCCTCGCTCCGGTCACCAAAACCCGCCAGTTCCGCCGTCCGTTGCGCGCGCTGCAGCGGACTGGTGAACACGTTGGCAAAGCGCAGGTCCCTCAGCCGCGCCGCCAACCCCTGCGCGTCGCGCTCGCCCTGTTCCGTGAGCGGAATGTCGGTGCGGCCGGTGGCCTGGCCGCTGATCGTCCAGGCGGTCTCTCCGTGCCGGACGAGATACACCCGTGGAAGGGAATCACCCGGCATTCCATCTCCAATCCCGAATCTCCGGCATGTCGTCGCCGTGTGTGCGGATGTAGCTCTTGTGCTCGACCAACTTGTCGCGAAGAAGCTGTGTGACGTGCGCTGCTCGGGAACCCAAACCGGGGACGCGATCGATGACGTCGCCGGCCAGGTGAAAGCGATCGAGATCGTTGAGCACCGTCATGTCGAAGGGCGTGGTGGTGGTGCCCTCCTCCTTGTACCCGCGTACGTGAAGATTCGCGTGGTTGGTGCGCCGATACGTGAGGCGGTGAATCAGCGGCGGATAGCCGTGAAACGCAAAAATAATGGGCTTGTCGCGCGTGAAGAGCGCATCGAAGGCTTCGTCGCTGAATCCGTGCGGATGCTCGCTCTCCGGCTGGAGGGTCATCAGGTCCACGACATTGATGACACGGATCTTCAAATCGGGCACGTGCTGCCGAAGAAGCTTGACCGCCGCCAATGTTTCCAGCGTGGGCACATCGCCCGCGCAGGCCATCACCACGTCCGGGTCACCACCCTCGTCGTTGCTGGCCCACGACCAGACGCCGAGGCCCGCCGTGCAGTGCGTGATGGCGGCGTCAATGTCCAGCCACTGAAGTTCTGGCTGTTTGCCCGCAATGATGACATTGACGTAGTGACGGCTACGCAGGCAATGGTCGGTCACTGACAGCAAAGTGTTGGCGTCGGGCGGGAGATACACGCGGACGATGTCCGCCTTCTTGTTCACGACGAGGTCGATGAAGCCAGGGTCCTGGTGGGTAAAGCCGTTGTGATCCTGCCGCCACACATGTGAGGTGAGCAGATAGTTCAAGGAGGCAATCGGCCGTCGCCACGGAATGTCGCGGGTGACCTTGAGCCATTTGGCGTGCTGATTGA
>JBKJJZ010000591.1:0-7789 GCA_046597705.1 Vicinamibacterales bacterium | reverse complement strand
CCAAACCAGTTTAGGAACAGGAACAGGTTGACGCCCAGCAAGGCGAGCGGAGACACCGCGAGCAGTCGATAGCAAAGGCCCGCTCCCGCCATCGAGACAGCGCCCAGGACGGTCAGATGGTCCGGACCGATCCAGGATGGAAGACGTCGGGCAATTCCAATGAGGAGTTTCTTCTCTGCTTCGGCGGTGAAGCTTCGGAGGTCGCGGGCGCTGATGGATTCGGTGGTCATGTGTTCCTCTTGTGAGATAGGTGCGTGAATCGCTAGGGCGAAGGTAAGGCTTCGTCCAGGCCCGAGTCCCTAAGGAAAGCCTGAATAGATCCAAAAGATTTCCAAACCGCTCATAATCGGGTCCCGCCCCATGCCGCTTCACCGCATCGGCCCCTTCACCCTCGACACTCGAACCATGCTCTTGCTCCGCGAAGAGGACATCGCGAAAGTGCCGATGAAGACCGTCCAGGTCCTTCTGGCCCTGCTGGAACGGCGGGGCGAGATCGTGACCAAGGACGAACTTCTGAAAGCAGCCTGGCCCGACAGCATCGTGGAGGAGGCCAATCTCACGGTTCACGTCGCCCTCCTGCGCAAGACTTTGGGCCAGTCGGCGCCGATCGAAACGATTCCCAAACGCGGCTATCGCCTCCTGCTCGAGCCGCCCGTTTCTCCCGCGCGCACGGAAAGCGAATTGCGAACCCGCGAGGCCGTTCTGCGAGGCCGGTACTTCTGGAACAAATTCACCCGGGCGTCACTGGAACGCGCCTCGGCCGCGTTCGAAGAAGCGCTCCGGTCCTCCCCGTCGTCCGGCGAAGCGGAATCAGGTCTGTGCGACACACTCTTGATGCAGGGTTTGTTCGGCTTCAATCCAGGTCGCGAGGTCTTTACGGACGCCCGCCTTCACGGAGAACTGGCGGCGCAAGCGGATCCGCTCTCACCCGATGCCCAGGCGTCCTTCGCTTTCTCTCAGCTCTTCGATCGTTTTGGTTTTGCGGCCGCCGACCAGGCCCTCTCTCGTGCGCGGGCGCTCGCGCCCTCGCGGGTCGAACCGCACCTGTGGTCGGGTCTCTTTCATGCCTTGCGGGGCGACACTCTTCGCGCCCTCGCCGCGGCGCGGGCAGCGACCGCCATCGATCCCATCTCCCTGAAGGCCGTCGTCGGCTCCGGATTCCATCTCTACCTCACCCAGCAGTACGAGCCCGATATCGAGCCCCTTCTGAAGGCTCTGGAACTCGAGCCCGAATTCGCGGTCGCCCACTGGGCGCTTGGCCTTGCCTGCGACCGCCTGGGAGATTTCGATCGTGCTCTTCAGGCGCACCGGAGCGCAGTGCTGCATTCGGGCCAGTCTCCGACCATGGAAGCGAATCTGGCGAGGTCGCTCGCCCTCGCCGGCAAGTGCGAGGAAGCGGCCACGATGCTGGAACGCCTGAAAACGGAATCTCTGGCTCCGTACCGGCAGGCCACGATCGAGACGGCATTGGGCGAGAATGCGCTGGCGATCGCCTCGATTGAACGCGCCTTTTCGGTACGCGATCCCTGGCTCGTCGTCTTGAAAGTAGACCCCATGCTCGACGCGATTCGAAAGGACAGACGCGTGCAGGCCATCGAGAAAGAGGTGCTGCGTGGCTGAAAGTCACTTGACACGCGCCCACTAAACGCCCACCTGCGCTGCGTGGCTGCCCGCGCGCCGGGTTTCGCGCGTCGATCCCGTCCAGGCTCTTCGAGAGGACCAGGAATTCGCCGGGCCGGTCCGTCTATCGAAAGCGCGACCGACCGTGCCGGGAGTTTGGCCGTCGGATTCGACGGAGGATGCCATGGCAGTCAAAAAGGCGAAGTCACTCCCAGCGTCAGCAGTCGTACGTCGCGGAAAGGCCGCGGCTGGGGCGGTTTTTGCGAACCGCGCTATTAAACGAAAGAAGCGGACCCGCGCCATCGCCGCAATGGCGGTCAGCCGGCGCGCCATGGCGGCAGCCCTCGCCCGCCCGGCCATTCCCAGGAAAACGATGGCCGCGATTGGCCCTCAGGCCACCGGAGTCCTGATCGCCGAAGGCGACTCCTGGTTCGACTATCCGTTTAACGATGTCCTGGAGGCCCTGGAGGACAATCATGGATTCGACGTCGAGTCCGTGGCGCATGCCGGCGACAACGTCGAGGACATGGCGTACTCGGGCGGACAGTTTGACCAGTTCGCACGCCGGCTCGAAAAACTACTTCGGCAGAACCGGGTGCCCGACGCCATTCTCATTTCTGGCGGCGGGAACGACATGGCTGGCGATGAGTTCGCGATGTTGCTCAATCACGCGGCATCCGGACTGCCGGCGTTGAACGACGATGTCGTGCGCGGCATCATCGACGTGCGTCTGGCCAACGCCTACGTGTTTCTGATCAGTGCGCTGACGGAAATGTCGAAGCACTACTTGAACCGGGCGATCCCGATCGTGCTCCATGGCTACGCCTATCCGGTGCCGGATGGCCGTGGCGTGCTCGGGGGGTGGGGGCCGTTGCCAGGCCCGTGGCTGCGGCCCAGCTTCCACCGGAAGGGACACCCCGATCAGGACACCAACTCGAAGGTGATGCGCACGCTCATCGACACCTTCAACGCGATGGTGAAGCGGGTCAGTGACACGCCTGGTTTCGGGCACGTGCGATACGTGGATCTGCGCGGAGAACTGGCCAGCGACAGCACCTATAAGAAGGACTGGAACAACGAGATGCACCCGACGGGCCGCGGCTTTGCCGCGATCGCTGCGAAGTTTGCGTCAGTGATCGCGGGCCTGTAAGGATCAGGCCCCCCATCCTTTGGTGGTTGCCTCAGTGCGCCACGCCTCGGCGGTTGTCGTTACGTCGCTTTCCGTCTTGCAGACCTGCGTCCGATGCATCTGGGAGGAAACCAGCGCCCGCAGTTCCCAGCCCATCGGGTGTGTGCGAAGTTCAACGCGAAGGGTGTTTCCGTTCTTCGTGGCCGTCCAGAGATCGCCGAGAATCTCGACGCGGCGGACGGGGTCGTACTGGCGAAGTGCAGGCATACCCGCAAGCATAGACCGACCCAGCGAAAATGTAAGGGCCGCAACAGCAGTGGCGTCCGTTAACGCCGAGAATTCAACTTGCGGCCGTTTTTGATGAAATCACCGGCTGTCATGCCTGGTACGAATCGTGCCTCTGCTTCTGGCATTATGACCGCCCTGCACACCGCCTCATACTTGAACACCGACCGCCGGACGAGTCCGAGAATCGAGCTACTCGGCGAAATCAACGGTCAGGTGATGCCCTTCGCGTTGCCAGTCGTACTTCTGGATCTGAGCCCGGGGGGATTTGCCATCGCATCGTCGGTGCCGTTTACACCGGACGCTGAGTACACGTTCCAGTTTAACGGAACGCACCAACATGGACCGATTCGAGCCAAGGACATGCACTGTCTGCGGGTCTCACATGGGACGACGAGCGCGTCGTATGTGGCCGGCTTCAGTTTCGTGTTGCAGGAGGCACAGGACAGGGGAGTAGTGGAGAACTTGATCGCGGAGGCGCATGACCTGATGAAGCACGCAGGGTCAGCACAACTGGCGACCGATGCCCACAAGCCCTACATGAGCCCCGGCGGACCGGCACAGCAGGCCATTCCTAACTGAACTGCGTGTAGGCGAACTGCACGGCCTGCCATGCGGCGTCGGCCTGGGCGGTGCGCCGTGCGTCGCGATCGGGATCGGTAAAGCGATCGAGATCGAGTTCAGCGCAAACTGCCAGATGCACGGGGCAGCGCCGCAGCTGCCGGAGTTCGCCCAGCTCCACCTCCACCTTCCCGGGTGGCGGCATGATGTCGTAGGTGGCAAGGGCCATCGGATAAAAATGCGTCGCGCGCACCGCGCGCTGCGCCATCAGACGGAACATCTCTATGCTCTGCGGGTCGAACCGCGCCACCTCGACCTTGCCGTTGCCGTTGGGGCGGTCGCGTCCGCCGCTGGGCGCCACGTAGATGCCATGGCCGCCCTCGGCCAACAGCTCCACCATGCGCTCCATCGTTTTCCTGTTGTGCAATTGCTTGACGGCCTTCATCTCAGGCGGGTGTTCGATGTGGCGCTTGGAATAGATGCACAGCAGGTTGCGTCCCATGCTGAACGGAGCGGTCATGGGATCAGAAATCACCCGCTCGCCGGCGACAAAAATCATTTCCTTGCCGAGCTGCGCAAACTCATCCTCCAGGAGGATGCTGATGACCTGCGGGTCCGCCTCGGTCTGGTGATTGGCCAGATAGATGACGTTTTCGCCGGCGGCCAGTTGCGCCGCGATGCGTTGGAGGTGCTCACGGCCGGTGAGCGTAGAGCGTGACTTGTCCACGAGGGGGCGGAAGAATTCCACGCCGAACGTGTAGTAGTCAAAGGGCTCGGTGATCAGGCGATGGTACGGCTCGAACTCGAACGGGTGGCGCACCTGCTCGCCCATACTCCAGAGGAACTCGCGCAGCATCCGGTCGGCCGTCTCTGCGGGAAGTCCGGCCTGGGCCGACGCGGCCCGATAGCTTTCCGGGACGCCTTCCAGGATGCGCTGATACTTCAAGGGAACATCAATCACGTCTGCAAGAAAGTCTACTCCGGCCCGAGGTGGCGGAAACTGAGATAATCCGCGAGTGATGTCCATGAACCACCGTTCCGTCATCGCGGCACTGGCTGCAGCCGGCCTTTCCACGTTGCTCGGCGCACAGACGCCGCCGGCCAAACCGGTCTTCGAAAATGGCCAGGCCCAGATCGTGCCGGCCTTCGAAGACCCCTCTCAATGGATTCGCCACAGACTCTGGGTGGAGACCGAGTTCGACTCCGATGGCGATCGCAAACGTGACCGCATGCACGTGGACGTGACACGCCAGCGGCAAACCGATACTGAAGGCCTGAAGGTGCCGGTCGTCTACGAGTCGTCGCCGTACTTTGCCGGCACGTCAGGGGAACGACAGTTTCTCTGGGACGTGAAGCAGGAGGTGGGGGCGGAACCGCCGAAGCGCCAGTCGCAACCCGAGATCGGGTTTGTGGCGGACCGCACCAGCATCTCAACTGCGCAAGTCAACGCGTGGGTGCCTCGCGGATTTGCCGTGGTGCACTCCGAAGCGCCCGGCACCGGGTTGTCGGAAGGGTGTCCGACGGTCGGTGGTTCGCCTGAGCGCCTGGCGCCGAAGGCCGTGATCGACTGGCTCAATGGCCGTGCGAAGGGATTCACCACTGTGACTGGAACCGAGGAAGTGAAGGCCACGTGGTCCACGGGCAAGGTGGGCATGACGGGCACGTCCTACAACGGCACCATTCCGGTGGCGGCGGCCACCACTGGTGTCGCTGGCCTTGAAGCCATCATCCCGATCGCGCCGAATACTTCGTATTACCACTACTACCGATCGAATGGATTGGTCCGGCATCCCGGCGGCTGGCTTGGCGAGGACATCGACTTTCTGTACGACTTCATCAACAGCGGCGCTCCGGCCGGACGTCCGGTGTGCAACAAGATTTATCGCGACGGGCAGTTCGCCGAAGGCCGCGATCGACGGACCGGCGACTACGACGCGTTCTGGGCGGAGCGCGATCTGCTGCCCTTCGTTCCGAACATCAAAGCGGCGGTGCTGATGGCCCACGCTTTCAACGACTGGAACGTGGTGCCCGAGCACAGCGTGCGCATCAGTAATGCGCTTAGGGGGAAGGTGCCGCTGCAGCAGTACTTCCATCAGGGCGGACACGGCGGCGCGCCGCCGATGGAACTGATGAACAAGTGGTTCACGCGCTATCTCTATGGCGTGCAGAACGGCGTGGAGAAGGATCCCAAGGCGTGGATTGTGCGCGAAGTGGCGCCGGCTGCGCCTGGCAGGGGCCGCGGCCGCGGCGCCACGCCGGCGCCGACGCCCTACGCGGACTATCCGAATCCGGCGGCATCAGTGGTGACGCTTCAGCTCACCGCGGGTGGATCGTCGCGCGGTCAGCTCGTGACCGTGCCGCCCACGACGAAACGCGGGACGGAGAAGGTGATCGACAACGTGGAGTTCGCAGCGCCCGCGCTCGCGCTCGCCAGCGAATCGCCCCATCGTCTGCTCTACGCGACACCTGAGTTGACGGGGAACGTACACATTTCAGGAACGGTGCAGGTGACGCTACGCCTTGCGTCGAGCAAGCCGGCCGCGAACCTGTCTGTCTATCTCGTGCAGCTTCCATGGGCCGATGGTCCGATTGGCACTTCGAACCTGATCACGCGTGGGTGGGCCGATCCCCAGAATCACAAGGCGCTGACGGGCGGGGGAGACTTTCACTCGCGCGAACGTGGCACGCCGCTCACACCAGGCGAGTTCGTGACGATGACGTTTGATTTGCAGCCTGATGACCAGATCATTCCGGCCGGCAAGAGCATCGGACTGATGATTCTTTCGAGTGATCGCGACTTTACGCTGTGGCCAAAGCCCGGCACCGAGCTCACGATTGATCTGGCCGCCGCCCGGCTGCGCCTGCCGGTCGTCGGCGGCACGGCCGCGTTCGGACGAGCGATCGGACGGTAGGATTGTACGGAGGGCGTGGCTTCAGCCGCGCCGTACAATTGGCGCCGCTAAAGCGACGCCCTACGTACCCGCCTCGAGCTTCGCGCGGCGCAGCAATTGCTTGAACCGCGGCTCGTCGCGCACGAAGTCGAAGGACGCCGCAGACCGCATGTAGAGCGGCGCGTCTTCGTGCAGGTCGATGGCCACGGCCAGCCAATGTAGGGTCTGATCGCGGTGTTTCAGGTTGGCGTGCGCCATGGCCAGGTCGGTTGCGAGGCGATACGACGTGGGCGGTGATGGGCCGTTATCGACTTCGGCAGTGAGCTGCCGAATGCGCCGGTCAATCATCCCCGGCATGCCGCCTGACTTGTACGCGCCACGCAGGTCGTTCACCCGGCCTGCCGAGACGCCACGAGCGGCGAGCGACTTCAACAGGCTCTCGGCGCTTTCGTCCATCCGACCCTCGGCAGCAAGTACGTCCGACTGAAGCTGGTGGAGTAGTGGCCCGGTGGTGACCGCCGCCGCGAAGGCATTGGCCGCTGCGCGTGCGTCGGCGACGCGTCCGGCACGAAGCAGCGGCGCCACCATGTCTGCTCGCACCGCAACGGAGGCGGGTTCGAGTTCAACCGATCGCCCCAGCTCTCGCAGCGCTTCGTCCGTGCGGCCGAGTGCAGCCAGGAACACGCCGTATTGGTGATGCACGAACGCGTTGTCCGGGCTCATGGCGATGGCTTTCATGAAGTCCGCTTCCGCCTCGGTCCACTGCCAATCAAACCTGTACCGGACGAATCCCCGCGCCGCCAACGCCGGAGCGGACGAAGCATCGAGCGCAACAGCTCGTTCGGCCGCGGCCTTCGCTCGAGGGCGCCGCACCAGTGGATCCGTCCCGTCGTCCAGCGTGCCGTAAACCAGCGCGAGTTCCGCATAGGCGGTGGCGGTCTGATCCAGGCGCACCGTTTTTTCCAGCAGCCCGATTGCTGCTGTGACGCCCTGGCGCGACCGGTCAAGTGCCTTCGCCCGAGCGTCCGTGAAGAGCGTGTTCGCTTCGGCGTTGGCGGACGCGGCCGCCGGCGCGGCCGGAGCGGGCGCGACCGACGGTGTTGGATTACCGGCGGGCACCGGAGCCGGTTCGGGCGTGGCGCCGCAGGCCGACAGGAAGACCACGGCGCCGAGCGCCAGCATCACGTGCGTCCGCATCTGCACCATTGTCTCTTGCCCCGGCGCCCCTGAAGGGACGCCCTACGTCGCTCTTGCCCCGGCGCCCCTGAAGGGACGCCCTACGTCGCTCGACCGTAGGGCGTCC
>JBKJJZ010000454.1:0-19168 GCA_046597705.1 Vicinamibacterales bacterium | reverse complement strand
GCTGATATACCGGGTGCCGTACTGCCGGTTGTAGCTGCGACACATCGTGATGCCGGCAATTTTCGCGACGGCATACGGCTCGTTGGTCGGCTCCAGCGCTCCTGTTAACAACGCCGTTTCGAGGATCGGCTGCGCGGCGTTCCGAGGGTAGATGCACGAGCTGCCGAGGTAGAGCAGGCGGCGCACGGCACTCAGGTGCGCGGCATGTACAACCGTGGCGTGCAGCATCAGGTTGTCGTAGATGAATTCGGCCGGTCGCGTCAGGTTGGCCATGATGCCGCCGACGGTGCCGGCCGCATGGATGACGAACTCGGGCCGGTGCTGCCCGAACCAGGCTTCGACTGCCGTCTGGTTCCGCAGGTCGAGTTCGTCCCTGGTCGCCGTGATGACGTTGCGGAATCCGAGCGAGGTGAGACGCCGAACGATCGCGGACCCCACCAGTCCCCGGTGTCCAGAGACGAAGATTCCAGAGTCCGGAAGCAGCGAAGGAAGATCCGGCATGGCGTTCGAGGATATCAAGGCTTCACGACTGACGGACCAGAGTGGCCGACAGACCCTCGGCGAGCCTGACCGGTGGTTCCCATCCGCAGTGCTCACCAATGCGCGCGGCCGACAGGGACAACGAGCCGCACAGTTTGCGTACCGACTCGGAATCAAAACCCGGAGAACGACCTGTCCATGTGCTGATCACGTCCCCGAGCCTTCCGATTCGCTCCAGTGCCGGGAGTGAGGCGTCCACCATCCAGATGGGTCTGCCCGATGCCCGGCCCAGGGCCTCGATCAGCTGCGGCGTTGACAGAATTTCCGAATCCGCCACACAGAACACCTGCCCGTTGGCCGCCGGATGGGTCATGGCGACGTGGACGGCGCTGACGAGGTTGCCGACATACATGAAACTGCGCCGGTTCCGAATCGCGCCGAAGGGCATGGGCAGCGGCAGCCGGATCAGACGCAGCAGCCGTCCCATATTGCCGGGGTTACCGGGCCCGTACAGCAGCGGCGGACGGAGCACGCACCACTCGCAGGCGCTGCCGGCCAGCTGGTGGGCGAGTGCCCGCTCGGCCGCCAGTTTGCTGCGGCCATACGCCGTGGCCGGCGCACAGGGTGTCAATTCGTCGATCGCCACCTCAGAGTGGTCGGCCACCGCCCCGATCGAGCTGATCAGGACGACTCGCCGAATCCCCGCTCGACGGGCACACTCCGCCAGGCGTTCGGTGCCGCGGTGATTGACCTCGTCGTACACCGCATCGGGGACATGGTCGCCCCTTGCGATGCGATGTGCCACGCCGGCGGCATGCAGGACCACATCCATCCCGTCGAGCAGCGGCCCCCATTCCGTGTTGCGATCAATCGCCTCCACGCCGGCCCACTCAAGATCAGGATTGGCACGTCGTCCCTCAGCCGGCCTGCGACTGACGGCGCGGACCCGCCAACCCGCAGTCCAGAGCGCCCTGGCCATGTGGCTTCCGACAAACCCGGTCGCCCCCGTCAACAGGACAGACTTCATGGGTTAGAGTGTCGATGGGCCCGGAAGGACACGAATGTGCGTGAAGAAATCGTAACTGCCATTACTCAGAGGCTCGATCAGGATTCTGACAGGATCCGCGAGGCGTTTTCCGCACCAGCGGCGTTTGCGACGCGATTCGCCATTGTAGACGGACTCCTGCCCGACACTTTGGCCCGAAGGATCTTTGCCGCGTTTCCTCCCACGCAGGACATGCGGCTCCTGGAAAGTTTTCGCGAGAAGAAGTTCACGTCCAAAGCTCTTGATAAGCACGATGCCCTGATCTCCGATATTACCTTCGCATTTCAGGACGCTCGAGTCGTCAACGCTGTGGCGGCCCTGACCGGAATCAAGGATCCACACGCCGATCCAAAACTGTACGCGGGCGGGATCAGCGTCATGACGCGGGGCCACTTTCTGAATCCGCATCTCGACAACTCGCATGACTTTGAACAGCGGCACTATCGCGTCCTGAACCTGCTGTACTACTGTTCGCCTGACTGGAAGCCGGAGGACGGTGGAAACTTCGAGCTTTGGAACCAAGCCGTGACGGAAGCCATCGAGATTCCCAGCATGTTCAACCGGCTGCTCTTGATGTCCACCAACGACAAGTCCTGGCATTCGGTCAATCCCGTCAAGCGGGACGGCAGGCGGTGTTGTGTCTCAAACTACTATTTCTCTCCGCACTCACCGAATGGTTACGAAACCACGCACGTGACCTACTTCAAAGCGCGGCCCGAACAGAGATTCCGGCGCCTGTGGACCGAAGTTGACAGCCGCCTGAGATCAGTGGCCCGCATCATCAAGAAGCGCGGCTTCAGCAGGAAAGACCTCTTCGAGCCGGAAAAATAGCGGCACGGCAGCAACCTGATCCAATGAATGCATGGCTTGTCGAACACCTCGTTTGTCCGCGGGACAAACAGGAGCTCGAATCGTCTCGGACGGAGTTGATCTGCCCGCGAGGACACCGGTATCCGATCTTCGAGGGTGTCCCGGTGATGTTGCTCGACGACATTGAAGTCACGCACGACTACATCAACCGGACGTTGAAACAGGTGTCCAAGGACAACCCGGAAGGGCTGCGTGTCCCAACTGTTCCAGCGGATCAGCACCGCATCGATGATTTTGTGCAGGGCGAAGTGCCCTATACGTCGGGCAATCTCTACTTCTCGGTCCAGCATAAATTGACCCGGTATCCGATTCCCTCCGTCAGGCTTCCGCAGGGGCACGGCGAAAGGCTGCTGGACATCGGGTGCAATTGGGGGCGCTGGTCGATTGCGGCCGCCGCCAAAGGCTACCGGCCGGTCGGTCTCGATCCGAGCCTTGATGCGGTCCTGGCGGCGCGTCGTGTTGCGATGCAGGTGGGCGCCGCGGCGGATTTCGTGGTCGGCGACGCGAGATTCCTGCCGTTTGCAGATGATGCCTTTGATACCGTGTTTTCCTACGGAGTGTTCCAGCACTTCAGCAAGGACAACGTCCGAACCTCGCTGGACGAGATCGTCAGAGTCCTGAGGCCCGAGGGGATGTCCCTCATCCAGATGCCCAACAAGTTCGGCATCAGGCAATACCAGCAACGCCGCAGGCGAGGCTTTGCCCAAAGGGAAGGTTTCGAGGTCAGGCACTGGACGCCTTCCGAACTGATGGACACATTTCAGAAGACCTTCGGCCGAACCACGATGACGGCCGACTGTTTCTTCGGTCTCGGGATCCAACCGAGTGACGCGGACTTGATGCCGGTCCTCCATCGAATGGTGATTGGAGCGTCGGAGGTACTTCGCAAGCTCAGCAACGTCGTGACTCCGTTGGCGCAGGTCGCCGATAGCGTCTATCTCCAGTCGCTGAATCAGAAGGCATCTGCTCGGTGAGCGTCATCCTCGGGATCAATGCCTATCACGCGGGTTCGTCCGCCGCCATCGTCATCGACGGCGTGCCCATCGTGGCGCTGGCTGAAGAGCGATTGAACCGCGTCAAGTATTACGCCGGATTTCCAACGCGCTCGATCGCGGCCTGCCTCGAAATTGCCGGAGTCGATTTCTCCAACATCGATGCGGTCGCGGTGGGGCGCGATTCTTCGGCCAATCTGCACAGGAAGGTCGAGTTCGCCCTGCGCCATCCGGCGAAACTCCTTAACCTGGCGCGCCTGCGGAGCAAGAGCAAAACCTTCGACGACATGAAGGCGGTGATCGCATCAGAGTGCGACGTCGATCCCGCCAGGCTGAAATTTCAGACGTACAACGTCGAGCACCACCTGGCACACACGGCCAGTGCCTATTTCATTTCTCAATGGGACACGTGCGCCGGGATTACGGTGGACGGATCCGGCGACTTTGTCACATGCCTGTTGTCGGAATGCGCAGGCAATGAAATCCGGCCGCGCAAGAAGATCTTCGTTCCGCACTCGCTGGGCACGCTCTACACAGCGGTGTGCCAGTTCATCGGCTATCCGAAGTACGGAGACGAAGGAAAAGTGATGGGCCTGGCGCCGCTCGGGACTGACCGATATGGCGATTTTTTCGAGAAGATGCTGAAGCGGACCGGCGACGGCTTCGAGCTGAACCCGGACTATTTCCGGCCCTTTGGCGCGAACCAGGGTGTGGAAATCACCGAGGCCGGAGAGATGGTGGTCCATCGCCTGTATTCAGACCTGTTCATCAAGGAACTGGGCGAGCCCCGGGAAAAACACGCCGGGATTACCCAGCGGGACGAAGACCTTGCCTTCGGCGTGCAACGAGTGTTCGAACGCTATTACATGCACATCCTCGCCACTCTTCACGGCAAGGTGCCCACCTCGAGAATCGCCATGGCAGGCGGGTGCACGCTGAACAGCGTAGCCAACGGAAAGCTCCTGCTCGACACTCCATTTCGAGAAACCTGTATCCAGCCGGCCGCCGGCGACGATGGCCTTGCAGTGGGTGCCGCCCTGTACGTGAGCAACGCGATCCTGAGCGAAGGCCGGCGCTGGGTGATGAAGAACGCATACCTGGGCAACGCCTTTCCCGACTCGGTTGTGCAACGGGAACTCGACAGGTATGGCGTTTCATACCAGCAGATGGAGCGAGCCCAACTCCTGGAGGCAACGGCGAACGCGATCCACAGCGGGAACGTGGTCGGCTGGTTCCAGGGGCGGATGGAATGGGGCCCGCGTGCGCTCGGAAATCGGTCGATCCTTGCGCACCCGGGTTTCCCGGATATGAAGGACATCCTGAACGCGCGCATCAAGCACCGCGAAGCGTTCCGCCCCTTCGCGCCGTCGGTGCTGCAGGAGCGCCAATCGGAACTCTTCGAGCAGGATCACCCCTCGCCATTCATGCTGCACGTCTACAAAATCAGACCGGAGTGGCGAGAGCGGCTGTCCGCGGTGACTCACGTTGATGGCACCGGGCGTCTCCAGACGGTGGCGCGTGACGAGAACCCGCTCTACTACGACCTGATCAAGGCATTCGAAGCGAAGTCAGGAATCCCGGTGGTGCTCAATACGAGCTTCAATGAAAACGAGCCGATCGTCTGCCAGCCCTCGGAGGCGATCGAGTGTTTCCTGCGGACGAAGATGGACGTGCTCGTCATCGGCTCGTTCGTATGTCGGAAATCGGGCGCAGAACGCGTGTCATGAGTTGGACCATCGAGCCGGTGCCTGAACTCTACGGCTACACCGTCGAGTGGGCTGAGGACGGCAACCACTATCTGTCGCGGCGAAATACCCTCTACCATTCGCCGGATCTCAAGCCCCCGTTCACGCCGGTCATCGCCATCCCTGCGCCGGTCTGGAAGCGGGCGGCAGCGGGCTTTCGACTGGCCCAGAGACTTCTGAGATTCCTGGTCACGAATGTCGTGCGGCTCCAGAATGGTGAACTGTTCGTGACGTTCGACAAGGCAGTGGGCATTGTCAGGAACGGCAAATACGTCGAGCTATCCGGACTGGTGCGACCCTGCCGTGTGCTGCGGTCTGCGTGCGCCGTCGATAATCGAGGTGATATTTACTTCGGCGAATACCTGATGAACGACGACCGCAGTGGGATTCGGGTCTACCGCTACCGTCCTGGCAGCGACCGCCTGGAAGTCGCCCATACGTTCCCTGCCGGTTCGATAAAACATGTCCACGGGATTTACTTCGACAGGTTTACGGACTCACTGTTCTGCCTGACAGGTGACGACGATCGTGAGTGTCGCATGTTGCGCACCGACGACGGATTTACGACCGTGCAGGCCGTTGGCGAAGGCGATGAAACGTGGAGGGCAGTGAGCATGCTCTTCAGCGAATCCGCGCTGTTCTACGGAATGGACGCCGAGTTTCGGACAAATCACATCTACCGTCTGGACCGCGGAACCTCACTTCGAACCAGCCTGGCGGAGGTTGACGGCACGGTGTATTACTCGAAACAAATGGGCGGTCACCTGTTCTTCACGACCACGGCAGAAAACGGGTCGAATCTCAAAGCTCGCTCTGCCGCAATCTGGAACGTCTCGCCGGAGGGCACGTGCGAGGAGGTCGCGAAATTTCAAAAGGACTCCTGGCACGGGACACTCTTCAAGTTCGGCACGATCCATTTCCCGTACGCCAGTCTGAGCACCGAACGGCTATACTTCTCCGTCGTCGGCGTCACAGATGACAACCAGACGTTCTGCATCCGGCGACAGGAGCCGGCGGCTCCGCCCGCGTAGGCTTTACAAATGACTGTGGAGAACTCGAGTGTCCGCGAGGGCCGATCCCATCGGACGACGTTGGTCACGCTGGCGCTGCTGACGCTCGCCTCTGCGACGGCCACGCAATGGGTGGCTGCAACCCACCCCAAGAGCCTTGTTCCGTGGGTAGGAATGTTCGCGCTCATCGTAGCCTGGACGTTCCGTCGTCCTCGCTCTGTGGACCTGTTTGAACCCTTCACGTTCCTGAGCTGGATTCACTACGCACCGGCCTTCGTCGTCGGCAGTTCGCTCCTGGCGTTCGGCTTTCTCGCGTACCCCTACCCGACGATCGTGGCCGATCCAGTGGCGTCGTGCGCGCTCACGCTTGCCTATACGGCACTCGCGTACCTGGCATTGAGGGCTGGAAGTCGATGGCGCGGAGCACGCGCTCTTGGAACGCAACTGGGGCGCATGCTGCCGGCGCCCCGCGCGGAGCGAACGATTCCGCTCGTGGCCATTCTTGTGCTGATCGCGATCGGAATGACGGCGAACTATGGCGCGTTCCGTGCCGGCATCATTGGATTCGCCGTGCCGCGCGCGCCGGGGCCGCTTGATGCGGCGGTGTCATACGCCGGCCTCTTCACGACGCTGGGGCACTTCCTCTTCTGGTTCCGATGGTTCGCGCCTGAGCAGAAACGCCTGCCGCGAATCGCCTTGCTCGTGCCGCTGTTGGTTGTCCTCTCGACAATGGTGATTCTCGGAAATCGCGGAGCGCTGCTGATGCAGTACCTGGTTGCGGCCCTGGCGTTCAGGTTCGCGCGAGGACGCCTGTCTGTGGCGCAGGGCGTCGTGGCCGTGATGCTCGCGTTCGTGGCCCTGGGTATCGGGATGACCTACGGCTCTCTTTTCAGGCAGCTCAGGGGAGGCGAATCCGGTTCGGCTGCAGCAGCCGTGAAGGACGCGGCGGCGCGCCCGGCTGCCACGCCTGTGCCGCCACCCGTGACGCCTCCGGCGCCAATTGCCAAGCCTGCAGCGTCACCAGTCACACCCGCTCCGGCGGCGCAGCCTCCGCCTCCGGCCGCCACCGCGCCTCCGGCCGCCATCGCGCCTCCGGTCACCATCGCGACTCCGGTCACCACCGCGCCGACGGTGGCTCCCGCGGCAACGCCCACGCTCCCGCCACCGTCACTGGAGCGCCACCTCGAGGTCGCCGCTGAAACAGCGAACACTCTGATTCGTCATCCACTCTCGGCCCCGCTGGCCAGGATTTTCGCCGGCGCCGGGCAGCGGCTGAACATTGTCAGCGACGCCTCGGTATCGATCGCCCGTTATCCCGCGTTGCAATCACTCGAACCGCAGTACGGCATTGCCAGCATCTGGACGATGACGTGGAGCGGATTTGTTCCGCGTGTTCTCTGGCCAGGCAAACCGATGGTGAGCGATGCGCGAGCGTATTCGTCTCTGTACTTTGGTCACAACCTGAACTCGTACGCCACGACTCCAACGGTGGACCTCATCCGTAATTTCGGGCCCAGGGGAATGCCGTTGGGAATGGCGCTGTTCGGCGTCGTGCTCGGGGCGCTTGGCGTGGCGCTCATGGCGCCCACGTCCCCTGGCAGGAGCGAGCGCGCGGCCCTTCTGTCGCTGATACTCGTGAACATCAGCCTGGAAGGATCGTTCGGCTTGTTGCTGCCGATCATGTTCAGGGACGCCTTCATCGTGGTTTTGGGTCTGGCGCTGGTCCGTTTGCTCAGCGCCCCGGTTCCGACGCCGTCCGGACAAGGGCCGGCCGACCGCCGAAGCCTTGGCGAAGGCGGTTAGAGCCGGCCTCCGAAGATTCGACCCGGCTCTTATATAACCGGCCGCGGCCGTGTTCGAAGAACGGTTCGGCTTCGTACCATCGTCCCAACACAGTTTCCACCTGCGCGTTCCGGCGCCACACCAGGATGTTCGCAATCCTGGCGTGATTCGCTTCGAAAAACGTCGCGAGCTTTGCTATTTTGGCGTCCCAGACTGGTAATGGGTCAGCCTCGTCGAGAACGTTGGCACTCGTGAGGTCAAACACGAAGCGCCTGTCTGCCGGGTCCCGTGCCACGACCGGAAACAGGTTGTAGCCGATTTGATAGTTGTCCCAGACCACGGTGCGACGCCCGACGCCAAGAAAATTGCTGAACTCCGCGATTGGATTCGAGTGAAACCTCAACCCGTTCTCGAGGACGATGACGGACGCTACGGATTCGCGGCCTTCCAGCGCCTCGCCGAGGACAAGGAATTCCGTGGCGTCGCGGCTGCCCTGACGCGCGTAGTCCCACAGCGCGGTCGTCTGAAAGAGAAGCAGCCCCGCCAGGCACAGATGTGCAAAGGTGCGAGTGGCCTTCGTGTTGCCATCGGTGCGATAGAGCGGCACGAAGAGCACCACGGCCAGAAACGCGAACCGCTCGCGCAACAGCGTCCCATGGCTGGTCCCGAAGTCATCCGGTCCAAGCGCGGCTGCCAGCGCACAACCGCCGAACAGGGTCATAAGCGCCAGTCGTCGTCGCGCACCTTGCCGACCGGCGTTGTCCGTACGGCCCGACACCGTGCTCCATGCCAGTGCCGCGAGCGCCAAAAGGAGCCACAGCACGGGGGTGAACACCGCGAATGCGCCGGACGTGGCCGTCGAGAAGGGAAGCGCTCGGCGGCTGATGATGAAGAACGGATCGGCCGTTCGGATGTGAGAGACCCAACTGACGAGCGACCAGGGGTTGGATAGACGCCGCCAGACCGGGAACAGGCGTTCGTCGCCAAGCGCGGGCCCGTCAGCCCCTGCTCCGTAGAGCAGCGCCAGAAGAGTCACCGGCACCAGCGCGATACCTACACCTACGCACGCTCGTTGTCGTTCGGGCGCCTCGCTTGAGAGGGCGACAAGAATCAGCGCTCCCACAAGCACACCGAACGTGACGATGTGGCTGAGATAGACCAGAAGAAGCAGTGCCGCCAGTCCGACGATGCGAGTGGGATTCAGTCGTGACTGCCAGCGGAAGAAAAGCGCCAGTGTCACGGCGAAGCCAATCGCGCCGAGGAGAAAGTTGTAGAGGCCGCCAAGCCAGAGCCAGTTGAATCCAATCGCGGCGCCGATGAGCAGACTTGTCACAAGGCCTTCTCGGCCCACGGTCGCGAGACGAAGGTATGCCACGGCCCCCACCACGCCGGCATACGTCAGCGTGGCCATGATCTTGGTTGCGGTAAATGGTGAAACGAACGTGAGCAGCGCCGCCAGAAGCCAGTGCCCGAGCGAGTTGGAGACCGTCCACGGATTGAACGCAAACAGCTGGGCCACTGAAGCGTCACCGCTCAGCAGCCTGAGCATCAATGATGCGCTGTACGCGTGCGCCGGTCCGTCTTGAGTGATGTAGTAGGCGACTGACCAGACCGGAGCGCAGGCCAGGGCGACAAGGGCGAGAAACAGCAGGAGAGGTGTGCGCAGCGCAGCCGTGAAGAAGGTGCCGCCGATTCCTGTCGATCTCGCCATTGATGACTGTGGCCGCAACGTCTCAGATGCCCGCGTACCAGGCATAGCCGTCATTCGCGGCCGACTGCCCCTTCCCATTGCCAAAGCTCTTGAGCGAATCTGTCACCACCACGCGATCGACAAACTTCACGCTCTTGTAACCGAGCTGGCGCGGAACACGCAATCGCAGTGGGCCGCCGAAGGGCACCGGCAGGTCTGCGCCGTTCATGCCCCACGCAAGCAAGGTCTGAGGATGCAGGGCTTCGTCGATGTCGATGCTCTCCCACCACCACGGGTCCGACGAGTAATAGACCAGGTAGCGCGCGGTGCTGCGTACGCCGGCCGCATTGAGTACCGCGGACAGCGGCGTGCCGGTCCATTCGGCGACGTAGGACCAGCCTTCTTCGCAGCAGACTTCGGTAATCTGCGACCGCACTTCCATCGAACGAAGGTCGGCAAGCGAAAGGGAAGCCGGGCGTTCGACGTGACCGCCCACGTCAAGTCTCCATGTGGTGAAGTTCGCGGCCTGATGTCGAGTGAAGTCTTCCGTGTGCGGCGAAATCGAATTCGCGAAGGGCTTCGCCGAGATCAGGTTGCGGGGGAATTCCCGAGCCAGTGCGTTGCGTCCAAACAGGCGGTGTGCGGCGTAGGCGAGGGTTTCACCCGGACCATAGATGCCGCCCGCGTCTGGCGGCACCAGACCATATCGGCGGCCAGCGGCCAGAACGGAGGCGCCGCCTGCGAGGAATGCGCCGGTCAAGAGTGAGCGACGAGTGAAAGGCTTCATCGGCGGACCTCCACGGCCCCGGTGATCATGGGGCGCATCCGCGAGCGAAATCCCGCAAGGATGATCATGGTGACGTGCACGAGGGTGAAGAGCACTAACGCGATAGTGACGAAGAAGTGCAGTGTGCGTGCCGACTGGCGCCCGCCCAGGAGCGTCACGCTGGAAGGGAAGATCGCAGTGAAGCCAGGCGCCATCGCCAGTCCCGTCCAGATAACGAGCGGGAAGAGGACGAAGATGACCAGGAGATAGGAAAGGCGTTGCAGCGCGTTGTATGAATGCGAATCGCCAAAGGCCGACGCGTTCAGCCGCAGGTGGTTGGCCATCGAGACGCGCAAGGCAAGGAAGGAGCGATCAGCCTTGTCCGGGACAAGGTTGAGGCGGAAATGATCGGTTCGAGCGCCGGCAACCAGATACGCGGCTCCTGTGAAGAGCACGAGCCACGCGGCCTGGAAGTGCAGGTAGCGGCTCCATCCGTTCTGATCCGAAAGTGTGAACCCGTAGCCGGTGGGAACCGAGCGTGACGATGGCACCGGAAGCGTAAAGAGCGGCTCCATGTTGAGGTTGCCGACTTCTCCCCAGTAGAAGCGTGGGTGAGACAGGAGGATCTGAACGCCGCTCAGCAACAGCGCGGCGAACGCCACGGTCGTGAGCCAATGAGTGACACGAACGAAGCGTGCGTGGCGTTCCTTCATTTATTTCTCCCCGCCCGTCTGAACTTGCCGCCGCCCATCATTGCACCGGCCGTCGTCTGGTGCAACGCGACGGGGATCGTGACTCGCACGACCGGATCGTTCAGATTGCCGATCGACCACCGGGCTAAAACCGAGTTGAGCCCCACGCTCAATGCGAGACCGGCGAAGAGGCCCGCGACACCGAGTACGACACGACACTGTATAGCCCGACTACTGCGAGCATCAGCGCAAACATCGAAGCCGAGCAACAGCCGCGTCACACAAGGCTGAACAGCCCTGTAGCGGCGGCGATTCAGACGGCCATGGAGACCAGAGCCGTCGCGGCGAAACCGGTGCTACGCCTGAAGGCACGCAGCGCATAGCGCAGAGCGCGGCACACGTGTTGAAGAAGATTCGGGAGGAAATCGATGGCTAAGCATGCGCGAAATATCGGCCAGAAAATTCTCGAAGAGGTTCGCCAGCTCAAGCGAGGTGAGCAAGGTGTTCCTCGGCCGCGGTCCGCGACGTGATGAGATGGTGAGAGCACTTCGACCCGCGGTCGGCCTGGCCGCGCGTCTGATTACGACCGCCGAGACCGGCCACTGGCCAGCGAATACGACATCGCACTGACGCGTTGACCGGAATCGGTCTGGTCTGAACGCCAGCTGAACGCTGCGTTAAGGCTCGGTTCAGTGTGCGATCTCTAAGCTGACGTCATGGGTATCCGAGGCCTTCTGCGCGACGTCCTCGCGGCATGTCGCATCTTCCGGTCCGCTCCCGCGCTGGCCGCGATTGTCGTCCTCTCCTTGGGCACGGGCATTGGCGTGAACGCTGCGATGTTCACGTGGGTTCAGGCTCTCGTCATGAATCCGTTGCCGGGCACGTCAGGTGCTGCGGCCCTGTGGCTCGTGGAGCCGCGCACCGAGAGCGGCACGTATCCCGGCGCTTCATGGAAGGAATACCGCGATCTGGAGGAGCGCCTGCCGGCCTTCGGTGAGTTGTTCGCCGCGCGCAGCCTGCCGCTCAATCTCGGCGACATCAGCGGATCCGAGCGTGTGGCCGGCCAGCTCGTATCGGGCAATTTTTTCTCGGCGCTCGGGTTGTCGGCGGCGTCCGGGCGGCTGATCGGACCGGCTGATGCGGTGTTGCCCCGGGATCGACCCGTCGCTGTCGTGTCGTTCGATTTCTGGCTGAACCGGCTCGCCGGCACGACCGGAGCCATTGGCCAGCACATTCGCATCAACGACCGGCCGTTCACGGTTGTCGGCGTCGCGCCGAAAGGTTTCTATGGAAGCTCTGTCGGCCAGAAGTTCGACCTGTGGGTGCCGGCAACCATGGCTCCGGTGCTCACCGACGGTTCGCGTGAATTGGAGAGCCGCACCCAACGGGGCTACCTGATCATGGGGACGCTCGCTTCCGGCATGCAGCGTTCGGGCGCAGCCTCGCAGGTCGAACAGGCCATGGTGGCTCTGGCGCGTGACTACCCAGAGTCGAACCGCAACATCACGGGCCGACTCTTCGCGTTCAACGAGGCGCCGCGCGGGCCGAATCGCATGCTGCTCGGTTCAGTGCTTGCGTTGCAGGGACTGCTCCTGCTGCTGCTGCTCGCGGTGTGCGGGAACACCGCGAGTCTCATGCTCGTGCGCGCGCAAGGACGCCGGCGCGAAATCAGCACCCGCCTCGCGCTCGGTGCGGGACGCTTTCGGATTGTGCGCCTGCTGTTGGCGGAGTGCCTCGTCCTGGCGATGGGCGGGTCAGCCTTCGGTGCGCTCGTGGCCGTGTGGGGGTCAACTGCGCTCCGCGCGGTACCGATGCCGTCGCCTGGCGGGATGACACTGAAGTTCGTGACCAGCGTGGATGTCACGACGTTCGGTGTCATGGCGATGCTCGGACTCGGCTGCGGCGTCCTCTTCGGATTGCCGTCCGCGTTGTATGTGGCGCGTACAGCGCCGACGCTGGCGTCGCACGCGGGCGCGACGGTCGGCGGCCGCAATCGCCTTCGCGATCTCCTCATGGCCGCCGAAGTGGCGCTCGCATTGGTGGTGCTCGTCATGTCCGCGGTCTTCATGAAAACGTTCAACGACAGCCGCATCACCGACACGGGCTTCCGCCGCGACGGCGTCCTGCTCGCGGCATATGACCTGCGCGGGAGGAACCGCCCGGCTGATTCAGACAGCTCGATCGCTTTCGCCGATAACGTCCTCGAGCGCCTTCGTCGCGATCCGGCCGTCGCTTCCGTGGCGATTGCGTCAGCCGTACCTCTCGATCTACATGGACTCTCCACACGTGCTTTTTCTGTCGAAGGTCACACGCGGGCCGATGGCGCGCTCGACCAGGCGTCGACCATCACGGTGACGCCCGGCTATTTCGGCACGATGGAAATTCCGTTCGTCGAGGGTGGCGATTTCGCGGGACTCCGGGATCCGGCCGCGCCGCCGCAAGCGGTGGTCAATCAGACCTTCGTCGCGCGGCTCTTGCCGGGCCTCGGCGCGCTCGGACGCCGCATCGACACCGCAGGAAGGGAGTACACGATCGTGGGTGTGGTCCGAGACTCAAAGTACAACTCGTTCGGCGAGGACGCCACGCCATTCATCTACCTCTCGTACCGCGATCGACCGGGCCCGATCGGCGAATTCCACGTTCGCCCCCGGAGCGGCGACGCCCAAGGTGTCGTTCCCTTGCTGCGCGAAGCCGTGCGCGCGACCGAGGAAACGGTGCCCATCTACAACATACGGACGCTCGCCGACCATGTGGACCAGAACCTGGTGTTCGCTCGCGTGCCGGCGCGAATCTTCGCGGTGCTCGGGCCGTTGCTGTTGGTCCTGGCCGGCATCGGCATCTACGGAGTCGTTGCGTACGCTGTGACTCAGCGAACCATCGAGATCGGCCTGCGGATTGCGCTCGGGGCTCCGGCACGCCGCATCGTCGGCGGTCTCGTGTCCGAAACGCTGAGAGTAGTTGGACTGGGCGCCGGCGCCGGGTTGATTCTGGCGTTGGCCGTAAATCGCTACGGCAGCAACCTGCGGTTTGCCGGCTGGGTTGCCGCTGTGTTCGCTGGGGTAACCCTCGTGCTCTTTGCCGTCGCAACGTTCGCCTGCTGGCTGCCAGCCCGACGGGCAACGCGAATCGATCCCTTGCTGGCCCTCAAACAGGAGTAACGCATGACTCGTAAGGTCTTTGGTTTTCTTGTCGCGTTCGTCATCGCCGGTGGGTTGGTCGCGGCGGCCGGTCAACCGCAACACACGCCAGACGTCGCTGGCACGTGGAACATATCGATCGAGAGTCCGCATGGAAAGATGGTCTGGAATCTGTCGCTCAAGACCAACGGCAAGGCGGTCACCGGGACGATCGGCAACGACCAGATGGGCTCGTTCGAATTGAAGGGCGAGATCGTGGACGGCAAGCTTGCCTTCAAGTTCCAGGCGGCATCTTCGTTTGAATTCAACGGCAAGCTCAAGGACGCGAACACGCTCGTCGGTACGATCACCGGCGAGGGCAACGACATGGCCTGCACGGCCGCGCGCGTCAAATAAGGGCCTCCTCGGAAACCAGACCCTGGGCCGCCCACTTCATAGGAGGCAAGTGGGTGCCCGTCGTCTCCAGCTGGCTGGTGATTTCGGCGGCTTGGCACCTCAGTCGGTTCCCAGCACCGTGAGCGGATTGATGCGGGTGATGCGCTTTGCCGGCACGAAGGCCGCGATGCCGCCGGCCAACAAAAACAACGTGGCCGCCGCGGCATAGGCCGTCGCATCTGTTGGCGTGGTCTGAAACAGATCGCGCGCGATCACACGACTGAAGAAGTACCCTCCGACCGCGCCGGCGATCACTCCAATACCCACGAGGAGCACGCCCTGCCGTACGACAGTGGCGACGATCGACCAGGGCTTTCCGCCAAGCGCCAGGCGCACACCAAATTCGCGGGTCCGCTGGTTAACAGCGGTGCCGATGAGGCCCGCGATGCCAGCCAGGGAAATCACGAGCGCGACACCCGCAAATGCCGATAGCAGTCCGGCGGTCAGCGCAGGAGCGGATAAGCCCTCGCGTTTCAACGACTGGAGCGTCTCGACGCCGCCGACGGGAATCTCCGCGTCGACCTCGTGGACGGCATCACGAATGGCCTTGGCCAGCGCGTCAGGGTCCCCGGCCGTGCGGACGAGCAATCGTCCGCCAAAGCCCACTTGGGCCACTGGTCGATACGACTCTGGCTGCACGCCGGTGACAGGACCATGGAGCTGGAAGTTTGGCACCACGCCAACCACCAGGTATTCAGTGGGCTGCAGGTTCGGGTTATTGGGATTCGGGCTGGCCATCATGATGTAACTGCCGATGGGATCGCGGCCGTGCCAGAACGCCGCCATCGCGGCGTTGATGATCACCACCGGCATCGAATCCAGCCGGTCGCCACTGTTGAACGATCGGCCGCGCAACATCGACACTCCCAAGGCCTTGAAATAATCGGCGGATGCCACGCTGTGAATGGCCTCCGGCAACTCGCTGCGGTCCTGGGCCATTCCAAGGATCTTGAACCGCCGCTGGCCCGGCATGATTGTGGAGAGCGGGGTGACATTGGTGACGGCCGCGGCTGTCACTCCTGGAATCACACTGAGCTTCCCGAGCACGTCCTCATAAAACGCCGTTGCGGATTCCGGCGTCTGGTACTTCGAGAAGTTGCCCGACACCGTCGCCGTCATGACGCGATCGGTGTCGAACCCGAGCGCGGTCGTCGCCATTCGATACACACTCGAAAGCAAAAGGGTGGCGCCGATGAGCAACACGAACGAGACCGAGACCTGCGCCACGACCATCGCGGCACGAAGACGCCGCCGGCTCCGGCTCTCCCCACCCTGCGCCGCCCCTTCGCGCATCGCGGGCACCAGTGACTTGCTCGCACTGAGCGCCGGCAGAACTCCGCTCAAGAGCCCGGTCAACACGGACGCGACGAGCGCGAACGCAAGCACGCCGCCATCGATGTCGATCTGCCCGGTCCGTGAGGTGAAACGCGCAAGGAACGGCACGAGAAGAAGCAGGGACACGCGGGCGAGCAGCAGACCGAGTCCGCCACCGATCAGCGACACGAGCAGGCTCTCCGTCACGAGCTGGCGCACCAAACGGCCCCGGCTCGCGCCCAGGGCCGACCGTACCGCGAGTTCGCGACCGCGACGAAGCGCGCGGGCCAGCGCCAAATTGGCGACATTGGCGCAGGCGATGATCAACACCAGAAAGGTGGCGCCCGATAACGCGAGCAGCATCGGCTTCGCGTCACGCACCAGATCCTCTCGCAAGGGCGTCGCAAAACCCGTGAAACCGCTGTTGACGGGGTAGTCCTTGCTGTGCTCGAGCGGAAACGATGACGAGAGGGCCTGAATCTCAGCGCTCGCCTGTTCGGTCGTCACGCCGTCGCGCAACCACCCAAATACGGCAAGGCTGGAAAAGCTTCGGAAGGTCTCAGCCATCGTGGCCTCCGAATCCGCGCGAAACGGGCACGCGGACGTCGGCATGTAGATGTCATTGCTATCCGGGTACTGCGGGAACGCGGGCAACACGCCGACGATCGTGTGCTCTTTGTCATTCATGCGGACGACGGTGCCCACAACCTGCGCGTCGCCGCCAAATGTTTCCTGCCAGTAGCCGTAAGACAGCAGGACCACCGGCACGGCACCCAGAGCCGCGTCGGCGTCGGTGAACGACCGGCCATACAGCGGCGCCACGCCGAGCGCCGAGAAAAAATTGCCCGAGACGACGCCGGTCAACACGCGGCTCGGCTCGCCGTGGCTGAGCAGCGTGAAACTCATCTGGTGATACTCGACCAGGTCCCGCATCGATGTGAGCCGCTGTCGAAACGTGATCAATTCAGGGATCGAGACCGCGGCATCGATCAGCCTGGCCCCCGGCGCAGACTGGTGAATCAGAGTGATGCGATCCTGGTCGCGGAACGGCAGAGGCTTCAGCAGCACGCCTTCAATCAACGAGAACATGGCGGTGTTCGCGCCGATGCCGAGCGCAAGAATGACCACCGCCGCGATCGTGTAACCCGAGGAACGCCGGAGGGCGCGCGTACCGTGCTGCACGTCCTGCCACAACACTTCCAGGAATCCGATTCCGCGAACATCGCGGACTTCTTCACGGGTCTTGTCGACACCACCAAAATCACGCAGGGCGGTACGCCGCGCCTCCTCAAGACTCATGCCCTGCTTCACGCGATGCTCTATCTCCATCTCGAGATGTGCCTGGATCTCTCGGTGGATCTCGCGATCCAGGGCGGCACGACGGAACAGGGAGCGGAGGTGCGGCATCCCGGTCTCCTTGCTACACCGTGGCCTTGAGGATCTTTCCGATCCCGGCCGAGACCCGCTGCCAATTGGCTGACTCGATCTCAAGCTGCTTCACGCCGGCACGCGTCAGCTTGTAGAACTTCGCCTCGCGATTGCTGTCGGAGGTGCCCCATTCGGAAGCCACCCACCCCTGTTCCTCGAGCCGGTGCAACGCGGGATACAGCGATCCCTGATTGACGCGGAGCGCGTCATCGGAAATCTGCTGAATCCGTTGGGAGATGGCCCACCCATGATGCGCCCCGAGCGCGAGCGTTTTCAGGATGAGCAGGTCCAGTGTGCCTTGCAGCAGGTCGTTGCGGGTCTTGGCCATGGTGTCCGGTACTCTTGTAGACGCCCGACAACAATAGTCGGTTCCCAGTCCGCGCGTCCAGCCGCGAGAAATGTCCGGAACAGTCCACTTGTCGACCGTCGACAAGTGAACCGCATACACTTGTCGAACGTCTACACGAGCACGCCGGGATGGGCCCGGTGGCTTCTTCGTCCCAGAGGTTCGATATGTTTCGACACACGATTGTCCTGCCGCTCGCAGCTGCCTGTTGCCTGGGGTGGGTATCCACCGCCGTGCGGGCAGCCAGTCCCCGTGACTCCCTGATGACCGACAGCACGTGGCTGGCGAGCCATCTCAAGGATCCCAACCTGGTGATTCTCACCCTCGGCGTCAAGGCGACGTACGACGCTGGACACATCCCTGGCGCGCAGTTCATCACGATGGATGCCGTGTCGGCGCCGATGGATCACAGCACCATGGATTCGTCAGTCCTCAGCCTGGAAATGCCGGACGCCGCCTGGCTGCGCGATTCCCTGCAGAAGCTGGGGATTTCCAATCAATCGAAGATCGTCGTGTCTTACTCCGACGGATACTTCTCGCCCTCCACCCGTGTCATCTTTGCGCTGAACTACGCCGGCCTGGGCGCCAATACGGTGTTGCTCGAAGGCGGTCTCCGCGCATGGAAGGCCGGCGGTCACGCCACGACGACGGACGTCTCGACGGTGGCACCGGGCACGCTCGCGCCGCTCACCCCAAGGAAAGAACTCATTGTCGACGCCCAGTTCATCCAGACCACTGCGAAGACACGCGGCTTTGCTTTGGTGGACGGCCGCGAAACGCCGTCCTACGAAGGCGTGATGCAACCGAACGCCAGGGACCGGTCCGCGCCGGTGGGACACATCCCTGGAGCCATGACCGTGTCGTTCGAAAACGTGTTCAACGATCGCGAACAAATCCGTCCCGCGGCAGAACTTGAAGCGCTGTTTACTCAGGCGGGGGTGAAGCCGGGCGACACGGTGGTGGGTTATTGCTGGGTGGGACAGCGCGCCACGGCAATGCTCTTTGCCGCGCGCCTGCTGGGCCACGAGGTCCGCCTCTATGACGGGTCGATCAACGACTGGACCAACCGCAAGCTTCCACTGGAGGTCGTGAAGAAGGACGGCAGCCGGTGAAATCCTGCGCGCACGACGCCACGCCCCATGCCAACCCCTATCTGGCCGGCACCGGCCTGGGGTTGGTGTTGTTGGCGTCGTTCGTGTTCGCCGGACGCGGCCTTGGCGCGTCCGGCGCGTTTGCCAGTACTGCGGCCGGCCTGATGCAACAGCTCGCCCCCGACAGTGCGACGGCTCACGGCTACTTCTCGCGCTATCTCAATGGTGGTTCCGGTCCGTGGCGCGACTGGTTGGTGTTCGAGTTGGCTGGCGTCTGTCTCGGAGGCTGGCTTTCGGCGAGATTGGCTAATCGCGTGCGGTGGATCACTGAACGCGGCGCCGATG
>JBKJJZ010000439.1:0-3013 GCA_046597705.1 Vicinamibacterales bacterium | reverse complement strand
GGAGTTTTCCACAGATCGACACCCGTCCCCGTATTAGGATCACCTCTCCATGTCGACCATCCGTGAGCAACTGGAAACACTTGAGGACGAGATGCTGGCGCCGCAGGCGTCGCGGAGCCGTGACAGCAAGGGACGCCTGCGGCCCGAGCCGCCCGATCCGATTCGGCCGACGTTCCAGCGCGATCGCGATCGGGTGATTCATTCCAAGGCCTTCCGCAGACTGAAGCACAAGACACAGGTCTTCTTTGCCCTCGAGGGTGATCACTACCGCACGCGGCTCACTCATACGCTCGAGGTGTCACAGATCGCCCGCAGCATCGCGAAGGTGTTGCGGCTCAATGAGGAATTGACCGAGGCGATTGCGCTTGGCCACGACCTCGGCCATCCGCCGTTCGGCCACGCCGGTGAACGCGTCATCGACAGGCTCGTCCCCGGGGGCTTCAGCCACCATGAGCAGAGCCTTCGCATCGTCGATGTCCTCGAGAACAATCGGCAGGGGCTGAATCTCTCCTGGGAAGTCCGTGACGGCATCGCGCGTCACTCAAAGGGCAAGCACGGCCTGCCTGTCGGCGCGCCGCCCGAGCATCGCGCCAGCACCATTGAAGGCCAGATCGCGCGCGTGGCTGACATCATCGCCTACGTCAACCACGATATCGACGATGCCGTCAGGGCGAACGTGCTGGATACCAGTGACCTGCCCGAATCGGCCGTGGGTGTGTTGGGCAGCAGTTCCTCGCAGCGCATCAACACCATGGTGACGGACGTGGTGACAGAGACACTCGCTGGCCGGCTGACGGAGATCCGGATGAGCGAGTCTGTGCTGCAGGCCACGCTCGACATGCGGGACTTCCTGTTCAAGGCCGTGTACGAGAACCCGCGCGCCGTGGCCGAGTTCGAAAAAGCATCGGGCCTTCTGGGGGGGCTCTGGGAGAAGCTTCGCGAGCGGCCCGAACAGTTTCTTGACCCTGTCACCATCGAGTCCGAGGGGCTGGACGCGTCGGCCCGGGATTTTCTGGCCGGGATGACGGACCGGTATGCCGTGGCCCTGTTTGAAGACCTGTTCGTGCCCAAATCGTGGAGTATTTAGGGTAAGATCTTCGTTTGCGCTACCGGCCGGGACCGGTAGAGGGAACCATGTTGCTCGATATCAGCCGGCTGCGAACGGCGGCTCAGGACGTGAACCGGCAGATTGGGCCTGAAGCCTTTGCCGACCTGAAGGAGGACTTCAGGGTCATCGGGGCCACCGGCGTGGTGGGCACCGTGCGGCGCGAGAAGGGCACGACGGTCATTCTGGAGGTCCGGGTCACCTCCGTAATGGAAGTGACCTGCGGCCGGTGCCTGGAGCCGTTTTCGGTGCCGCTGTACGTGGACGTCAAGACCCGGTTCGTCCCCCCGGCGGAGTTTGCCAAGGTGACGGCCGAGACGGCGGCCCGGGCTGGCGGGGGCCTCAAGGCCGTGGTTGGGGCCGTGGTTGGCGTTGATGACGTCGACGACGATGATGATGACCAGGGCGAGTCGCCCGAGGGTGAAGACGTGCTGGGGCTTGCCGAGTATCGCGACGACAAGATCGACCTCGGTGAGGTGGTTCGCGAACAGCTCTATCTCGCGTTGCCGATGAAGCCGCTGTGCCAGCAGGACTGCAAAGGCCTCTGCCCGGTGTGCGGTGTGAATCGGAACCGCGAGACGTGCACGTGCCAGCAGGAGTGGGTGGACCCACGGATGGCCGCGCTTGAAAAGTGGAAGACCCGTAACGAGAAGACCTGAGGACCTTAGACCGTGCCGAATCCAAAACGCCGCCATTCCAAATCCCGTACTTCCAAGCGTCGCACGCATGACGCCCTGACCAAGGTGCAGTCCACGCGTTGCCCGCAGTGCCAGGAGATGAAGCTCCCGCACCAGGTGTGCAAGAACTGCGGCTTCTACAACGGCCGGCAGGTGCGCGCGGTCAAGGAAGAGTAGTTCTCGCTAAAACCCGGCCGCCGCGTGACCGGACCGCGAATCGTCGTTGATGCCATGGGGGGTGACCACGCCCCTCATGAGGTGATTGCCGGGGCGGCCACGGCCGCGCGTGAGCTGGGCCTCACCGTGATCCTGGTTGGGCCAGCCGACCAGCTCTCGCCGGAGATTGCCCGCATCGCCGGCGGCGCTCCCCCCTCGCTCTCGATCCTCGACACTCCCGAATTCATCACCATGGACGAGGGGCCGCTGCTGGGCCTTCGGCGCAAGCCGCGGGCGTCGATCACGGTTGCGGCTGAGGCGGTGGCGCGCGGCGACGCAGACGCCCTCTACAGCGCCGGTCACACAGGCGCGACGCTGCTGGCCGCGCATGCCGCGTTCGGCGTCCTGCCGGGCGCTGAGCGCCCTGCCCTGGCGGTGCTGGTACCCACGCTGACAGGTTCGGCGGGGTTGCTCGACACAGGCGCCACGCTCGACTGTCGTCCGCATCACCTGCGCGCATTCGGGGTGATGGGATCGGCCTATGCCGAGGTGATGCTGGGGTTGGCACGGCCGCGAGTGGGTTTGTTGTCCGTGGGTGAGGAAGCCGGCAAGGGGACTGAGGTAATTCGCGAGGCGCACGCCCTGCTGGCCGCGGCGCCCGTGGATTTTGTGGGCAATCTTGAAGCCCGCGACTTCTTCAGCGGCCGGGCCGATGTGATCGTGTGCGACGGCTTTACCGGCAACGTGATCCTCAAGGTTGGCGAAGGGCTGGTGGAAACGCTGGTGCGGTTGTTGCGGCAGGAACTGGGACCGTCTTTCACAACGCGCCTGGCTGCCTGGCTGGTGAAAGATGCCTGGGCCCGGTTGCGCGCCAGGGTGGATGCGACGGAGCACGGCGGAGCGCCGCTGCTTGGCGTAAATGGACTGGCGCTCGTGGGACACGGACGGTCCAAGGCGCGCGCGGTGCGTAACGGCATTGCCACAGCGGCACGGCTGGCCGAGGGGCGCATGGTTTCGCGCCTGCGTGAGGCGCTGGCAAAATGAGCTCGGAGGCGAAACTCGAGGTAAGAAAAGA